>NZNM01000058.1 GCA_002694885.1 Opitutaceae bacterium | reverse complement strand
TTGGCCAAGCTGGAAGCCGAAGGCATCGAACCTTCACCGCCAGCAGACAAAACCACCCTCATACGGCGAGCTACTCTGGATCTCACTGGAGTGCCTCCGACCATCGAAGAAGTGGATGCCTTTTTGGCTGACGATTCGCCAGAGGCCTATGAAACGCTCATCGATCGGCTGATGGAGTCGGAGCGATTCGGTGAGCGCATGGCCGTCGACTGGCTCGACGCTGCTCGCTATGCGGATACGATGGGATATCAAGCGGATTGGGAACGGACGCAATGGCCCTGGCGTACCTGGGTGATTGACGCTTACAATCGGAACCTCCCCTTCGACGAGTTTACCATAGAGCAGCTAGCAGGAGACTTGCTGCCGAATCCTTCAGTAGATCAGAAGATCGCCACTGGATTTAATCGGAATCACAGGATCAATGACGAGGGAGGCATTATTCCCGAAGAGTATCTTGTGGAGTATTTGGTCGATCGGGTGGAAACGACGACCGGTGTTTGGATGGGCCTGACGTTTGGCTGCGCTCGCTGCCACGATCACAAATACGATCCCATTTCCCAAAGAGACTTCTATCAGTTTTTGGCCTTCTTCAACAGCGTACCGGAAAAAGGGAAGGATGGCCGCATAGGTCACGCCAATCCAGCTATGCGTGTGGCCATGAGGGGCAAGCAGGAGGAATACGAGCGATTGAAGCAATCAGTCGCTGATCTGGGAAATGAGTATGATCAGTCCATCGACCTAGTCGCACCGGCCTTTGAAGATTGGTCTAAGGAAACCCGAGAACGCTGGAAAGAAGGAAAGATCCACTGGTCCATCGACAAGCCGAGCCGCGTATCCATTTCTCTATTAACCAAGTTCGATACACTCGATGACCAGTCGGTGCTGATACATTCCGACGGGCTCGAGAGTCCAACCTATACTGTAGATTTGCAGCCTCAGTTGGAGACCGTTTCGGCATTGCGTCTCGAAGTCATGCCGGATGCTTCGCTGAAGGGAGGGCTAACGAGAGGGAATGGAGAGATTCTGTTGAGCAGTCTAAGCATCGGGGTTCAGCGAAAGGGGGAGAGGCGACCCAGTGCGTTGAAAATCTCAAGCGCTCAAGCGAGTTTCGAGTTGGTAGATTATCCAGTATCGAATGCCTTCGACAAAGACAAGGAGTCGGGCTGGAAGTTGAATGCCGAAGAAACGCCAGGAGGAGCTTTTGCGGTATTCGCTCTGGAAGAGCCGATCGACATCGGGCCCGGCGACAAGCTCGTGGTGAAGCTCATACAAAAATCTGACCAACCCGACCAGGCAATAGGTCGATTCCGGCTCTCTACAACCAGTAGGGACGAGCCGCATTTCCAAGCGGGTAGCGGAATCGAAGCCAAAGCGTTCGCCGCCCTCCGTCAACTCCCAGAAAAGCGTTCGCCCAAGGAATTCGAATCGTTGCAGCGCCACCACGCGACCATCGCTCCTGAAAATGCCGATATTCGCGAGCGCTATCAAGGAGCCAAGGGTCGGATTAATCGCTTCGAGGTCGATTATACTACTCATGTCATGGTCATGGAAGAAATGCCTGAGCCTCGTCCGACTCATATTTTGGAGCGTGGCTTGTATAATAACCCGGTTGAGCAAGTGGAGGCTCGTGTTCCCGAGGAACTGTTCGGTCCGCTTCAACAAGATGCGCCCGTCAATCGTCTCGGATTGGCCAAGTGGCTAGTGAGTGGCCAGCATCCGTTGACGGCTCGAGTGATTGTCAATCGCTATTGGGCAATGTTTTTCGGTAATGGATTGGTGGAGACGGTAGAGGACTTCGGTTTGCAGGGAGCCTACCCCTCGCATCCTGAACTGCTCGATTGGCTGGCAATGGAATACCCGAGATTGGGCTGGGATACAAAGGCTCTGATCAAATTGATTATGACCAGCGCTACCTATCGACAAAGTTCAGAGGTGTCTCCAGAATTGGCTGAACGCGATCCCAAGAACCGATTGCTTGCCCGAATGACGCGCTTTCGGCTGCCCGCAGAGATGATTCGAGATCAAGCTCTTTTCACATCGGGGTTGCTGGTCGAGAGGATAGGTGGTCCATCAGTGAAACCCTACCAGCCAGAGGGGCTCTGGGCTGAGCTATCCTTCCAGAGCGCTATTCGAACGACGGACTTCTATGTGCAAGGTAGCGGGGAGGATCTGTACCGAAGAAGTCTATACACATTTTGGAAGCGATCCGTGCCGCCGCCCACCATGGCTACTTTCGATGCCCCAAGTAGGGAAATGTGCGTGCTGGGCCGCCCCCGCACCAATACGCCCTTGCAAGCCTTGGCATTGATGAATGATCCCACCTTCGTGGAAGCGGCCCGCGTGTTCGCGGAGGAGATTGCGGACTCCTCGAGGAAAGATCCGGAATCTCATTTAAATCAGGCTTTTCGGACGATCCTGTCCAGGAGCCCCAGCGAGTCGGAGCTGATGATTCTCAAAAACGGGTTCGAGGAACGCTTGCGGAACTTTCGCCAAGATCCGGATGGAGCTAACGCGTTGCTTGAAGTAGGGGAAAGCGGGCCGAGATCAGGGCTTGATCCCGTATATGTCGCTGCTCTGTCGACGAGCATAATGAATTTGTATAATCTGGACGAAGCGATCCATCATGAATAATTCTGAGCATCCGCTTTATCGATACGCCATGACGCAGAGTCGGCGTCAGTTTTTCTCGACGGTAGGCAAAGGCATTGGAGTTGCGGCTCTCAGTTCGCTACTCGGAGAAAATGGCTATGCCAGTGAAACGCCATCCGAATTGCAAACGGCGCCGATTGGGCCTCACTTCGCTCCGAAAGCCAAGCGAGTCATATACTTGTTTCAATCGGGAGGCCCGTCGCAGATCGATCTCTTCGATCATAAGCCCTACATGGATAAGGTTCGTGGCCAGGATTTGCCGGATTCTATAAGGAGGGGCCAGAGGTTGACTGGCATGACGAGCGGCCAGGATCGATTCCCGGTAGCCAATTCGATTTTCGAATTCAGCCGACATGGTCAAAGTGGAGCTACTGTGAGCGAGCTTATGCCGCATACGGCTTCAATTGCCGATGAAATCTGCTTCATCAAGTCGATGCATACCGAGCAGATCAATCATGACCCGGCTATCACCTTCTTCCAAACCGGCTTCCAATTAGCAGGTCGGCCGAGCATCGGTTCCTGGATGAGCTATGGATTGGGGAGCATGAATCGCGATCTGCCGTCATTCATCGCTCTGACCTCTCGCGGCACGGGCCGACCCTCCTGTCAGCCATTGTATGATCGCCTCTGGGGTTCCGGGTTTATGCCCACTTCATACGCCGGCGTAAAGCTTCGCTCCGCCGCGGATCCAGTGCTTTTCTTGCAGGATCCGCCCGGCATTTCTCGTAGCATGCGACGCCAGATGCTGGACGAGCTAGCAGAACTGAACGACCATCATTTGAACAGAACTGGCGATGCTGAAATCCAGAGCCGCATCGCCCAATACGAATTGGCTTATCGCATGCAGAGTAGCGTGCCGGATCTGACTGATATATCGGATGAGCCGGATCACATTCTCGATATGTATGGTCCGGAGGCGAGCAATCCAGGGACCTATGCGGCCAACGCCCTGCTAGCCCGACGCTTAGCGGAACGCGGCGTTCGCTTCGTGCAGCTCTTTCACATGGGTTGGGATCAGCACTCGACCTTGCCCAAAGAGCTTCCGGGCCAGTGTTACGATGTGGACCAAGCTTCCGCCGCTTTGATCAAGGATCTCAAACAGCGGGGAATGCTGGATGACACGCTGGTGGTCTGGGGCGGCGAGTTTGGGCGCACCATCTATTCCCAAGGAGAGTTGACCGAGACCACTTACGGTCGCGATCACCATCCGCGTTGCTTTACGATTTGGATGGCAGGAGCGGGAATCAAGCCGGGCATGAGTTACGGAGCGACCGACGAATATAGCTACAATATTACGGAAAATCCTGTATCGATCCATGACCTACACGCCACGATGCTCCATCAGCTGGGCATCAATCACGAACGCCTGACCTATCGATTCCAAGGCCGCGACTATCGTTTGACTGATGTCCATGGGGAATTGATTGAGCCGATATTGGTATGATTCTCAATAGTGGGCCCAGATCCGCTTTGGGCAGCTTGGAGGCTGGTTTTGGCATAGGTTTGGTTGTCACTATCTTTCTGGTCGCAGTTTCCTCAGTTTTCGGAACGGACCGCCCAAATATAATCACTATTCTAGTCGACGATATGGGCTACTCGGATCTGGGTTGCACCGGATCTGAGATTGATACGCCCAACTTGGATCGTCTCGCCGAAGAAGGGGTTCTGTTTGCGAACCTCTACAATACTTCCCGGTGCTGTCCGTCTCGAGCAAGCCTGTTGACCGGCCAGTACCAATGGGATGCGGGTATAGGGCATATGGATACGAAGAAATCAGAGTATCCGGAGTATCAGGGTTACCTAAACAATAAGAGCGCCACCATTGCGGAGGTACTGTCTCAGAATGGATACCAGACATTTATGAGCGGCAAGTGGCATGTCGGTTCGAGCGAAAGAACGATGTGGCCAGACTACCGGGGTTTTCAGCAATTCTATGGGGTGCCTGCGGGCGGCGGCATCTATTTCTACCCATCGATTTATTGGGAGCGTCCCGTATTCTGGAATGGGAAAGAGGTTTTTCCGGACGAGAATTGGTACTCCACCGATGCCTTCACCGACTACGCCATCGACTATATCGAGCAGCGACGCGACAAGGAGAAGCCGTTCTACATGTATATCGCCTACGTGGCGCCGCATTTTCCTTTGATGGCCAAGCCGGAAGACATCGAGAAGTATAAGGATGTCTATAAGGTTGGCTATGATGCGATTCGCGAGGCTCGTTTTGAGAAACAAAAACCGATCGGGTTAGTACCTGATGATTTGCCAGCCTCCGAGCCGGTATATCCTGATTGGGAATCCGTTGAAGATAAGGAGCAGGAAGCATTAGAGATGGCGGTCTATGCCGCCATGATCGATTGTCTGGACCAGAATATCGGCCGTTTGATGAGCTGCCTCGAGAGTGAGGGGATCGCGGATAATACGGCGGTGTTTTTCTTGTCGGACAACGGAGCTTGCCAGACAGACTATAACAAAACGCCCGACATTGAAGTGGGTGGGCGAGAAAGCAATGTTGCCTATGGAATTTGGAACAAAGTCAGCAACACGCCTTATCGCATGCGGAAGGCCCAATGCCATGAAGGTGGCATCATTACGCCGATGATAGTTCATTGGCCGAATGGCTTGAAAACCAAAAGCAACCGGATCCGAGAAACAGGGCACATCAATGATCTGATGCCGACCTGCCTCGATATTGCTGGAGCAACGTATCCAAAATCTTATAAAGGAATTGAACTCGATTCTCTTGATGGCGTCAGTCTGTTACCTCTTTTCAAAGGGTAAAACAGAGACGAGGACCCCGAATACTTCTGGGAGCATGAAGGCAATCGGGCGGTTCGTCAGGGGGATTGGGAGCTGGTGGCTCTACGAAATGGGGACTGGGAGCTGTATCACTTGAAATCGGATCCCTACGAAACGAAGAATCTGCTGGAAAGCCATCCCGAGATCGCCAACCAGCTTATGGCACGATACTCTAGCTGGACTCAAAAGCACGGCGTACGCCCCTGGCCCCTGGATCGCTAATAGGGTAGGGAGGACTGTCTCAGTCCTCAGTATAAATGTCTCTCTCGCCAAAAACCGAGCCAGCCCTCCCTACCTTGAAGACCGAGATCGGCTAAACGCATAGTGTGTTGCGCTCAGTCCGCAAGCGACGCCGATGGTCAAGAACAGCCAGGTGAACCCGAAATGTTCGCCGATGATTCCAAGAACGGTGGCACCCATTAGTATTCCCAAATCTATTACCATCGACAGAAGCGCCGAACCCGTGCCGCGATATTCTCTCGGAAATGGTTCGATGGCGAGCGATGTCATGGAATGGTACATCAAGCTATGCCCGGTTCCGGTCATTAATGCGGGCGCAATAATAACCGAAGCCTGCGTTTCGTTGACGAGACCGTAAGAGAACATCCCGACAGTCATGAATACGAATCCAATCAAAAGGACTTTGCGGGAACCGATCTGATCCGGCAGTCGGCGCAAAATCACTCTTAGGGCAAATCCCCATCCAGCATAGCAGAGAAAGAAAATCCCCATTACCGAGTATCCGCCGATCACGAGAGGAGTCTCATCAATAAAGCTAGCGAGAAAGACGAAGGGGACGGTGACGCAGATTCCAAAGACGAACAGAACGCCAACGATCGCTCCTGGCCAATAGCGCCCGACTGTTGAAAAGAAATCGGATATCGAATTGGCTGACTTTACCGACTTTGTTTTGGGCGATTTTAGGAATAGCACGAAGATGGTAGGAACGATATTGGTAACGGTCGCTGTGATGAATAGAGCGATGAATACGGATCGGTCTCGTGAGATTCCCTCGAGTTTCGGGCCGAGAAGCCAGTCTCCTAGGTAGGGGCCCAGTAGCATTCCGATAAAGCCCCCTGCTCCTAGGATTCCGATCGCTTCCGCTCTCCGGTTGTCTGGAGCAACCTGAGTGATATAGGCTAAGCCGCTGGAAAAGACTACGGCCGCTCCTGCCACGAGCCCCGACCTGGCGACATAAATCGGTAGTCCGATCTCTACCAGGAGCAGATTGCTTAGCGACGATATGGCGAATAGGAAATACCCAGCCATCCAAAGCGTCTTGGCTCCAAATTGGTTGATCCACTGGCCTAGCCAGGGGCGGATTATAATGCCCAAGATAGCGCCAGCCCCGTTGATGTAACCAACGTCGGTCAAATCGCCGCCGAGATGCTCGATCCAGCGAGCGTAGTGAGCCAGCAGGCTGTTGGCGACGACGAAGCAAATCTGGCTGGCCATCGCCAGGAAAAAATTGCGGTCGTAGAGCTGGACTGAAGGGTCGCTGGTGGTGATTGGAGGGTTTCCTTGTCTCTCAACCAAACCTCGGGCGGCCTGGCTGTATTCGATTTTTCATTCTGTAGCTAAAAGGTTCTTTAGGAATATCAAGACGAGAGGGGTATGTTGGGAAAAAGGTAGCACAGGCTTCTAGCCTGTGACTCAAACAGGCAGGATGCCTGTTCTACTGCTAGCGACCCGCGCTTCGCGGGACCGCTTCTACGGAATATTGATAAACTCACTTAGCGTCGCGTTGCCTAACAGCATCTTCGACCATTCGTTCGAAGGTCCATTTCGGCTGATAGCCGAGATTCTCTTTGGCCTTTTCACAGTCGGATTCATAGTTGAGGTCGGGACCGGGTATGTTGATGCGAATGCTCTCCAGTCCAGTCGCCACTTTCAGGCAATCGATTGCCTGGTCAAAGGAGGTAGCCGAAGGCGGGGCGAGGTTGTACGCATTGCCGGCAGCCAGGTCAGAATCCAGTGCGGCGATCACGCCGGCGACCGTATCACGCGTATCGCTGATCCCCATACAATGAGGCTGCCCATCCTCGTTGCAACTGACGACGAGCTTGTTGTTGCCATCTTTGTAGGTCTCTAGCAGGTCGGCTAGCTGGTGGTTGCCGAACTCTCGTTGTTGTCGGATTTTAGCGTGAAGATAGAACCGGGATCCAGAGAAAAAGCTGTTTTGGTCCAACAGCTCAGAGGCGTCCTGAGTATGCGAGAATCGTAGAATAACCGATGGCAGATGGTGAACCCGCTCGTAGAAGCGAACGGCCTCTTCAGCCATCAGCTTGGAAAGGCCGTAGGGGCTGGTTGGATTGGTCGGGTGCTTTTCGTCGATGGGCAGGTACTCCGGTTTGCGATCCGGGTAGACTTCTCCACTGCTGGCAAAGACGATTTTTCTCGCTCCACTTTCAACTGCGGCTGCCAGGATGTTGAGCGTACCAGTCACATTGGCCTCGAAGATCTTTTGCTGATCTTCCTTTTTCCAGCTCATGAAGGCTCCGAGATGCAAGATAGCGTCGACGCCATCAGAGGCTTGAGAAAGAGCTGCGGTGTCGGAAAAATCGCTGACGATCCCGGTAAAATTCTCGTGGCTTATGGGAGAAGACACTGCATCGAAGCCAACAACATCGTCACCGCGATTTAGTAGAATGCTTGTGACCGTGCGGCCGATACGGCCAGAGGAACCGGTGATGAGGATTTTCATGGGATTCGGGTAGGAAATGGGGGAAACGCTCTCGAGGAAATACAGTTGCGAGCGCGTGGCAAGCGCTGGCTTAGCAAGGTTAGGTTAGAGTTGATTCGGTGGCGGGACGTTGGATCGACTTGAGTCCGTTTCCTCTCGGCCCATATGCGATAACTTGAGTCCTTTGCGATGTAGGAAGCTCGCTTGCGAGCGAATCGACGAGAGTCCGACGCAGTGAAGCAATCGCTCGCAAGCGAGCTTCCTACACAAAACGATGGCGTATTTTAGCTTAAATTGACGTGCACGCCCATACGCTCCGTCGGTTGCATTGGATAGCCCTACTATAGGGCCACTTTAAAACTCGCGAATCCGTTGCCGCATGTTATACGTAGTAATTGCATAAGTTGCTTTGCATTTGCATATCAAAGTCCTCCTGCTTGTTTCCGCTTCTCTTCTGCTGACAAACCCTTCTCCTGCGGCCGAAGATGTTTTTGAGGTGGTTGACGCCGAGCTGTTGGATCGAGCGGTTACACTGAAAGTCCCTGAGGGCGTACGCCGTATTCGCTTGCGAGTGAAAACTGCGGACGGCGAATGGGAGACTTGTACATTGGCCCACTTGAGCGGGCGAGCGGGCATGCTTAAGCTGCGCTTGCCCGATGGCGTAGAAGAGTCGGATATAGAGGTCGCTGCCAGCTGGACGGACCCCTTTCCCTACGAATTCTATGCGGGACAGAACGATTTTGAGCCGGAAGCGGGAAATGTGGCGGGATCGCGGGCTTCACAAGGGGGCGCGGAATTCACCGATACGGGCCTTGATGGCCAAAATGGAGATACCGTCGAGGAGTCCGATATCTGGAAATGGCGAGGGAACACGCTATACTTCTTCAATCAGTACCGCGGATTGCAGGTGATCGACGTTGCCGATCCGGCCTTGCCGAAACGTTTGGTTAGCATGCGGGTATCGTCGAGCGGCGAGCAACTCTATCTGCATCCGGAAGCCGACTATGCCGTGCTCCTAACCTACAATCGATCTACAGGAAAGGGCGAAACGCTCATAGTCGAGCATACCCCGGAAAATGAGCTGATTCAACGATCGGCGATCGAAGTGCCTGGATATATTCTGGAATCCCGAATGGTGGGAACGATGCTCTACGTCGTAGCTCGAAACTCGTGGCAAGAGAGTATCGTTGATCCGAATACGGGAATCGAGCATATCAATTGGAAATCGGGAATCTCTGTCTTAAAGGCCGATCTTGCTGATCCGGACAATCCGATTATCTCTGACCCGCTCGACCTGCAAAACGACAAGTACGATTATTGGGGCGGTCAGGTCCAGGCAACCGCAGATGCCCTCATGATCGCAACCAGCGCTTACGACAGCCAATTGCGCCAGAGGATTTCCACGGTTCATGTTATTGACATTTCCGATCCTAGCGAGCCGCCAGCGTTGGCCCATCAAGTTCTGGTCAAAGGCCAAGTCCGTGACAAATTCAACCTGAATCTAAGGAACAACATTCTAACCGTGGTCAGCCAGGTATGGCGTTGGTCGGAGAATCGCCGGCGTTATGCGAGCGTGGAAACTTTCGATCTGTCTCAACCTTCCGGTGAACTCTTCCAGCCTTTGGCTGAGATGGAGCTGGCCAATAACGAAACCATCACTGCTAGCCGGTTTTCTGGCGACCTGCTGTATCTCGTTACTTTGCTCAGAGTCGATCCGCTTTTCATCATTAGTCTGGAAGACCCAGCCGAACCAATACTCTTGAGCGAATTGGAGGTGCCTGGCTTTTCGAGGCATTTGGAGGTAGTGGAGAATGGGCTGATTTCGGTAGGTTTGGAAGACTCGCGAATCGCTGTCTCCTGGTTCGATGTCTCGGACAAGGCCAATCCCACCTTGGCATCCCGAGTGTACGTGGGGGATGAAGACGGTTGGGCTTGGACGGAGGCCAATTGGGATGAGAAGGCCTTCGGCTTCTTCCCGGATGATGGCTGGATTTTGCTACCTTACCAAGGCTACGCGTCGGAACAAGGCTGGTCAAGTGGGGTACAGCTCATCGAAATGGGAGAGAACGAGCTCATCAAACGAGGCTCTATCCCACACGATTTCCGGGCCCGGCGGGCCCGCGTATTGGACGAGACGGTCGTATCGATCTCCGGACAATCGCTCAAAACCTTGGATGTTTCCGATCCAGACGAACTTCTCCTATTGTCCGAGCTCGTATTAGCCTGGCCGGCAGACTTGGTTCACCGCGTCGGGGATTTTCTGGTACAGCTTGAACGTGGGCCATTGTATTGGTGGGGCATTCAGGGAAGCGCGAATGGGAAGCTGCACATCAGCCCAGTTGAGGATCCGGATGAATTGCTCGTCAGTTTGGAGATGGAAGGGGGTCGGATAGTGGGCAGTTATTTGGTAGAGGAGTGTCTGGTTGTCGCTCAAGAGTCCTTCATCGAGCCGAACGAGGAAAACGGGATTGATGTAGCCGTAACTCGCTTTTCCAATACAGTCATCGATCTATCGGATCCGGCTAGTCCGATCTTATTGGGCTCCGATTCTTTCGACATTCCTAATGATGGCTGGTACGGCTATGGTAGCGACTATCGATCCGGGATTCTTTCAACTGGGGAGCTGCTTTGGTATCCAGGCGAGCTAAGTTTCTACTACTTTTTGGATGCAGGCATAGGAGGCGCAAGGACTGATGCCTTCTTCCCTTATTATCCATCGACGGGAAAAGCGATCACGGTAGCGCTGGAAGACAAGGCGAATCCGATCATCCTCGCTTTCGCGTCACTGACTGGAGAATTGAAACAAGATACAAACCGATGGCCAGAAGGAGGTATGAAACTGTTGAACGACGTTCTCCATTTCGGTCTTGTGGAAAGCTACTATGAGGAGACTCCCGAACAAGGAACTCGGTGGTATTCTGACCACGTGTTGGGGCAATTGGATCTGTCGGAGGCAGCAGAGCCGAGAGCCTTAGAACTAGTCGAGATACCAGGGGCATTCGAGAGTGTGTGGACCAATCAGTTGGGTGGGCGTATTCTCTTCACTTCAGATCATCGTTCCTATAACGATGGTAACATCTGGACCCATGAATCTGTGATCCAAGCATCGGCTTTCGACGGGGTTAAAGCGTATCTGCTGGACGAGATCAATCTTGGAGATCGGGGTTATGGTCCCAAGGTTTTTCATGACCAGTATCTTGTAGTTGGGCACTCGGACTATAAAACAGGGGAAGCGCTGAGTGAATTGAGAACGTACGAATGGCTCGAAAGCGTATCCTTTTTAGAGCAAGCCAAATTTGAGCAACGTGGACACGTGTATCGCTTGGGCATTATCGATGATCTGCTATTCGCGACGGGGTCGGGTTCCTTGAGCGTGGTCGACTTTTCAGATCCTTCCGATTCGGATCGTATCGTTTTGAGCTTTCCTGATCAAAATTTTTGGCAGCGGATTGATTTGATCGACGTACACGATCGTCAATTCGCTTACCTTCCTCAGGGATGGCAGGGCGTGGAGACCTTGGATTTCGATGGAGCGTTTGAATCGCTTGGCGCGTCTAGTCGACGAGATCTGTGGGCTCAGCCGCTTTCCGAAGAAGACTCGGATAATTGGACGATTATAGATCTGGATACGCTTTCCTCGACTGTGGCTAGTTCTAATCTGGTTCTATCTGGTTTGGATCCCTCTCGGGATTGGGGTTTTTCCGATAGGCAAGCAGGTGTTAGCTATAGCAGTTGGATTGCGGAGATCCTTGATTTGGAAGAAGGTCAAGAAGTTCCTTCGGGCGAGGAAGACTTCGATGGAGACGGGCTTTCCAATCTGTGGGAGTTCCTGTCGGGGACGCACCCAGCGGATTCCAGTAGTGGTCGATCGTTGGAGGCCGTGTACTCTGTGGACAGTGAAGGCGATCGTTATTTGAATCTGAAATACGAATACAATTTGGCAGCGCTCAGCTCATCGGAGCCATCACCCCAGGTTTCAAATGATTTGCGTAATTGGACTGACTATCCCGAAGGCTTCCAAATTATTGAAGAAGCGTTTTCCCCAGTCACGTTCTTCCGGATGCTAGAACCGCTCGGATCCGATCAATCAGTTTTCGTCAGGATTAGAGTTTCGGCGGACAACTAGCTTGAAATCAGGCGGCGCTGTTTACCATTTCAATTTACAGGACAGCTTTGGGAGCATCCTTCCGCTGGGAACACTTTCTACCATTGCAATCCGTTTAGCCCCCATCCGCTCGTGGAATCCTTGTGCGTTGGGGTCTGATACAATGACAAATTTCTCGATATTTCTTTTTTCCAACTCTATTCTGATCGCCTCGAACAGCATTCTGCCAACGCCTGATCGCATACGTTGAGGTTCGACCCAAAAATGGTCAATCTCCCGTTCCTGTAGATTGAACGATGCGAACCCGGCGATCCCATTCTGATCCCCTGCGACTTTTACCAGTTTCGTCTCAATGTCTTCTGGAGCAATGATAAGATCCAAGCTCCATTGTTCAATCAATGCGCTATCATAGCCCCATGATGCCTTTGACCGCATTGCGAGGTCCGTTAGGCTTTCAGCCATACTGGGTTTTGCATCATAGATCCTCATTTGCTCGCAGAACCGCCCCCTGCCAGCGAGGCTCTAAGCGATAGAAAACTTGTGAGGGAAAACTCTATACGTTGATATTTTGACCACGGATTACGCAGAGTACACGGATCAAAATCATTCTCGAATCTGTGTTTTCTGTGTAATCTGTGGCTCATCAATATTCACTGCCAACAGCGTTAATATGTCGTTTCGGCTAGATGACATATTGGGATCAAAAGTCACGTATAGCCTGAGTCTATCTCCGCGGCTTATCGACCACCCATTTTCCCCGGTGGACCGCAATGTTGTCGAAGTAGGCATGGACATTGGTGTAGGCGCCTGATGCATCTCGAGGGGCCCAATGCGGTTCGTGCCCTCCATGAAAGGCGCTGAACAAAAATTGGGTGATCAGGGTATCGTCACCGTCCTTGCCGCGGAAGCGTACCCCGTCATGTTGAACCACGCGATCGCCATCGATGTAGATGTGGGCGAATCCGTCGCTGGTGGAGGCATTCTCGTTTAGTTTAACGTGAAGCGAAACAGAGTAGTATGTGCCTTTTTTGAATCGGAAATGGGGACTCGCTATGCCCGTGCCGTATTGTCCTTCCTTATTCTGGCAATACAGATAGGAGCGAATGGAACCCTCTTCCTTGAAAGTCACTCGAGCGCTCCAGCCACTGGGCTGCATAGATTTTCCTCCGGTTATGGGCGAATCAGGCCCGAGCCCATGCAGCTTTCCGCCTTTCACGAATTGAAAATCGTGATCGAACTTCACGTCGTAGCTCAAGGTGAATTCCAACCCTCGCTCGCCAAGCTTGTGGCGGGCCGTAATGCGTTCGCTTCCCCGGGGGCTTCCCTCGAAGGTCGCTTTCAGTCCGTGGCCGCCGTCTACTCCGGCACCCTCGACGACCTCAAGGTGGGGATCTTCGTCCAGCTGCTGGTATAGTCCCCCGAGTTGAGGCTTTTCGAAATCCTCGATGAACACCAATTCGCTATGAGCGTTACCGCCATTGGCGAAAATTCCCAGCGGCGTATTCAAGGCGACGAAAGCGGCAATAAGAAACCTCATGAATTGAAAGTTTGAGGGACACTCTCTAAGAATAATGGTTAAGGCGAGCGTTTTGGAATTCATTAACGGAGCCTGTTGCGCAAGCTTAGCAGAAATCATGAAGAGAACAGGTTTATCGATTCGCATCTTTTTCGCGGCCCTTGTCACCCTGGCGGCTGGCCATGGCTCTGAGCGCCCCAACATCCTGTTGATCGTTGCTGACGACCAGGGATACGCGGATTTCGGTTTCCAAAAGATGCGATCGGATATCCACACTCCCCATCTCGATCGCCTCGCTAGTGAAGGTACGGCACTGACCCAGGCCTATGCGACGAGCGCCATTTGCAGCCCCTCGCGGATGGGATTGACGAGTGGGCGCTACCAGGCCCGATTTGGAGCGTTTCACTATGGTGGAGGTCGCGGAATGAGCACGGAAGAGGTTACCCAGACGCTCCCGGCTCGCCTACAGCGAGCGGGTTATCGCACCGCCCATATTGGGAAGCACCATTTCGTAGGCAATCGCGGTTCAGAACCGGACGATCATGCCTTTCCCCTCGGTTTGGGCTACGATCGTTTCTTTGGGGCGATAGGCGGGCGTATCCACTATCTTTACCACTCCGAGGCCAAGCGCAGCCAATATAGTCACCGTATGGCCATGGGGCCCATGTGGGACGATGATCAGATCGTAGAGGGCTGGGAAGGATTCACGACCGACGATTGGACGGACGAGGCCATTGAATTTATAGGCGGTCCCTCCGAGCGCCCCTTCTTTTTGCAGATGGCCTACAACGCGGTTCACAACTTTGCCTGGCAGCTCCCGCCGGAAGAGTTGGAGAAACGTGGGCTGCCTTCATTCGAGGATCTCGAATATCCGGAAGGCCTAAACAGGGCCGAAGCCACAAAGGTTTACAATGAATGGTACGATGGCGTCCACCGGCATTCACTTCCGGAAGGTCGTGGATGGTACCTTGCTCAACTCGAACTCATGGACGCCGCGGTGGGACGCATCCTTGATCATCTGAAAGAAAATTCGATGGAGGAGAACACCATCGTTATATACACAGTAGACAACGGTGGCTGCACCTCCGATTGGGCGGAGAACGGCCCTTTGCAAGGCAGCAAGTACCACCTCTTCGAGGGCGGGACGCTCACGCCGACTCTGATTCGGTATCCCAATCACGTTCCGGAAGGTAAGGTGAACGACGAACTGATCTTCTCCCATCTCGATATCGCCCCAACTCTACTCGATTGGTGTGGAATCTCCTACGAGACGAATGCCTTTGATGGAGTCACGCAAACCGCTCCCTTAAGCGGAAAAAGATCAAAACCAAACAGCGATCGTATCCTGCATTGGGATCTTGGATTCCAGTGGTCGGTCCGGACTGGAGACTGGAAGCTCATCGTGACCGAAAATGCGGAACGGGCCGCCAACCTAGCTAAGAAGGAGGCGCTCTACGTCGCTCAAGGCGTCCATCTCTACAACCTTTCTAAAGACCCCGGAGAGACGAGTAACGTATCGAACCAATATCCAGAAGTCGTTAAACGCCTGCGCCGATTACACGATGATTGGAGATCGATGGTCGATGCCGATGGGCGGCGTTGATTTTTGCCGAAGCAATCAATTGATGAGTTCCAGACAGGTTTCACATTGGTGACCCAAACGTTTCATAAACCACGAAGTCTTCGGGTGGGGAGTTTTCAACCACGGATAACGCGGAGAACACAGATAGATCGGATGTAAGATTAGGAAATCCTCCAGGGGATTCATCTGCGCTCTCTGAGTCATCTGTAGTTGAGAAATAATTACATACGTTAAGATCGCATGTAGTGCGGTTTTTAATTTTATCTATTTTCTCCCATGCTGCTAAACAGCAATTATCTGGGGGACAGGTTCTAGTGCCTTGTCATTGAAGTATCCTGGAGTAATCCTTCCTGGGATCGCGTGCAATCCCGGCTTGCGACAAGAACTCCACTGACAGTGTGCCAGAAATCGATGAATCATGCGTTCTCGGACATCGTTAGAGTTTATCGATCTTTCTGCCGGTGGAGTTTTGTTTTGCCAGGATAGGTGGGCCTGGCAAAGAATGAACAAAGCTCGAGCTCGCCCCTCTATGAACCGTCGCGCCTTCATTTTCTCTTCCATGGCAGCCTTTCCGGTTGCGTCCGTTTTGGGGCAAACGTTCTCAAACAACGCGAAGATTCGTATCGGCCAGATAGGCACGCGTCACGCTCACGCTTCTGGCAAGATCAAGGCAATCCGGGCCCAATCGGGTGCTTACGAACTGATAGGCGTGGTTGAACCGGATCTCAAGCGGCGGCGTAGGTTGAGCGAAACGAATGCTTATCGAGGGGTAAACTGGATGACGGAGGAGGAACTGCTAGGGACAAAAGGTCTTCAGGCAGTAGCGGTTGAGACTGAGGTGGCGGAGCTCGTGCCCACGGGTATTCGGTGCATAGAAGCTGGCATGCACATTCATTTGGACAAGCCAGGGGGCGATTCCCTGCCCTTGTTCCGGGAATTGCTGGATAAGGCGGAAGCGGCTGAGCTAACCGTGCAGATGGGCTATATGCTGCGCTACAACCGGGCCTTCCAATTCATGTATCGAGCGGTTCGTGACGGATGGTTGGGTCGCATTATGGAGATCGATTGCATGATGGGCAAGCTCGCTAACGAGGACACTAGAGAAGCGATCGGCCGGTATCCGGGTGGAGGCATGTTTGAACTAGCAGGTCATGTAGTTGATTCGATAATACATATGCTGGGGAAGCCCCGTTCGGTGAGGCCCTTTACCCATCGCACGCAAAGCGATGGAATCGCCGATAACCAGTTGGCAGTTTTGGATTTTGTGGACGCTACGGCGACCGTTCGCATCAATCACCGGGATCCTTTTGGATTCCCGCGTCGCCGCTTCCAGGTAGCGGGAGACAAAGGAGCCATCGAAATCCAGCAACTAGAGTCCGGCGATGTGACGCTCTATCTCGATGAACCGAGAGGCTCCTACAAAAAGGGAGTTCAAGAAATTGCCCTGGGCAAGGACGGGCGATACGATGGGAAGTTCAAGGACTTGGCTCGCGTACTCAGGGGCAAGAAACGATTCGATTGGTCCTATGAACATGACCTTAATGTCCAGGAAGCCCTCCTGCTGGCCTCGGGAATGCCGACCGGGTAGATTTAAAATGTATCACAGGCATCCTGCCTGTGATACTCTCCAAAAGAGCCTAGGGCTTGCCCTTGTTCAGAGACTCAGCTTCCATGTACGGGATCAAATATATCCAATTTCCATGACAGCCTAATAGATATGAAAATCACTACTGCTTCTCCGAACAGGAAACTGGCAAGAACCGACCTTTTTGTGGCCATACTTGCGGAAGGGTCCGACCCGATATTGCCGTGGGAAGTTCAGATTCCCGCTTTGGCCGAAGAATCCTGCTCGGGCAAAGCCAGGGAGATGCGGCTAACCGATGCGACGCAAGGTCCAGCCGAGAGAGTTCTGTTTGTGGGCATAGGGGATGAGAAACTGGATACGCTGGCAGAAACGGTTCGGCGGTGTGGGGCCCTGATTGCTAAAAAGGCGGAAAAAATTGGGGCCAAATCGGTGACGGTGGGACACGATCTTGCTGGTGAAGCTGAGGCGTCGGGCCTGGGACAGGCCTTGGCTGAAGGCTTGTCTATGGGCGCCTATCAACTCCAGGATTTCAAGAGTGATGGAAAGGAGGTTTCGCTGCAGCGCGTTAGCGTGATCGCGGCTGGCGATTTCAAAAAGGGAGTTTCCAAAGGGGTTATCATCGGCGAGGCCAACTGCCTTGCCCGGCGATTGCAAGATACCCCCGCCAACTGCATGCGTCCCCGTGATCTGGTGAAAGAGGCCCGAGCCCTCGCGGCCAGCTCCGATCAGGTAAAGATTAAGGTGTTCGATGAAAAAGCGATGAGGCGTATGAAAATGGGTTCGCTGCTTTCCGTGTCCCGGGGCTCGCAGGAGCCCGCTTATCTTATCCACCTTGTCTATCGCCCGAAGAAAAAGAGCCATTCCAAAGTCTGTTTCGTCGGAAAAGGCCTAACCTTTGATGCGGGAGGGATCAGTTTGAAGCCTTCGGCGAAAATGCATGAGATGAAATATGACATGTCGGGTGGAGCCGCTGTGCTTGGGACGATGGCGGCGGTAGCCCAGTTGAAGCTCAATGTCGAAGTTCACGTTCTGGTCCCGGCCTCGGAAAACCTGCCGGACGGAAAGGCCAACAAGCCGGGCGATTTAGTCACTGCCATGAACGGGCTGACGATCGAAATTCTCAATACAGACGCGGAAGGCCGACTCATTTTGGCTGATGCCTTGGCCTACGCCGAGAAGACGATCAAGCCAGATTCGGTGGTAGATTTGGCGACCTTGACGGGTGCCGTTGTCGTTGGCCTGGGTCATGAGTACTCGGGCGCCACGGGCAATGATGATTCGCTGACCGATGCCTTGGTCGCTGCAGGAAAGCGCTGTGGCGAATTGGTCTGGCCGCTCCCGATTCATCCTCAGCACGAGAAAGACATGAAAGGCTCGGTGGGCGACTTGCAGAATATCAGCCCGCCCACTACAGGAGCGGGTTCGTCAACAGGTGGAGCCTTTCTAAAGAACTTCGTGGGCGATGTCCCTTGGGTTCACTTAGACATCGCTGGCAGCGCCTGGGGAGCAGCGGATCGCGACTATCAAGGAGGAGCCTCTGGCACGGGCGTCGGCGTACGGCTCTTGATCGAGTATTTGCAGAGCTTTTAGCGAAATTAAAAGTAACCAAATATCGCTTACATTTGTTTCTGTAATGGCTCTAATACCAATTCCCAAAAAGAATGAGTGAATGGTGAGCTCTCAGATCCCAGCAGCGCAAGACGGCCGATGCCTTGCGATCCCGCTTGCGGATAGGCGTCAACTTAACCCAAAGAGCAGATGTTTATGTTTCACTGGCAATTGTAGGAGCGCTTTACGCCGCGATCTCCACAGGGTTAACCACAAAAATATCGCGGGATAAACCCGCTCCTACAATAATTCCTCTCCGAGATAGCTTCCCTGTTCATGACGCAGGCTTGAAGCCTGGGCAACTCTCATACCAGCGGCAAAATCACCGAAGCGATCATGCTGGTGATCAATCCGACTACGGCCATGATGCAGGCCATAACTGAAAAATTCATCAGTGTTTCCTTAACAGTCATTCCACTCATTTTGCCGATTACCCAGAATCCACTGTCGTTCATCCAGGGCACAGGCTTGGCCCCAAAGCCGATTACCATGGCTAGATAAATCGGATGGAAACCTAGGGTTTCCGGAGAGGCCATGGGGGCCAGAATCCCCACGGACGTAATCATAGCCACCGTGGCCGATCCTTGCACGGTCCGTATCATTCCGGTTAATGCGAAGGCCATAGGCAAAAACCAGATTCCTCCCGCCACATCGAACTGCTCGACAACGCTTCGAATGCCGGACTGTTGCAGCATGCCGCCAAATGCCCCGCCGGCGGAAGTGATCAGCAAGACGATGCCTCCGCTGGAAAGCGAATGCTCCATGGCATGTTTCATCGCGCCAGGATCGTTTTTCTTTTTTATGTAGAGCGTGTATAAGCCGATGCTGGCTGCGATGGTCAGAGCCACGTTTTTGTCCCCCAGAAATTGCACCAGCGAATTGACGGAAGCGGACAGCTCAAACCCGGCGGAATCGGCAATGGCGGTGAGAACGGTTTTCCCGGATAACAGAATTAGAGGAAGCAGAATAGGCGTGATGGAAAGCCACAGTGGCGGCAATGTGGATACATCGATCTCATCCCAATTCTTTAGGGTCTCATCGGAACCTTCTTCGATATCCCTGAAGGGGATGGGATGCCGCCGATTGATCCACTTGGCGTAAGCCATGCCGCTCAGCGCCGCGACTCCGCCCACGGCGATGCCGCCTAGCATCATAGCCCCGATGTCTATTCCCAGTTCCTCCGCGACGAACAGGGGTCCGGGTGTTGGGGGTATCTGAGAGTGTGCGATCGAGCCGCCAGCGATGATCGCCAAGACGTATAGGCCATAGTTTTTCTTAGTCGAGGCGGCCAGACCCTTGGCTAGGGGAACGAGCAAGTAGAATACGGTATCGAAAAACACGGGAATCCCCAGAAAGAACCCGCTAGCTCCCATAGCGGCAGGAGCCCGTTTTTCTCCGAAGGCTTTCAGAATCGAAAGCACGATGCGCATGGCCGCTCCGCTATCGAGCAAGCACTTTCCGATGATCGAGGCCATGCAAATGACGATTCCGATCTTGCCGCATGTGACCCCGAAGGCAGTGGCGACGCGGAGCCCGAAAGGCGTGTTGGCCAGACTGGAAGCTTCCTCAAGCGACTTCCCCTCGCCGAGCCAATATTCCGTCATCCCCTCTATGCCGGAGAACGCGGCTACAGCCATCGCCGCCAGAATGAGAGTGAAGAAAGGGTGCAGTTTGAGGAGGAGGATGCCAGCGAAGACGATGACAACCCCAATGAGGAGAACGAAAACGGGGTCCATTGCCAACGAGTTGTTGAGAGGAAATCGGAATTTTCCAAACCAAATCGCCAACGTCAATTTCCCGATCAGGGGATGCGCCGGCTGGCGCGTTGCGGGATACAGTATTCCATCATAACCAATGAGACGGGATCCAGCTGACCATTTAATTGCATAACCTTATTCAACTAAATGGCCGCGACTTCAGGGCTCTACGTAGACCGGCATGTACAGTCGGGCGGCGTCGAACACGGTATCGGCGTTCCAATTGGCTAGCCGGAAGCAGCCGTGGGATTCGGTGCGTCCCACTTGCTCGGGCTCGGGAGTTCCTTGAATGCCGTAGCCGGGGCGGTTGAGGCTGATCCATCGAGTGCCGAGCGGATTGTTGGGTCCTGATGGAATGATAAACCGGCTGTTGATGCCTTCACGTTGGGCGACTCCAGTGAGGATCTTTGGGTCAAAGGTATAGTTCGGGTCCGCGGCGAAGGCTACGATTCGCAGTTCGCCGTGAGGTCGATTTTCTACTCGCCGACCGATGCTTACTGGATAATGAAATAGGATGCGGCCTGTGGGGTTGTAAACCTGTAGGGTACGCTCGGAAAGGTGTATTTGAATATGGCCTACGGGCGCTGAAATTCGATAGGCTGGAATCTTGGGGACTTTGATGATCGCCCCCGCCCGAATGCGGCTCCAGTCCAATTCGGGATTCAGTTGAAGGATGAAATCCGGATCAGACTGAGATTGTTCGGCTGCCCATTCCAGAATCGAGCTGAAGCCCAGGTAATCCATTTGTCCCCGTTCTCGCCAACTAGCAGGTTTTGGTCGGATGCGATCCAGAGCTACCTAGCTCACCTGAAGTTGGGTGAAGGCAGGTTCCTGGATCTTGAGCACTCTAGCTGTGGCGGAATCGAAATCTCCACTGAGGGGAAGACCTTTGGCTGTTTGGTAGGCGAGAAGAGCTGCTCGCGTTTGATTTCCATAGACGGCGTCAAGCGATCCTGGTGATAATCCCTAGCGAGCCAAGGCAATTTGCCATTCGACTGTGTTCGCGGGTGGCCGAACGGTTTGTCCGGGTAAAAGAGTTGAAGGAACAAGGAAGCAGAAATATACTAAGATTGATAAGACGGATACAACTTGAGGCCTTGTGTCTAAGGAGAATTGATTCATCAGAATCTAAAAAGTTGTTTGAGCGAATAAGCTCAATGGAAACACGATAGCCAAAGCTCGCCCGGAGGTCGAGCTTCACTATCAAGAAATTGATGTTTGGGTGAAACACGACTCGGCTCCTGCGAGGGCGAGTTTAAGCAGGTGAACTCAAAGACGGATCCCGGCTCCAGGGCCTAGTGGCAGGCCTAGGAGATACCAAACGACCAGGAGAATCGTCCAGCCGATGGCGAAGGCGATGGAGTAGGGAACCATGGAGCTGACTAGCGTGCCGATGCCGAGCTTGCGATCGTAGCGTAGGGCAAAACTGAGGACGATGGGGAAGTAGGGATTGAGCGGTGTGATCATGTTGGTGATCGAGTCGCCTACGCGATAGGCGGCTTGCGTCATTTCCGGGGATAAGCCGAGAGCCATGAACATGGGCACGAAGACCGGGGCCATGATGCCCCACTTGGCGGAGGCGGATCCGATGACGAGGTTAATCCCCGCAGCCAAGAAGACGAAGGTGAGAATGAGCGGCAGATTCCCGACCCCGATTCCCTTAAGAATTTCTGCGCCGGTGAGGGCAGTGAGCAGTCCCATGTTGCTCCATTGGAAGTAGGCCACGAATTGGGCGGCGGCGAAGGCTAGGACGATGTATCCACCCATAGTAGCCATGGTGTCGCCCATCATTCCGGCCAGCTGCTTGGAGCTCCGACCCGTTCCCACAATCCATCCGTAGGTTAGGCCGGGAAAGATGAAGAAGAGCATGATGATGATGACCAGGCTCTGCACCATCGGGCCTAAGGTGCCGTCAGCGTCCCGCAGAACAGCGTTTTGAGGAATGGTGAGAGCGACTAAGGCCGCGCCGGTTACCATTACGGTGATGAGCGCCCCACGAAGCCCTTTGCGCTCGAGAGGAGTAATGGCTTGAAGGGCCAGGTCCTGCTTCTTTTCATGTTCGGTCTCTGAGTCATCGGTATCCGGATTCCATTGGCCCAAGCGCGGTTCCACGATGCGTTCAGTAACGAACCAACCCGCCGTGGTGACGACCAGAACAGAAGCGATCATGAAGAAGTAGTTGCCATCAGGTGTCACTGATCGTTCGGCATCGTATAATTGGGCGGCCGATTGGGTGAAGCCTGATAGCAAAGGATCGAGGGAGGTTAGAAGCAGGTTGGCGGAAAAGCCGCCCCCGGTTCCGGCGAACGCGGCGCACAGGCCAGCCAACGGGTGTCGGCCCATGCCCGCGAAGAGCACAGCGCCGAGGGGAGTTAGCACGACGTAGCCCGCGTCAGCTGCCATGGAACTCATGACACCGGCGAACACGACGACTACGGAAATTAGAGATCTTGGCGTGGCTTCGACTAGTAGCTTTAAGCTGGTGCCTATAAGTCCGCTTCGTTCTGCCACGCCAATTCCTAGCATGGTGACGAGGACGGCTCCGAGGGGTGGAAAACTGGTGAAATTGTGTTCTGCCTCCACGAACATCCGCTGAATCTGCTCAGCGGTCATCAGATTGATCAATCCGATCGTTTCTCCGGTAACGGGATGCACGCGACTCCAACCGATGAAGGAAATGAGCCAGCTGAGGACGGGGATCAGCAGAGCTAGACCAAAGTAGAGAATTAGAGGATCGGGGAGGCTGTTTCCGGCTTTCTCTACCCAGTTGAGAAAGGCGCCGAGAAAGCTGCGGGACGATTTTTTCGGAGTACTGCTCATATTCGTATGTTTGGGAAAGAACACGAATTCGCCGATTTGGCAAAGTCCTTTTGTGATGGGTTACGAAGCCCGGATGTATGAGTCGTTAGAATACGAATGACTGTGTGGTAGTTAGTTGCTAAACACGGAAGCATGAGTCACTATCACGTCCGCGAATCTATTGGAACAGATTTGGGTAAAGATGTACGCGCCGGGACGTCGTGTACCACCTGAAGACTGCAGCAGATGTATAAATGCCTAGACCCATTGAATGCACTTTGATTGGTTCAAGCCTATCGTCTCGACTAGTCACGCAGTCGCGGGAGGAGGCACAAGAGACGCCTATTTGCCTTGTCGAGGCAACGAGCGAGGTACGAGCGTTGTTTGAGATTATCGTTTTTGGTTCCTAACATCGCTCTCCCGCGAATGCGGAATCGCTAGTTCCTTCTCTCGCTCTGCGGAGTTCAGGAAATAGGTATCCGCTTTGCGGATAAAAGTTTTGAATTCAATGCCTTGCGACCAAAGTTGATCCACATTTCCGCATGCGGGATCTTCGTCCCGTTTAAGGGATTTGCCCGAAGGGCACTGATGAAACTAGAGTTATCAAGGCCGTGAATCGCAGTTTCTCTTATAAGCTGCTAGCCTGTTTAATCGCCCATATCTGTTCGGGGATTGGATTGACGAATCCAAAGGGGTTCTATTCAACTCTTTCGCAGTATTTAGAAATGTCAGAAGCACAACCAATCGTCGGCATCATTATGGGCAGCAATTCCGATTGGCCCACACTTTCTCAAGCAGCGGAAATTTTGAAGGACTTTGGGGTTCCTCATGAAGCCAAGGTGGTATCCGCTCACCGTACACCGGAAAAGATGTACGATTATGCCAAGGGGGCGAAAGAGCGCGGATTGAAATGCATTATAGCAGGAGCCGGTGGAGCGGCTCACTTGCCGGGGATGGTTTCAGCTTTAACCACGCTTCCGGTGCTCGGAGTGCCGGTCGAGTCCAAGTCTCTCAAAGGAATGGACTCGCTTCTTTCCATCGTGCAAATGCCTGGCGGCATTCCCACGGCTACGTTTGCCATTGGCGTACCTGGAGCCAAAAATGCGGCTCTGTATGCGGTGTCGATATTGGCGACCGCCGATGACGAGCTTGGCATCAAGCTGGACGCCTATCGGGAATCGTTAAAGGCCAAAGTTGAGGCCATGGAACTGGACTAATCCGTCGGTTACCTTTTTCAATCGTCGCATGATCGAACCTGGTTCCACTATTGGTGTCCTTGGAGGCGGCCAGCTAGGCCGCATGACGGGACAAGCGGCTCGAGCTCTCGGTTACGGATTCACTGTTTACGAGCCGCAAGCGAACTGCCCAGCCGGTCACGTCGCCGATCTTGAGATTAATGCTCCCTATTCGGATGAAGCCGCCCTAGAGCGTCTGGCTAGTTCGGCGGATGTCGTCACCTACGAATTCGAAAATGTACCGGTGGAAGCGACCCGGTTGTTGGAGGAGAGGGTGACGCTACATCCCCGTCCTGAGATACTGCATATTTGCCAGAATCGGGAGCGGGAGAAAAATTTTCTAAGAGACAATGGAATCCCCTGCGCTCCTTTCGCCATTGTTGACTCCCTGGAAGATCTGGAAAACGCGTTAAACGAGATAGGACGGCCTTCTGTATTGAAAACAGCGGCTTTTGGATACGATGGGAAGGGGCAGTTGAAGATAAGTAGCGAAGACACGGATACAGAGTCGACATGGAGTCGATTTGGGAAACATCGGGCCGTGCTGGAAGATTGGATGGACTTCAGTATGGAGATCTCCGTCATAGTTGCCGCCAATGAGCAAGGAGATCTATCCACTTTCCCGGTGGCAGAGAATATTCATACGAACCACATTCTCGACTACTCCATTGTCCCTGCCCGGATTTCACCAGAACTGCAAAAACAAGCGGAATCGCTAGCCAAAGAGATCGCCCAAAAACTGGATCTCGTCGGTCTCCTGGGCGTGGAACTTTTCGTTCTCAAGGATGGCGCCTTGGCGGTGAACGAGCTGGCCCCACGGCCTCACAATTCCGGTCACTGCACCATCGACGCCTGTGTCACCTCTCAATTCGAGCAATTCGTTCGGGCCGTTTGTGGCTTGCCCCTGGGATCAACTGAACTTTTCCGACCGATCACCATGGTCAATATACTTGGGGATGCCTGGATCGACCGCCACCCGAATTTCAGGGCCATCCTCGAGAATCCGGACGCCAAGCTTCATCTTTATGGAAAAGCGGAGGCTCGAAAAGGGCGCAAGATGGGACATTTTTGTGTGCTAGCTGATTCAGCAGATGCAGCCTACGAGAAAGCCAGGGAGCTGAAAGCTAGATTGTAGGCGCGATCGTTGGAAGTTGAGATCAATTTTAGCCCGCCCGGCGGTTTAGCTCCACCTATATTCCCAATGGATGGCAGGTGGAACGCGACGTCCCGTCGCGTTTTTTGAAAGAAAAATTGGATAAGTTGACGTCCGTTCGAATCCCGTCAACTGTGACTTGATGAACTCGATGCATCTCGAAGGTTGTCCTAATTCGCATTCCACCAATCGCCGTAATTTTATCGGCCAGCTGCTTGTAGCGGGCGCGGGATTTTCCATCGTTGGCTGTGGCCAGAAGTCGGGTAGCGGGACTGCGGATGGCTGGATCCAGCTATTCAATGGCCGCAATCTAGATGGTTGGACGCCGAAGATCCGCTATTCGGAGGTAGGCGAAAATCCGGCGGATACCTTTAGGGTGGTGGATGGCTTGCTGAGCGTGGTGTATGAACCTCAAGAATACCCGACTTTCGAGGAGCGATTTGGGCATCTATTCTACGAGCATACCTATTCCCATTATCGGATTCGAGCCGAGTACCGGTTTGTTGGCGAGCAAGTAAAAGGTGGTCCTGGCTGGGCCATTCGCAATAGCGGTCTGATGTTGCATGGCCAGACTCCGGAATCGATGACCGTCGATCAGGACTTTCCGGTTTCCATCGAGGCTCAGATTCTGGGTGGCAATGGAACGGATGCGCGTTCCACCATGAATCTCTGCACGCCGGGCACCAATGTGGTCATGAATGGGGAGTTGATCTTGGCCCACTGCACCGACTCCTCTTCGGAAACCTATCACGGCGATCAATGGGTCACGGCGGAAGCGGAAGTGTATGGCAACGAAACCATTCGCCACTTCGTCAACGGAACGGAAGTGCTCTTCTACGAGAAGCCTCAGCTCGACGAACGCGACGAGAGCGCTCAGCGCCTTCTAGCCGCCGGCCACCCTAAGATGATTAGCGAAGGCACCATTTCCCTGCAGTCCGAAAGTCACCCGGTGCAGTTCCGAAAAGTGGAATTGAAGAAGTTGGGGTGAACGCGTTTGGCCAAGCCATACCCGACAAGATTTTTAGTCATTGGTGTCTCTAGGGGACGCCTCTAAAGGCATTGGCAAGTAAATCCAGAAACCGAATACGAACTTGTGAATTGCTATAGTCAACTGCGCTCGGGATGTATGGAACGCCCGATATTTTGAAACTCCATCGCGATAAATTGAGGATAGGTTTTTAATGGAGATCCTCAGGTTCGCACGGCGACCAACCAGAATTCTTTGCGAAGCTTTAATGCATTCTTGGCTAGTCCCCCGACGAGATTAAAAGGCGCCAAAACAACATCGGCGATTCGCTCCATACGCGAAGCGCGTTTGCGCAGGAGGTGAGGATGGACTTTACCAACGCGGTAGCCGGTCTGTTCGAGAAGACGCCCCAAGGTAGCTGGAGTGTAATAGACGAAATGCTCGTTGCCGCCTGTGCAATCGGGGCGATAGAAACGGCTTTTCGTGGGATTACGCTGGACCTTGCCGTATTCAGCATGCGGAACCGCTATGAAGAGAGCGCCCCCAGGTTGAAGTACCCGATGGGCTTCCCTTAAGGCTGACCGCGGATTGGGTGTGTGCTCCAGAACATGCTTCATGACCGCAACCCGAAAGACTCCCTCTTTGAAAGGCATGTGCTCAAGATCCCCCATCTCAGCTTTCAGGCCCTGTTTGCGGCAGGCCTCGACAGCGTAAGGGGCAAGGTCAGTCCCAACGCACTCAAGTCCTAGGTCTCTGGCGGCTCGAAGCGTGTATCCAAGCGAGCAGCCTATGTCCAATAGGGGGCCCGGTTCTGTGTGGTTCAGGGCGTCGAGAATTTGTTTTCGTGACTTTCGGATCCGGCGACCCGTGCGTTTATCATAATCATGGGCATGTTTGCTATCTCCCGAGCGGAAATACTTGGAGTCATAAATATCGTTGCTATCGGTCCCGATTCGGGCGGATCGCTTGTAGATCAAGCCGCAATCGCAGGAAACCCAAGTGAATTCTGGAAACGCGGCGTACGGGCTCGCCTGGGGGCTGTCGCATAACGGGCAGCGTTTGATGATGATCGTCTGCGATCCGCTATCCTGCGAGAGTTGAATTTGATCGGGCGGGAGCATGATCGCTTAATAGAGGTAGTTAGGAACGAACGTAATTGCGAGGCGATTCAATATTGAATCAATAAAACTTAGCCCCGGTCGCAGTTTTCAACTACAATCGGGGCTATTTGGAAAGATAGTCTTTTGTATTGAGCTCTAGGCTAGATCGAAGCGATCGAGATTCATGACCTTGGTCCAGGCGGCCACGAAGTCGGATACGAACTTCTCTTCCGAATCAGAGCATGCGTAGACTTCCGCTACGGCCCGCAGGACGGAGTTAGAGCCGAATACCAAATCGGTCCGGGTTCCGGTCCATTTGGGCTCGCCAGATTTGCGATCCATGGCCGCGAAGGCATTGCCGCATGGCGATACTTGCTTCCATTCAACATCCATGCTGAGCAGGTTGACGAAGAAGTCGTTGGTCAATTGACCTGGACGATCGGTTAATACGCCAGCCTTTTCATCGCCTACATTTGTCTCCAGTACGCGCATACCTCCGACAAGAGCGGTCATTTCAGGTGGAGTGAGCGTGAGAAGCTGAGCGCGATCTACGAGGAGATGCTCCGCGGGAACGCTATAACGTGCGCCCAGATAGTTGCGGAATCCGTCGGCTTTTGGCTCGAGCGGCTCAAAAGACTCCGCGTCGGTTTGCTCTTTAGTGGCATCCCCCCGGCCAGGCGTGAACGGCACGCTGACATCGTGACCGGCTGCTTTGGCTGCCTCTTCGATTCCGACAGATCCGCCGAGAACGATTAGGTCCGCAAGCGAAACTTGCTTGCCGCCGCTTTGAGCGGAATTGAATTCGCTCTGGATGGCCTCCAAGGTTTCCAGGACGTGAGCTAATTGGGTTGGCTTGTTTACTTCCCAGTTGCGTTGAGGCGCCAAACGAACTCTAGCTCCGTTGGCCCCTCCGCGCTTGTCGGAACCGCGGAAGGTGGATGCCGATGCCCAGGCAGCGGATACCAATTGCGACACAGTCAGGTCGGACGCGGCGATCTTACTCTTCAGGTCAGTGACGTCGGCTTCGTTGATCAAACCGTGATTCGCGGATGGAATGGGGTCCTGCCAAATCAGATCTTCGCTCGGAACCTCCGGTCCGAGGTAACGAGACTTGGGTCCCATATCCCGGTGAGTTAGCTTGAACCAGGCCCGGGCGAACGCGTCCGCGAATTCGTCCGGATTCTCGTAGAAACGCCGGGAAATCTTTTCGTATTCAGGATCGAAGCGTAACGACAAGTCCGTGGTGAGCATCGAAGGGCGGTGCTTCTTTTCCGAATCGTAGGCGTCCGGGATGGTCTCAGCCGCATCCTTAGCTATCCATTGATTGGCTCCTGCCGGACTTTTGGTGAGCTCCCAGTCGTATTTGAAGAGATTCTCGAAGTAAAGATTGGTCCACTCAGTCGGCTTTTGCGTCCAGGTGACCTCCAGTCCACTGGTGATCGTATCTCCACCTTTGCCGCTGCCATAGCTGTTTTCCCAACCGAAGCCCTGAGCCTCTATTGAGGCGGCTTCCGGGTCCTCCTTGACGTTATCGGCAGGTCCGGCTCCGTGGGTCTTGCCGAACGTGTGCCCGCCTGCAATTAAGGCGACAGTTTCCTCGTCGTTCATGGCCATACGTCCGAAGGTTTCGCGGATGTCATGAGCCGCAGCGATGGGATCAGGATTTCCGTCAGGCCCTTCCGGATTGACGTAGATCAAGCCCATCTGAACGGCAGCGAGCGGATTTTCCAGTTCGCGATCTCCCTCGTAGCGGCTATTTTCCTTGTCGCTAGTGGCGAGCCACTCGTTTTCTCTTCCCCAATAAACATCTTGATCAGGCTCCCAAACATCGGCTCGGCCGCCAGCAAAGCCAAAGGTCTTGAAGCCCATCGTTTCCAAGGCCACGTTGCCAGCCAGGATCATGAGGTCTGCCCAGGAGATCTTCTGGCCGTATTTCTGTTTGATGGGCCAAAGCAGGCGGCGAGCCTTATCTAGATTGCCGTTGTCGGGCCAGCTGTTGAGAGGCGCGAAACGCTGCTGTCCACGTCCGCCTCCGCCGCGGCCGTCGCCTGTTCGGTAAGTGCCCGCGCTGTGCCAGGTCATGCGGACGAAAAATGGACCATAGTGGCCAAAGTCGGCTGGCCACCAGTCTTGGGAATCGGTCATCACGTCTGCTAGGTCTTGTTTCAAGGCATCGTAATCGACGCTATTGAATTCCTGGGCGTAGTTAAAATCGCTCCCCATCGGGTCTGATTTTGAGGAGTGCTGGCTGAGCAGTTCGGTTTTAAGGCGATTGGGCCACCAATCCTGATTGGTTGTTCCACCTCCAGCTGAGGCGGCCTGATGGAACGGGCATTTTGATTCTTCAGACATCTTATTGTATCCTTAAGTTACTAATTACGATATAGTCAGTTAGGTCTTTGTTTTGGTTCAATGAAAGTGGTTGGATTAAATCTATTGGCAATCGGGACAAGTGCCCCAGTAGATGACTTCTGCCTCGTCGATGAGGTACCCTTGCTTGTCTTTGGTGTTTAGGGAAGGGGCTTTGCCCGAAGTGGAATCCGTATCCACTAAGGAACCACACTGACGACACACCAGGTGATGGTGGTTATCTAGCCGCAATTCGTACCTAGCAGATGATCCCGCTGGTTGAATGCGACGTATCAGCCTATGTTCGAACATGGCTTTCAAGGCATCGTAAACCGCTTGTCTAGATATGGCTCCAATTTCTCCGCGAACGTTGTCGCAAATTTCGTCAGCCATGGCATGCGGCGATGATTGCACGGCTCGAAAGACCGCCAATCGCTGAGCCGTCACCTGAAGTCCGGCGCCTTTTAGCACTTCGGAAGCTTCTGGTTGATTGCGATCTGGCCTCGGCATAGAGTTTTGAAACACCCAATTCTGGACTGAGTCAAGAAATTGTATGTAATGAAAAGAGCATTTAGTCTAAATTTCCGATATCAAATCGCTTCAGGAATTCTCGGCCAAACGCTTTATCCGCTACCAGCAGTCCTCGACGATCATTTTGCTACGCCGAATAGCGTCGAGGGGATTAGGAAGAGTTGGGTGCATTTCAAGGCTGAACGGCCCGTTGTATCCAATATCTTTCGTCACTGAGAAAAACGCAGTTAGGCTTTCTTTAGTTTGAATCCCGTCGGTCAGGGCTAGATGGAGATCTCCTTTCCCGTCGTTATCGTCCAAGTGAATATAGGACAGCCGATCTCCCGCGAGGGGCAACACGTCTGCTGGGTTTTCCTCGCTCATCTGGGCATGCCCGATATCGAAGAGCAGGTAAAGATTGGGGTGGTCGACGGTCTCGATGAGCTCAAGTGTGGCTTTGACCGTGGGCAGGACCGTGCCTGGGAAGTGCTCGATGGCTATCTTGAGTCCTTGGCTTTGTCCCAGCTCGGCTAACTGCCGATAGCGTTGGCTTAGAATCGGCAGCGTATCTTGATCTTTCGGCTTTGGCGGAACGACGTAGGCGTATCCGGCTCCGAGTTTTGCGGCATGCCGGATGCCTTGGTGTACATGGTTCTCCATTGGAGCCACGACGCTGTCATCATCGCTATCGAAGGAGCTATTAAGTGGAGCTTCGTGAGAAAGAGATAGGCAGCAAACATCCATGTCGAGGTTTGACAGAGTAGAAGTAGCGTCTCCTGTTTTTTGCATGCTAGGGCTGATGTCGACGGAGTGGAATCCGAGGTCCGCGAGTAATGCCAGACTCCTGGGTTCAGGAATGCGCGTCCGGCGGAGTCGTCGCCAGAGTCGCAGTGGTCCAAAGCCTTCATCGAGCCCCCATTGGCAATAAGATAGCTTCATAGTATAATGGAATGATCTTGGTATTGGTCTGATCTATCAATCGCAACGCGTCAACCTATCGAAATAGAGTGCGGGCACTGAAACGAGCTCCAGGAAAATCGAAGTTCTAGTGACTCACGGCCCTGATGCCGCTGAAGCTACGAGGTAAGGGCGTATTGGTCGAACGGGTATCACCTCCTAAATTTAAACGAGTACAGATCGGCGTCTTTGAGTTCGAAGCGAATACGAACCGTTCGGCCGGCGATCTCAGAAAGGTCGGGATCGCGATTCCACTTGACGACCCTCTCAGTCGAGTCGCCAAAGTACTCGTGGCAGTCTTCCAGAGAAAATCCCGGAATGGGTTGACCGTTCTCGTTTTGAAGTTCCACCCGCAAGCTTCCAGCCGCGGAAGTGGAGAAGTTAAGCTCGAGTTGAGAGCCGTCGAATATTAGCGGCTTGGTCAAGAGCGCCCCTCCATTCCAGCTCGCTGATACGGATACGAACCCGTCGAGTCGCAAGGTGTAGCGTCGCAGAGCGCTGCCTTTGCCATGCCAGTAGTCTTCCAGCGCATACAGCGATAATTCCTTGCCTGCTCCGGGAAGCATAGCATCTGTTTCGATCAATCCCCAGGCGATGGAAGGAGCGCCGTAATGCCAGGTTCCTGGTCGTTCCGGACCCGGTCGCAAGAATGCTTCGCTCCAGCGTTTGAAATGGCTGCCATCACGGCTGGCCATCAGAAGTCCCTCGCTCAGGGCGTAACCGTAGCGAGGGTGGGCGCCGGCTCGAAGGGCCCGATTTTCAGGATCGGGTAGAGCTTCCATGGCCCGTCCGTTCCTCCGTTCGATATAGCGCATAGGAAAGCCAAGGAGGATGTGGGAGGCACGATGGTAAGCGAAGACCCCATTGGTGTACATTTCCTGGGGTAAGGGGTCGTCGAAGCTAAGGTCCTCGATACTTTCCCATTCGTCGAGGTCGGAGGAAATCCCTGTTCGAATGGAGCGGGGTCCTTTGGGTTTCCATTCGGTATCGTTGATAACTCCTTCGGGAGAAGTTCGCCAGTAGGCTCGATAGCGATTGATTGTCGGATCCCAGAAAGCGAGATTCTGGGAATCGAAGGCTCCTTTTAGACGGAGAATCAGATGGTCGAAGTGTGGAGCCCAATTAATTCCGTCAGCAGAGGCGAGAACGATGAGACCATTCTTTTCGCTCGATCGAAGAATAGCTTTGTAGTGAGCGCTCGCTGGAGCATCGGGATTTCGATCTCTGAATACAGCAGGGTGTCCGGCATCGATTGCCAGACCATTCATAGCCTCGCTGGTCAGGACGATGTTGTTCGCTTTCGAGCCAGCAAACTCGTGCAAGCCGAGTTCAGGCTTTTCCCAAACGATCCCGTCGCTACTTTCAGCGTAGCCACAGAACCGGGGATGGCTGTCCGTCCTCAATTCTCCATTGGGAAAGTCGATGTGCATGGATTTATAGTACATGCGATAGCGGTCCCCATCTTTGAAAATGCTGTGGTAACCACTGGCAGTCCCTTCCCATGGTTCGTCGTGAATGATAGCGATTTCTTTGGGCCGGGGTTGATGCAGTTGGAGCCGGGCATCGCCGCTGATCGATTCGATCAGGTGATCGTCAACAAAGAGTTCTCGCCGATTGCCTAGATTGGCGGGATCGGCACTCAAGGGTAGGTTGAGCAGGTAGCCTAGCACCAGCATTAGGGCCGTGCAGGGTACTTGGGGAAAGTTCATAGCGTAACAGTCTTTGCCAAGGCTACTTTCGTCAAGAGCTCCAACCCTGCGACTCGATTTTTTCGGTCTCACAGAGAGTATCCAATAGATTTCCGTCCCCATTGTAAATGGTAGGGCTGCTTGTCCTCAAGTAGCCGCAATGATGTGTAGGTTTCTCGGCTGACTAGGGACAGTCAGCCCTACCTTCTACGAGTCGATCTATATTCACTTTTCTAGACGCTCTCCCCGAGATTAGAGTTTACTAAGGAAGGTGTTTTGGAAAGGATGAGTCTCTCATGTTAACCCAAAAGCAGATCGATCAATACCACCGAGATGGGCACATCGGAGTTGAGAATGTCCTCTCTCCCGAAGAAGTGGACGAACTTCGAAAAGTGACGGACGACTTTGTGGAAAAGTCGCGTGGAATAAGTGAATGCGACGAGGTTTTTGACTTGGAGCCTGGTCACAGCGCTGAGGATCCCAAACTGCGTAGACTTAAATCGCCAATCGAAGTTCATGATGTTTATAGGAGGACACTAATACATCCGAACATCCTGAAAATAGTCTCATAACTGATCGGCCCATCTATTTGGAGCAATGGTAACAAGCTCAATATGAAATCCGGTGGATTTGGGAGCCCAGTTGAATGGCATCAGGACTGGGCATGGTATCCGTTTACCAATGACGATCTATTGGCTGTTGGCGTTTGCATGGATGATATGGCCGAGGAAAACGGTTGCTTGCTGGCCATTCCCGGTTCCCACAAGGATCGGATATTGGATCACCACCAAGATGGTTGTTTCGCTGGAGGCGTGACCGAGCCAGATTTTGATGATGCGGCGGCGGAAAAGATTGAGGTAAAAGCGGGTGGCATCTCGATTCACCACGTACGCGTATTGCATGGGTCTTTGCCCAATCTCTCGCCGAATTCGCGTCGACTGCTGCTATTCCAGTATTGCGCGAGCGATGCTTGGCCATTGAGCGGGATCGATTGGCCCGAGTACGTCGAAAGCCACGTTATGGGAGAGCCCACGAACCAACCCAGAGTTACGAACGTTCCCGTTCGCACACCCCTACCGCGCCCAAAGCGCGGAGGGTCCATTTACGAGACGCAAGGAGCGATGGAAAAGACCACGTTCAGTGAATCGGCAACTTAATCGCCATTATATTGATATTCCTGTAGGTATGCCCAGTGACGAATTGAAAGCTTTGCTAGAGCTTCGCTGGGCGAACAAGCCGGACCCAACGGGCCCATTCGAAAAGCTTCGCGACGCGGGGCAGGATCCAGGCATCGAGCCACGTCCCGGAACGACTTGCGAGAGGGTTGACGCGGATGGCGTTCCTTGCGAGTGGGTGATTTGGGATAAGCCTGTGACTGAAGCTATCATCGTCTATTTACACGGTGGTGGCTACTATCGAAGTTCGGGACCAGAAAGCCGTATGATCGCCTCCAATCTGAGCAAGGTTTGCGGATCTCGTTGTTTCACGGTCGATTACCGCTTGGCTCCGGAACATAAGTTTCCTGCGGCCGTAGAGGATGCGTTCGCTGCCTATCGGTGGTTGCTCGATGAAGGGGTTTTGGCCAGGGATATTGTTGTTTGTGGCAGTTCTGCGGGCGGGGGCTGACTGCTGCTCTGCTAGCAAAACTAAAAATGGAGGATCGGGAGCTGCCCGCTGCTAGCGTCCTGATATCGCCATGGACGGATCTGACGCAGAGCGCGGAAACCTACATCTCGAACGCGGATAAGGACCCAACGATTTCCAAGCTTTACTTGGATCTGGCTGCCAAACGCTACTTGGCGGAAGAAGATCCCAAGCATCCCTTGGCCTCTCCCGTGTATTCGGATTTGCGAGGCTTATCACCTACATTGATTCAGGTAGGCAATGAGGAAACGATGCTTGGAGATGCCGAAGCATTCGCGGAAAAAGCTCGGGCAGATGGAGTGAATGTCACCCTTGAGCTGTTCGACGATGTGCCGCACGCTTGGCATAATAGCGAGCAATGGGTACCGGGAATTCCGGAAGTTTGGGAAGCGCTTGAGCGGATTGGGGACTTCTTCCGATGCCACACGAATTCGAAATAATTGGATCACGATTTGAATGAAAATATTGGTTACAGGAGCATCGGGAAGGCTGGGGAGCTGTGTGTGCCGGCTTTTGAGGGAATCAAATCTCGGCTTCATTGCTGTGGACAAGTTTCCCGACAAGCAAGCGGACTATCCTATTCAGTCGGCTGACCTGACTGAGTGGGAAACTTGCGAGCGGCTCATGGAAGGGGTTGATGTCCTCGTTCATTTCGCCAACTTCTCCAATTTCAACGCAGCTCCGCCCGAGGTTTTGTATCCAGCCAATGCTGCTATGAATATGAATCTGTTTCAGGCCGGAGCCAATGTCGGATGCCGTCGCATCATATTCGCCAGCTCGATACAAGTACTGGATGGGCAATTCCCTTTTATGGACCGTACTAAGCAGGAAAACGTTTTGACCTATCTGCCGGTGGATTCGGATGCTCCCGCTGTACCTAGAAACGCTTATGCCTTAAGCAAGCAAGCAGCCGAGCAGATGCTGTCCTATTTTGCGGATACGAAGGGAATCACCGGGATAGCGATTCGCTTTCCTCTGTTAGTGGACTGGGAATTCATGCGGGAGATTAAGAAGACCAATGGCATCGAGCGTGGGAATGCCTACGATTTGTTTGCCTATTTACCAGTATATTCAGCCGCGGAAGCCGTGTTCAAGGCGATCACTGCCAAACTTGATGGCTATCGGAATTACTTTGTTGCTTCCAAAGACAACCTTGAGCAAAGCCCTGCCAGAGAGATCATCGAGCAGGAGATGCCGGACCTGCCCAACCGGAAGCCGATTGAAGAAATGGAATCGTTGGTGGATTGCTCAAAAGTAGAGGCGGATCTCGGATGGGAACAGCCGCATTCGCTTGATGAATCGCTAGCTAGATATGAGGGCCGCGAGAGCATAAAGCCGTACGCTTGAGGCTGTTCACCCTCAAAGGTAGAATAGGCATCCTGCCTGTTTAGAACACAGGCTAGAAGCCTGAGCCACCCTACCAAAGGCGCGTATGGCTCCCGGGGCAATTGGCGCAGTGCTCAGGCTGAGGGATGCCTATGCCGATGCCTTGAAATCCCTGGTCCCAGAAAAATTGGGGATCTTTCTCTTCTTGCCCGCCGTAGGGAGTCATTGTCGAGGCATTGTAAAGCTCTCCATTTAGCATAACATATTGGATACGCTCTGTGTGGCGTATGTTTGTTGTCGGATCGGCGCCTTTTTCCATTACAATCAAGTCGGCAAGCTTTCCCGCCTCGAGTGAGCCGATATCTCCATCGAGCCCAACGTACTTGGCTCCGTGAATTGTCCCGCATTCGAGGGCTTCCATAGGCGTCATGCCGCCTTGTACGAAACTCCAGATTTCCCAGTGAGTGCATATGCCATTGAGCTGGCCATGGCCGCCCGCTTGAACGAGCCCCCCTTGATCGTAGGTCGCTTTGGCGATGGTAGCGACATTCTTGTGATTGAAATCATCTTCGTGGGCTTTGACTCGTCGCCGGGAACGGGGCTGGAGAACGTGTGGCGGAATGAATGTCTGCAGGCGTGGATGCATCCAAAGGTCCTGCTCGGCGTACCAATAGTTTTCGCCCCAGAGACCCCCGTATCCAACCGAAAGCGTCGGAGTATAGCCAACGCCTGTTCCTCGCCACAGATCTAGCGTGTCGTCGTAGGCATATTGGACCGGCAGGGTGTGCTCGATGCCCGTGTGACCATCTACGATCATGGTGAGATTGTGCATGAACGTGGATCCACCTTCAGGAACAACCATCATATTCAGCTCCCGAGCGGCGGCGACGACCTGCTGACGCTGGTCGCGGCGCGGTTGGTTGTAGCTCTTAACACTGATGGCCCCAACAGCGTCCATACGTTCTAGATGAAATGCGGCGTCTTTCAGCGACTTAATCTCCGCTTTTCCGGGGCTATCTGCTCCATAGAGAATGCGTCCCGTCGAGAAAATGCGAGGGGTGGTGATGAGACCCGCTTTGGCCAATTCCGCTGTGGCGAAAATGGTACTAGTGTCGGAAGAGGGATTGTGAATGGTGGTGACTCCGAACGCCAGCCTGGCCTGGTTTACCCAGTTGCGTTGAGGAATGATTCCATGGGTGGCCTCGGTGCCGTGGGCATGGGTATCCACAAATCCGGGAAGGACGATTTGCCCGGATACGTCAACTACCTTAGCTTCTTTTGGGATCTCTAATTGCGATTGGTTTCCGATCTCGCGGATGCGGTTGTTTTCGATTAGGATGGCGCCATCATCGATAATGCCGGCGGGTCCCATGGTAACGATCTTGGCCCCGACGAGGGCAATTGTGGTATCGGGTTTCGCA
>NZNM01000057.1 GCA_002694885.1 Opitutaceae bacterium | reverse complement strand
TCTCCCGTTTGCTCCGCTAGTCGCTAACCCCCGCGACACCGTCCTCCTCCGAGTTATACTCAAGCTCACAGGAAGTTTGCTCCTTATTGAGCCACGGCGACATGCTCATGGCCTTGTTCCTTGGAAGGGATCCTCTAGCCGCGTTCTTCCTTGCCTCTTCCTCATCATCTCCGACCCAGCGGACAAAATCATCTTCTGGGTAGTGCTTCCAGATAGAGTCCTGTGGATTAAATTTTTTCAGTAAATAAATCTTGGGCATCAGGTTATTTAATGTTTCTGAAAGTTCCTTGATCACTCATAAAAGAAGGGTGAGCTGAGTCCACCAAAGGGGCTAGGGTTCTCGTCAGCCCATTCTTGGAATTTAGCCGCTAGCAATGTCTGTTTGAAGTCTTCATCTTTAACGTATGCTTCAATTGCTTTGCTGAAATCGGGACTTGGATCGGCAATTTTAAGCCATTTCCAGATCGGTAGTCTGCTGGCTGCCATCGCCAAACTAAAATTGTAGGCTACCTCGTCGATCAGACCGCGTTGATACTGAAAGTAGACGTCCTCTAGCCTAACAGTTCTCGCTAGCTCATATAACCTTATCTGATTCCAATCCGACTTGGATAGAGACCCAAATTCACCGTCATCGAGCGATTTGTGTAAAATGTCGCTGAATCCTCTGTCCTTGGCAAACGAGGCATATTCATCGATTACACTCATTGTCCTCTGTTGCCTGATCTCTGATAGAGCTATCCTCCGAGTCTGCTTCAGTTCAACTAGCAAAAAGATCAGGCCAATGAGGACCCCAACGTTGGCAGTTGCTGTACTTAAGGTGATGAAGGTGTTGGTTTTCATAATAAAACCAAACATGAAGAAGACCTGTGAGGGCGACAATTTTTTCTGGGGGCAGTTGATGCCATAGTTTGGCAATGTTATCATTCGCCAAGCGCATTGAATGATCAGCCTCTCCAAGATGCACCGCTAGCCGCTCATTCCAGCTAAACCGTTTTTGTTAAGATTTGTACGCAAGCCAGAATTTAAAGATGTCTTGCCTATACCCGTTTGTTGGTTCTGATTACCGAAGATGCGAACTTTAGCACTTACGATAGTCCTATTTTTTACTGCACTAGCATACGCTGGCGAGCCGACCAAACTCGATCTTTTACGGTCTGACTACTATGCTGATCAAGCACAAGAGCAATTCGGACTGACCAAAGAGGCACGGGATGCCTTCAAACAGCTCAAATTGGGCAATATGATGGCTTGGAGGGAGGTAATCGCCCCATTAAAAAAAGAAGGCAAGGACGACGAGGCTGCCACCGAGAGTCAGAAGCTCAACAGGCCTTTCGCGAGAGAAGCAGCAAACCTTCTTAATTGCAGTGTAAAGGATTTCTGGAGCTTCAATAATAGGGTTGGCCCAGAAATGCGAAAAATAAAACGTAACTAGTTTTTTCGGTCCGTCCCCGACACAGGGTCTACAGCAGCCCTTCTTGGAGCTGGGGTTGTAGCTCTAGCCTTCGCTAGGCGAAGGTTGGGGTAATGAAAGATTCATAAGCCCTTTAAGGGACAATTTTTTTGGGGGCAGTTGATGAATATACATTGCGATGCGCGCCGCCGCCCCGACCCCGACCCCCCTTGTCGGTTGTGGTACTTCCGACCGTTCAGATTAGTTGGACCTCTTGCTTTGGGTGGAACGTCCTTAGGAAGCGTTTTAGTGGAGTACTACTGGAGTATTTGTCCTGTTTTGCCACGGTTTAGACAGCAGATTTTCTAGGCAAATATTCTTATATCCCTGATAATCAGGGGTTAAAAGCTGGTGCGCGGGATAGGACTCGAACCTACGACCTACTGGGTGTAAACCAGTTGCTCTAACCAACTGAGCTACCCGCGCATCGTAAAAGGCTGGAAATAAGGGTGAAATCAATTGGCCTTGGCAAGGCAAAATTGTGGAAAACGCGGAAGCGAGAGAATTGTTAGAATTTCCGTTCAAAGCTCTGATAAATCCCCCTTGCATGCTGAGGGGCGGGGGTCTATGAAGGCCGCTCTAATATTAAATAGCATCACTAATGAGACACACTATCTCAGTACTTGTAGAAAATAAATTCGGCGTTTTGGCTCGCATTTCGGGTCTGTTCAGCGGTCGAGGGTTCAATATTCACACATTGAATGTGGCCCCTACCCACGATCCCAAGGTATCTCGATTGACTGCGGTAGTGAGGGGTGATGATTCCGTTTTGGACCAGATTACCAAGCAACTGAAAAAGCTGATTAACGTGATCGAGGTGCACGACTTCAAGCGGGGTCAAGCAGTGTCCCGTGAGCTCATTTTGGTAAAGGTGAAAGCTAGCGCCGAGAACCGATCCGAGCTCATCCAGATTTGCGAATTGTTTAGGGCCAAGATTATCAATGTGCAGCACGAAGACCTGGTAGCGGAATTGACCGGTGACGAAGGTAAGATTACCGCTTTTCTCAACTTGATCGAGAAGTTCGGCATTATCGAACTGGGACGCACCGGAAATCTGGCGATGCATCGCTAGCGTTTGTCGGGATCCCCTTTGTCGCTAGCGGATTTTCAATCCTGTGACGCTGGCTATGGTTAAGCCCACTGAAGAAATCGTAATCGCATCAAGAAAGAGTCCTCTCGCTCTCGCTCAAGCCGAGTTGGCGATCGATTTTCTGGACTCGGCATTGCCAGGCCTAAGCTATCGTATAGAAAAAATGGTTACTACTGGAGACCGTCAGCGCGAATGGTCTTTGGAACAGAAGGGTGGCAAAGGCCTGTTTACCAAAGAACTCGAAGATGCCTTGCTAGAGAATAGGGCAGATCTGGCAGTGCATAGCGCGAAAGATCTGCCATCCGAGATGCCCGGAGGCTTGGCTATAGCTGGATTTCTCCCTAGGGAAGCGCCGGAAGATGTGCTTGTTCTCAAAGATGGTATAGTTACCCCCGATCGGATTGCTACGGGCAGCCCTCGTCGTAAAATCCAGCTTCGCTACTTGTATCCACAAGCTGAATTTATGGAAATCAGGGGAAATGTCGACACGCGGCTAACCAAGATCGCCGATGGATACGCGGACGCTACGGTATTGGCTGCAGCCGGGCTTAATCGGCTGGGAATCGAAAGGTGGGAAGGCGTGTCTCTCAAGCCGTTGTCCCTCGGCGAATGCGTGCCTGCTGTGGGTCAAGCGGCGGTAGCGATACAATGTCGCGATGAGGATGTTTCGAAATACCAAGAGGTATTGCATGGGTCTACCGCGGTAGCTGTACGTCTGGAGAGGGCTTTTATGGAGAGGCTTGGTGGCGGGTGTCAGGTGGCATTTGCCGTGAACTACACCGACGAGTCGCTTAGATTGTATCATAAGGATTGCGGGTACGAAATACGAGCGATCCCCTTTCGTTATGCGTCTGAGAAACCGTACGAGATTGCGGACCAGCTAATCCGGCAACTCGAGTTGGGCGATGCCTGAAGGTATAGTTCGACTAGTTGGGGCGGGACCAGGGAATCCGGGTTTACTGACGATCCGGGCAAAGGAACTCCTTGAGAGCTGCCATGCGCTTGTATTCGATTCGCTGATTCATCCGGCTGTTCTGGCTTTAGTTTCGCCTGATTGCGAACTAATCTATGTAGGCAAGAAATCTGGCGGATTGACCGTCCATCAAGAGACGATTCAGCGAACCCTCGTGGAAAAGGCGAAGGAGGGGAAAGAGGTAGTCCGTTTGAAAGGCGGGGATCCTTTTGTATTCGGACGCGGAGGCGAAGAAGCTCTTTTTTTAAGGGAGAACGGGATCGCCTTCGAGGTGGTCCCTGGCGTAACCGCAGCCTCGGGAGCGGCCGCTTTCAGTGGCACACCGCTTACTCAGAGAAAATCGAATTCCACAGTCGTTTTCGTGACGGGCCATGAAGATCCGGAAAAGGACACATCAATGGTCGACTGGAAGCAATTGCCGAAGGAAAACTCTTCCCTTTGTATCTACATGGGCGTGGGAAATCTGAGTCGGATTATCGGGGAATTGCTAGAAGCCGATTTCGACCCGAATACGCCAGTTGTTTGCGTTGAATGGGCGACGCTTGGTAGACAGAGGGTTTGTCGGAGTCGGCTAAATATGGTAGTAGATGACGCGAAAGGGTTTTGTCTTAATTCCCCTGCGGTGATTATGGTTGGAGGTAATGCGACAATGGGAGAAAAGATATCATGGTTTGAAGATCAGCCCCTTCAAGGCAGGCGCTTTGTAGTAACGCGAAGCAAGGGACAGGCAAGCGAGTTAAGCGAGATGCTGGAACGCCAAGGAGCTGAAGTGCTTGGATTGCCTTTGATATCGATTTCCAAGCATGTCGACGAGGAAACTAGAACTGATGTCTTTGCCGAGATCGCATCCTACGATTGGATTGTTTTTTCGAGTCCAAATGGAGTTCGATATTTCTTCGACGCGTTTTTCGAGACCTTCGATGACATTCGTTCGCTCGGATTCCTTCGCATTGCCGCTGTCGGAAAGGCGACGGCTAGCGAGATTAAAAAATATTATGTAACGACGGATCTGATACCAAAGGAAGCGAATGCGGAAAGTCTAGCGGAAGCTCTTGTGGAGACAGAGAGCTTGGATAGCTCGAAGGTGCTTATTGTCACCGGGAATCTGGGTAGAGACGTTTTGCGATCGAAGTTGGAAGAGGCTCGAGCGATCGTTGACCGATTCGAGGTTTACCGAACGGAACCCGCAAATCTATCTGATGATCCAGCAGCTAAGGAGCTCCGTAGTCAAGGCGCGGATGCGATTATTTTCACAAGCTCATCGGGAGTGAAATCGTTTGTGGATCAAGCTAAAGATCTTGCGCTCGAAGAAGGAGCCAATCGCCCGAAGACCGTCAGTATCGGGCCGATTACGAGTGCAACTATGTCTAAGTCGGGCATGCCAACCGATTTCGAAGCGAAGGAGGCGAGCCTAGACAGTTTGGTTGAAGTGATAAAGCAGGAGTTTGGAAAGGCTTCCCAGTGATATGAAAGTGCCGTTTATCGATCTAAAGAGAGCCCACGATCCCATTCGGGGCGAGATTCTCGAAGCATTCGCCCGGACGCTTGATCATGGGGAATTTTGTTTAGGGACGGAAGTGTCGAATTTCGAGACTGGGTTCGCTGCCGTTCAAGGGCTGTCTTGCGTAGTGGGAGTCGGAAGTGGCACAGAGGCCTTGCACCTAATTGCTTGCGCTTTGGAATTGGGTCCGGAAGACGAAGTTATCGTACCTGCCTTCACGTTTATTGCCAGCGCTTGGCTGCCTGAATACGTTGGGGCCAAGCTCGTATTCGCTGATATCGATCCGGAAACCTATACGATTGATCCGAAAAGTATCGAGTCGAACGCTACTGAGAAAACGAAAGCCATCGTTGCCACGCATTTGTTCGGACTCCCGGCTGATATGGATAGTATACAACGGATCGCCGACCAACTAGGCGCGAAAGTTGTGGAAGACGCGGCCCAGGCCCACATGGCGAAATACAAAGGGAGGCCAGTTGGAGAGATCGGCGATGCGGGCGCGTTTTCATTCTACCCGACAAAGAATTTAGGGGGTTTAGGCGAAGGTGGATGCGTGAGCTCCAAGAATTCCGCATTGTTGGAAAAAGTGGCGATTCTGCGAGCTCATGGATCGAAAGAGCGATATTTGAATCATTTTGTTGGATACAATAACAGAATGGAGGGCCTGCAGGCGGCTGCTCTCAACGTAAAGCTCCCTTACTTAGAGGCCAAGACAGAGCGGCGGCGAGAAATAGCGGACAAGTATGCTCAAGGGATTATCCTTCAAAATGCAGTTCTCCCTCACGAGCCAAATTGGGGTAGATCGGTCTTCCATATGTACACGTTGCAGCATCCGGATCGCGACCGATTGAAGACCTATCTTGCCGAAAAGGGAATTGGTACGGATATCGTTTATCCGTATCCATTGCACTTGCAGCCCTGCTTTGCCGACCGTGGTTATGGTGTCGGAAGCTTCCCTGAATCGGAAAAGCTCGCAAAGCATTGCCTAAGTTTGCCGATAGTCCCCGAATTGACGGATGCGGAAGTCGACTATGTCATAGAATCCATTAACGCCTTCTCTTGAATCCCTATGGTCAACGGAGTCGAAATAAAAGTATGCGGGTTGACACGACTGAGTGACGCGTTGGCAGCCGAGTCTCTTGGGGTGGACTATTTGGGATTCAACTTTTTTCCAGAGTCGCCCCGCTACCTGTCCATTCCCGATTATCGATCGATATCTGAAAAATTGCCGGACTTGCCGACCGTAGCAATAGCGGTTTTACCAGACAGGGAAACGATTGTTAGTTTACAAGAATTGGGAATCAATTTCTATCAGTTCCACTATCCTGCGGAGGAGACACCGCAATCCACCATTCAAGAGTGGTCGTCAATATTGGGTCCAGAAAAGCTATGGCTGGCCCCAAGGATTACTCCGCCCGACATTTTCCAAGAGGATTGCTTGCCCCTAGCAGACACGTGGCTGCTAGACGCTTACCGAAAGGGGGCTTATGGAGGAACCGGCCAAACAAGCGACTGGGCCGAATTTGCCAGGATTTCAGAGAAACACCCAGAAAAGACGTGGATTCTCGCGGGTGGATTAGGACCAGATAATGTGAAAGCAGCGTTGGCCGAAACTGGGGCCAAGCGAATCGATTTGAACAGCGGAGTGGAGATATTGCCTGGAATAAAGGATCCTTCAAAGCTCGAATCGGTCAAAAATGCTCTAGAGACTTTGTGATTTTTGATTCGCATACGTATTCTCCGATGTTATAGTTCTTCGCAAATTTAGCCCACTAAAGTTATGAGCCTGCGCCCAATCGTTTTCTTCATCAGTCTAGCTTTAAGTATCGGTGCCTCTGCGCTCCTAGGACAGGAGGAGAAAAAAGAGCTTCGAATAGGCGAGCAGCCGCTCGTAAGAAACGAGGCGCCCAAGAATGAACCTGCATCGATCGAAAAGGCGAAACTGCGCCGAACCTCAGTGTTTGACGAGACTGAGATCCGCAAGCTCTACAAAGAGGCGAAAACGCAAAATGATAAGCTGAATGAAGGCTTGCCGGCCCATTTGAATGGGGAAGAGCTTGATTTGGTCACTCTTAAGACGTTGGACGTTGGGGGAACTGATATTCAGTTGCAGCGAGACTTAGTTGAGCGTTTGGATCCCAAGCCGCGACGAAGGCTTCAGCGCATTGCCGAATTCGATCCAGAAGCGGCCTTTGATATGATGGTTACCACGCGGAATGATCAGGAATTCATGTCCGGGCAGTACGACCGGCGAACCGCTGCCGGGGATCCCGGTCGACCAGCGAATTTTTCGGGTAATCAGCTGTACACCGCTTTCGAAAAAGCAGTAGAGCTTTTCCGCGGTAAGAAGGGCGAGCCGGATTCAGCCCAGCCAGCCAAGTAGGCCAGCTTATTTTTTGGTGGCGAGCCGCTAGAACGGTAGCTTCCCTTTGAATCCGCCCAATCCTGAACCGAGATCGCCGGACTCGGTTGGCAATTGAGGCATTTGCGACGGATCCATTCCTTGGGCCTTCATTTGCTTCATCATTTTCTTCATTTTTCCGCCGCCGTTCATCTTCTTCATCATTTTCTTCATCTGCATGTGCTGCTTGATGAGTTGATTCACTTGGCTGATCTTGACGCCGGATCCTCTGGCGATGCGATTGCGACGACTGGCGTTCAAAATATTCGGGGCATTCCGTTCCTGAGGCGTCATCGAGAGAATGATCGCCTCGGACTGCTTCATTTGGTTCTCGGCTTTGTCATCGATTTTCATTCCACTCATCGCCGGCATCATACCCATTATCGATTGCATGGATCCGAGTTTCTTAACTTGGCGAAACTGATTCAGCATGTCTTCGAAATTGAAATCCGAAGACATCATACGGTCGGCCATTTTTGCCGCCTGCTTTTCGTCGATAGTTTCCTGAGCTTTCTCTACGAGGGAAACGACGTCTCCCATGCCAAGGATGCGCGATGCCATCCGGTCTGGATGAAATAGTTCGAAGTCATCCAGCTTCTCGCCGGTACCCGAAAACTTGATGGGTACACCGGTGATCTGCTTCATAGACAGAGCCGCTCCACCACGGGCATCTCCGTCGAGCTTGGTCATGGCAATGCCGGTCAATTCGACAGCTTCATGAAAAGCCTTGGCAACGTTGACGGCTTCTTGGCCGATAGCTCCGTCTGCAACGAGTATGACCTCGTCGGGCTTGACGCGTGCTTTGAGATCCTTGATTTCCTCGATTAGTGGTTCATCTATCTGCAGGCGTCCGGCTGTATCGAAGATGATGAGGTCTTTCCCATCCTTAGTCGCAGTATCAAGACCAGTCTGGCCGATCTTCGGAACATCTTTGGAGTCGCGGTTCGCAAAAACGGGAACTTCGATCTGAGCTCCGACAGACTCCAATTGATCTATCGCGGCTGGTCGGTAGATGTCGCACGCTACCAGCATCGGGTCGAAGCCGTCTTTTTTCAGGAATTTGGCGAGCTTTGCAGAAGTCGTGGTCTTACCGCCGCCCTGCAAACCTACCATCATGATTTTAAGCGGCTTTTTCTTAGTTAGCTCGGTCTCGCCTTCGCCAAGCAGGGTTACGAGCTCGTCATTGATTATCTTGACGATTTGCTGGCCCGGTGTAACCGACTTGAGGACCTCTTGGCCGACGCACTTCTCTTTAACGGACTCGATAAATGTCCGGGCGACCTTGAAATGCACATCCGCTGAGAGTAGAGCCGCGCGCACCTCTTTCAGGGCTTCGGACATATTCTCCTCGCTAAGCTGAGCGGTTCCCCGCAGGTGCCGCATCGCGTTCGATAGTTTGTCAGTCAGGCTCTCAAACATAACGGACGCAGGTTGGCTTCCGATAGAGTTTCCGTAAAGCCTGCGATCCAAAAATCGCTTCGATTTATCAAAATTGGATTCGTTTGCAGCGATTTTTAGAAGGGGCTAGCGCGTTAATCCATTCAATCCATGCGACGTAGTGGAAATTTACGTCTGGATATTGCCCCTAGAACGCGCATGTTTCGGCGACCATGAACAAGGTATTTAAGCTCATTTCCGAGGGAGAACGATTGGACGAAAAACAAATGGCCCAAATTCTGGGGATGTCTGAAGAATCGGTTGGAGAACAGTTGGAGGAGCTCAAGAAGAGCGGGGCCTTTCTTGGTTGGATACCTGTTCTTAATCCGGAAGAAGGATCTGAAAACGCAGTGCGAGGATTGATTGAAGTAAAACTAACTCCGGAACGAGGTGGGGGATTCAATCGTTTGGCCCAGCGAATTTCTCGATTTGAAGAGGTGGAGTCGTGCTATTTGATGTCGGGCGCCTACGACCTTTTAGTAATCGTTAAGCAACCCACGCTTCATCAAGTAGCCGCCTTCGTTTCTGAACGATTGTCTACCATCGAAGGCATCGTGTCGACAGCGACTCATTTCCTATTGAGAGCTTACAAAGAGCAAGGGTTTCTCATCGAGCATTCGATTGAGGATAAAGAGCGGCTTGATGTCACTCCGTAGGTCAAAAGATCAAATAGAATCGTGGATACATCACAAAATCGTTTTGTAGCGCGCCATGTAGCGGGACTTCCCCGTTCTGGTATCCGAGATTTTTTCGAACTCGTCTCCGCCATGGATGACGTGATATCTCTCGGCATTGGCGAGCCGGATTTCGCGACACCCTGGCACGTTAGGGAGGCAGCAATTTATTCGCTAGAAAAAGGGAGAACTCACTACACCTCGAATCTTGGAACACTGGAATTCCGTCGGGAAATTTGCCGATACGTCGGGCGGCGATTTGGATTGGAATACCAACCCTCCGACGAAGTGATTGCTACCGTGGGAGTTTCCGAAGCGATGGATATTGCTCTTAGAGCCTTATTGAATCCGGGTGACAAGGTTTTGTATCAAGATCCTTGTTTCGTATCCTACCATCCTACAGTACAACTTGCCCACGGTGTGGGCATAGCAATAAAAACCGATGCCGAGTCGGCGTTCACGATAAAGGCGGAGGAAGTCAAAAAGGCTTGGGTGGAAGGGTGCAAGGCGCTCATTATCAATCTGCCTTGCAATCCGACCGGAGGAGTTGCCGAATCGAAGGAGCTCGAGGAGATCGCTCGTTTCGCGGTGGAGAAAAATCTCATCGTTATCAGCGATGAGATTTACGCCGAACTAACCTACGAGGGAGAGCACGTAAGCATCGCGAGCTTTCCTGGAATGCGTGACCGGACCATATTCTTGCACGGGTGTTCGAAAGCGTGGGCTATGACTGGTTGGCGGATTGGATACGCTTGCGCGCCCGCCCCGCTAATAGAAGCAATGATGAAAGTCCATCAATACTCGATGATGTGCGCCTCGGTGATCGCTCAAGATGCAGCGACGGAGGCACTGAAACACGGCGATGATTCCTTAGAGAGAATGAAGGCTCAATATCAGAGGAGACGAGATCTAGTAGTTCGCCGCTTCAACGAAATGGGGCTCCCTTGCCATACTCCCCAAGCGACTTTCTATGCGTTTCCAAATATCGAAAAGACGGGGCTCGATTCGCAAGAGTTCGCTAAAGGGTTGCTGGAGGCAGAGCGTGTAGCCATGGTTCCCGGCAGCGCTTTCGGTCAATTTGGCGAAGGTTTCATTCGCTGCAGTTTCGCTACAGGATACGATGAGCTGATAGACGCTTGCGACAGAATCGAACGATTTCTTTCGTCGTTGGGTTCTACTCCCCAACGACATTCGGCGGAGCGAGCCTGAAACGCTCAGCCACGGTCTAGTAAATTCAGATTCTCGAACCGAATCGATCGATATATAATCTCTAATAATGCATACGCAATTCACGGTAGCCATCGTTGGTCGCCCAAACGTTGGCAAGAGCCGGCTGTTTAATAGGCTAGTAGGCGAGCGCGTATCTATTGTTCACGATATGCCAGGCGTTACTCGCGACACGATTACTCGCGATGTAGAACGCGATGGATACACTCTGGTAGATACGGGTGGAATGGGTTTGGTTGCTGGAATGAGCGATACACCGGAGGCCCTAGTGTCGGCGGTGGAAGAGCAAATCGCCTTTTCGATTAGCGCTGCCGACTTAATACTTTTCGTTGTCGATGGACGGGAAGGCCTTGTGCCATTGGATATTGAAATGGCGGATACGATTCGAAAATCGAGTAAGCCAGTGGCGTTGGTGGTTAACAAAGTCGATAAAGCGGATTCCTCGATTGATGTGAACGAGCATTATTCGCTTGGCCTGGGAGAACCGAAGTTGGTTTCGGCTGAACATGACCGTGGCATATCTGGACTGAGAATGGCGATTTTGGAGAAACGAAAGAAACGGTTAGGTCCAGTTTCGACGGATTCGGTGGAAACTCCGGAAAAAAGAATACGCGTGTGCTTTATCGGGCGTCCAAACGTAGGAAAATCATCACTGAGCAATTGTCTTGTGAGGTCAGATCGTTTCATCGTGAGCGATGTTCCCGGAACAACGAGGGATTCGATCGAAACATCATTCACCTGGAGATCCAAGCGTGGTGAAGACTGGCATTTCACGCTTACGGATACTGCTGGGATTAGGAAGAAGACGAAACTTAGTTCTTCAGTTGAGTATTTTTCCCGGGTCCGGTCTTTGGACTCGATTCGAAACGTCGATGTCGTGTTTATGGTTGTAGACGCTGAAGCAGGTCCAACTCAACAAGATAAGGCTATTGCTGGAGAGGCCTCGAAGTTGAACAAGCCGGTTGTCATTGTCGTCAATAAATGGGATCTTGCTCTCAAGGCTTGGGAGCAGGGCGAGATAGAAGGCTTCGAAACAGAGTCGGAATTTCGCAAGGCTTTTGAAACGGGATTGCGTAGGGAAATTTTCTTTACACCTGGATCGCCTGTGCGCTTCGTATCAGCTCTAGAGAATATCGATATCGAGAAAATGCTTTACGATGCTCGCCAGCTGGACAAGCGCGCGGAAAAGAAGATTCCAACTGGGCAGTTGAACAATCTAATCTACAAGATAGCAGAGAGAATGCCGGCCCCGAAAATGGATGGCCGCCGATTCCGCGTATACTATGCCGTCCATACGGGAAATCGGCCGTACCGAATTAAACTCTTCTGCAACCAGGCCCAAAAGCTCGCTGCTTCCTACCGGCGATACCTTCAAGCGTCGATCGTTGAAACCTTCAAGCTCGAAGGTTGCCCGGTTGTATTTGATTTGGTTAACAAGAAAAATCCCTATGTGGATGAGAGCTGAAAAGCTGTAAATTTACACCAGATCGGCGCTACAGGAAGATGGGAGAGCTATGAGCAGCGAGTCATTAATTTTCATGGGTTCAGACTCCATAGCCCTTCCAGTGCTGGATTCTATCCGCGAGGGCCGATGTGGTCGGGTCTCGATCGATGCAATATATACGCAGCCAGATCGACCCAAAGGAAGGGGCAAGAAGATTGCGGCGAATGAAATTAAATTGTGGGCTAGGGAGCACGGAGTGCCTGTTTTTCAGCCACGTAAAATGGGAAAAGATGAACGTTTGGAGATTCAAGCCATAGGGCCAAAAGCGATTCTCGTTATGGCCTACGGGCATATTTTGAGCCAGAAACTCATAGATGTCCCTGAAAAGGGTATATGGAATTTGCATACATCTCTATTGCCAAAATATAGAGGCGCATCGCCGATTCAATCGGCAATTGTTTCCGGGGAATCGAAAACTGGGGTAAGTTTGATGAAGGTTGTTCGGAGAATGGATGCGGGACCGATATTGGATATTGAAAAAGTTCGTATCGAAGAACAAGATACGTCTGTGGAATTGGAGAAAAAGCTATCTTCGATATGCCCGATTCTCGTTGAGCGAAATCTGGAGCGAATCATGAGCGGAGACGTTTCTACGGAAGAGCAGAAGGAAGACGATGCGACTTACACTAGAAAGTTGCTGAAGAACGATGGGGAGTTGGATTTTCGTCGCCCAGCAGTGGAATTAGCTCGCCGGATCAATGGCTTGTTTCCGTGGCCGGCAGCGAAATTCGAATATAGGGGTGTGTCGATAAAGATTGGTTTAGCCAGCTCTCATGATGAGGGAACGGACGAAGGCTCACCCGGAGAGATTGTTGGATTGAGCGAACAAGGTCTCGAACTGCGTTGCGGCCAAGGTACGCTTTGCTTGAAACGCCTGCAAAGACCTGGGGGAAAAATGATTGCCACTTCGGAATTCGTGCGTGGATTCCAACTGCCGATTGGAGAAAAGCTGGAATCAAAGCCGATGTCACTGCTCGTGGCTTCGGAGCCGCACATCTTCTAGCTTAACAATTGTTTGGCAATTCCCTAAAGGTTGATGCTTGTTTTCGCTCCTTTATTTTTTAACGATTTATCTATGGGTGGCAAAGCACTGAATATAATTAGCAAAGCGAGTTTGGCTTTGTTTGCATTGGCGTTAAACGTTCAGATTTCGGCATTTGCTCAATCGTCGAATCTGGCCTACCAGGTGGCAAATCTGGGAGAAGATGTGCGCATCCTGCAAGAATCCATCAAATCGATGCGAGTGCAGGTTGAGAGTATGCGCCGGGAAAACGAGCAAATGCGGCGTCAAATAGGAGCCTACGAATCACGCATAGACAACAGTATGGGTCAGCTAGCGACCGTGGGGCAATTGAACCAGGCCATCGCCCAGGCGATTGCTTCACTCGAGCAGCGGGACGAGAAAATGAAGAGCGAAATCATTCTTCAGGTAACTGAGCAGATTACTAGTTTCGCGGGTAGTGTTGAAAGAAGTTTGGGCAATTTGCCGGCTCCTCCTGAGAAGCCCGATCCGGACGTGCTGACGAGCTTTCATGGCAATTTCCCAAAAACGGGTTCTAGCTATGTTGTACGTAGCGGGGAAACCATATCAGGAATCGCATCTAAGTTTGGTTCGAAGGTTGATTGGATACAGAACGCGAACCAGATATCGCATCCGAGATATTTGCAAGTAGGTCAGACCTTGTT
>NZNM01000164.1 GCA_002694885.1 Opitutaceae bacterium | reverse complement strand
GCCGAGCATCTCTGCGAACAACGTCCCAACCACGATATCGGCTGCTGACTTGCTGCTAAACGGAATGCTGCCCGAATTTGTGGCAGCCGAGCAGGCCCGAGGCGGGACGATCGCCGAAACCCTCCAAGGCATTCTGGAAGAACGTAAAGCCCTGCTGAGTGATTCTGGCCGAAAAGTGTTGGCGGCTTCGGCTGTTGGTCTGAAACTCGGTGTGCGTCTTCCCAGGCAAGAACTTTACAACTATTTCCTTCGCCTCACGGCTGGCGTTACTGAAACTGTCTTACACGAAACACTGACTTACTTGACGGAAGAGCTCGGGCTCTTGGAATGGAATCCTGATTTTGGTCAGTATGAGCTAGTTCAGGACGCGGCCACACGCGGTCAATTTATGCGCTTGTTGCGTAGCCGTTCCAATGATCCAAATATTGGTGATGTGGGGACGCTGTTTGTTAATTTTGGCCGGACGTTGTGCAACCTTGCATACGTTGAAACTAGCTTTGCGCAAGAGAATGCGATCACGACTCAGGACTGGAAGTTTGATCCTCTGTTCGCCTCATCTCAGACGGTCTTTGAGACGATCGCCAATGCTTTCAGAGATTGGTCTCGTGCGGTTGATGTGAATGAGGCCAAGGGCCGAATCATTTATACCTACGTTAAGTCTGATGAGTCTCTGGAGGAGCTCCGTAACGCAACCACTGATGCACTCAACAACGAGCTTTCGCGTTATGGTGTGGCCCAAGCCCCCATATGGGTGATCTATCTTCAAGACTCTAAAGAACGTCTCTCAGAATCGCTGAAACGCAATTTGGTTTTGGAGCGTGGTTTTTCTAGCGAGGAGAAAGAGCGCTACCGTCGATTTGTTGCGGCCGAGCTTTCCCGCGCTCAAAGTGTTGCCCAAGAGGAAACCGCGGCGTTGCTGTCTGAAGGTCATCGGCAGGCGGCTGGCTTTGGCGAGCTCAAGGTAAAGCGTTTAACTAAAGCAGGGCAAGAAATTTTCGCAAGGTGTTACCCCAGCGTTGTTCCGTTTCCATTCGATGGCTTTGCGACAGGATCGGGGGCTGGAAGTCAGGCCAAGAAAGATGTCTTGGAGTTGGTCAGAGCGCTTGTGAAGGGCGAGCTCAATGACGAATGGATTCAGTCTCGTCCTGTACGACTTCGCAATCGGGCAGGCCAAGTACTCGCCAATGCGTGGAGGATCCTAGACCAGAGCGGCAATGTTTCCAGCGTGCCGGGTAATCCAAAGGTCAAGTCGGTTCTGGAGCAGATGGATGCCTGGCATAGGGATGATCCCGATCGGACTTTAGAGCAGACGCGAAAGGCTTTGTTTTCACCACCATTTGGTTTGAATATCGCATCCGCTAGTTTGTTATTAGGCCTATTTTTGGGACGGCGGGTTCCGCGTTGGCGGATTTCGGTCGCCGGGGAGGCATGTGATGTATCCACATGGCTAGGGCATGCCTTAAAGGCGTCGGATTTCGATGGGAAGATCCTTGGCAATTCGACGCTCCAAGCAATAAGTGAAGGTGCGCTAGAACGCTGGCAAAGTTTGATTGATAGCTGGCAGAGTGCGTCGCGGCACCGACAACGCTTGGAATTCTATCGGCAAGCCAAATTAATGGAAAAAGAGGACCCAGTCCCAGATGAGGTTCTCTATAAATTCGAAAAGTTAATTGATGAGGCTCTCGAATCTCAAAAGCAGTTGTCGGCCTTTGAGCATCGCTCGGAAGAAATCCAGCGGGAGCTTGAGCGACGCCTACAGAGAGAAAACTCAATTGGGGGGCTATCTGTATGTGATCGTATTCTCGGCTTCCATGAACTCGTAACTAACGGGGAATGGGAAGAGTCCCACATCGAAGAGGTCGAGAGTCTATTGCAGGTAGCTCGGCAATGGGTAGCCAAGGAGGGGCCTCGTTGGATTGAGCGATCGGTGTGTCGCTCGCCGCAGCAAGTGGCTGACTATCGAAAGCAGATGGATAAGGCTGAGAACACCCTTAAGAAATTGGAACTACCAAACTTAGCGGCGGCTGCTGAACAGCAAAAGATCCATTCTATCTCCCACGTAGAAGACCGGTTTAAATACCAAAGCGCTTTGGCTGAAGCGAAGCAATTGGTTGACGTCACCTCCATCTCGTCTCGATCCACCATCGTGGAGTTGGACGACCTCCGTAGTAAAGCGAAGCGTTTCACTGAAGTCCTTGAGGAAGGCGGGCGGAACCAAATGGATTCGGAGCTCCAGGAACTGATCGTCCAGCTCAAAAGCCTCGAAGGAAAAGCGTCTGAGATGGTGAGTGAGCATCGAAAGTCGCTGGCCAAGCTTTACGACGCAGAGATTTATTCTCTGGATTCGGCGTACCAGCTTCGCTCCCAAGTGCAGCGGTTACGCGAAGTGTTTGCCGAACAGCGGGACCTTGATGACATAGAAGATGCTCGCCGTCAGCTAGATAAGGTCTGTAATGATTTTGAGGCGTGGACAGACCTTTCTGGTGGCCCGGAGCAGGTCGAGGCGACGTTAGGTCGCGCTATTGCTGAGAGATGTGGTGAATTAGATCAGTGGTGTGAGCAAGAGGAAGTTGAGCCGCTCTGGAGCTTCCAAGAAATCTACAAACGCTTCGCGAGTGAGCGCGTTGCGGCCGTGAAGGAGAAAGCCGCCCTCTGGGCGCGAGGCTTTATTCCCGATAATGAATCCATTCAGGCGCTCTCTCTTGAAGAAGCCCGATATAAAATGAACACCTTGGAGCAGGAGCTGCCCTCCTATCTTGGTCAGTCAGAGCTCGATATTGTCCAAGTTGCTCGAGAGTCATTATCAAATCGTATTGCTCAACTGGAACAAATCGACGCCAGAGAGGTGGCCCGCACTTGGTTCAAACAGCTTTCGGGACTCGACGATCGAGCGGACCATCTTTCTCGTCAAGAATGTGAGCAAACTTTGGAGGAACTGCGAGCAGCACCTGAAGGTTTGGTGTCACAGGAAAAAGAAACTTTGGCGGCGTTGGTTTGCCGTATCGAAGCAAGATTGGACGAGCTCGATCTAACGGATATCGTGGCCAGAATTAGGCGCTTAAAGCCCGACTCACTTCATCAGTTGGCCGATATTCTCAACGAGATTTTGGAGTGCAATCAAGGGGATTTTTGAATCTTAGAGAATTTTGAGCGTTCAGGATATTACTATCAATAGAAAATTAAGAATAAGTGGTGGGTAAGGATTTTTCATTCATATAAATTAAATGTTTGACAATTTAAGCCTTCCATTTTTTTTGTTAGTTTGATTATTTTAGCAGTTATAAACATTTTAAGCAGAAGAGGTCTTAATGAATCTTTCCGATATTTTTGAAGATGCCGATAAAAAGAATTTGGTTTTGCCAGAGTTTCAGAGAGAGTTTAAGTGGAGTGTTGACAAGCAGGCAAACTTATTAGCTTCCGTGTCGCTTGCTTTTCCAGTGGGAAGTATTCTCGTTCTAAAGGGAAAGACAAGCGACTATGCATATCGGCATTTGGGAATAGTCGATCAGGGAATTGATAAAGAAAACTCTTCATGCACTTTTCTTTTGGATGGACAGCAACGACTTACAACACTTTATTTTACTTTTACGGATCAGTTTGATAGTTCTGGATTTACCAGCGTAGAAGAATTTGATGAATACTTATCTAATATATATAGAAAGCTAAAAAAGAGATGGTTCTTGAGGCTTCCAGACTTCAGTGAGGAAGCTATCAATATGCCTGAAGATCTGTTTGGTTATGAAGATTTAGAGCTCGATGAAGAACGACTTAATAATCTAGAGCCCGACGATATATTTGGTTGCTTCCAATCATATTCGTTTAATGAAAATAATAAGCAGGTCACCTCCTGGTGGTCACCATACTTTCAATTTAGATCGAAAGAACCTGATGCTACTCCCTATGCAACCGCTTTCCGAAGAGGCTGCGTGTCAAATAAATTGATTCCACTGTTTTACAGTGATAACAAGCGTCCGGGATTGTGGAGGCCTCTAATACAAGCCCTTGCCCATGAGCGAGCCCACCAACTTTTAGAAGCTAATCTAAGCGACATAGCAGGGATTAGATTTGCATTAAGAGATTATGATGACGATGAGCGCTTAAACTCAATATCATCTGTAGAAGATGCTGAAGAAAACTATCAAATTATATTAGAGATGTGGAGAAATAAAGCCAATGTTTGGGCTGAAAGTGTTTCTACATATATAAAGGATATTGCATCAAAGTACGAGGTTACAGCTATTGAAACGACTGATGTTACTCGTGCGATTCCGATTTTTAAGCATCTCAATGAAGGTGGGATCCGTTTAAGTGACTATGATCTACTTGTTGCGAGGGCAGCAAAAAAAATAGATGCAAGTGAGGACAATTATTCATTGGGGAATAAGATCAAAGAGGTAATTGGATCTTCTATTTCTCTTAGCCAGGCGTTGCTTCGCCACGTACCGGAGTCTTCAAAACCCCAATTATTTTGGCCTTTGAATTTTGAAATAGCAGATGACTCCATTCCTAATAGTGCATTTCAATCCCTTATTCTTAGCACGCTATCTCTGAGGTCATATGTAAAGTATGGCGGTTTAGTGGATGATAATAACGAATTTAATATTAATGTCGGCTTGACGAAGTCAAAAAAGATTCTGAGTCTTAAAACCGAGAGTATCAGAGATAATATTGAGTCGGTAGTTAAGGGGTTGTGCAGAAGCTTTGCTTTTATTAATATAAGATGCGGGGTTAGGTCGCTGTCAGATATTCATTATCGATTAATGATTATCCCTATCGCATATGTCTTCATTGATGATATGTTGTGGGAGGATCCGACGGTTCACGATAAGATAGAATATTGGTATTGGGCATCCCTCTTTTCCGGAAATTATATTTTTAATCAAAACAAGAAAAGTATTGATGACGTTGTCAATCTTTATCGTTGGTGTGTGAAAGATATTACCAACCCATTTAAATATCGACATGACAAGGTATTGAAAGATGAGCATTTTGGGGACCGCGATCTCCTCACGCTTAATCGGACAGGGGAGTGGCCCGGAAAAGCTGTTCATGCTGCAATCTTGCAGTATACATTGAGTACACTACCTAGAGACTTTCTATTTGACGCAAATGTGCGTTTGCTTCCGTGGAAAATCGCAGGGACAGATTCATTTGATGGTAACAGAGACAGGCTTGAGGTCCACGATCATCATGTATTCCCTTTAGGGCAAGCTGCTAGTGTAGGGCAATCCTCAAGTGAGTTGAGAGCCGATAAGAGTCATCCACTCAATAGTCCGCTCAACCGAACCCTTATTTCAGCTAAAGCAAATGGAAGAATCTCCTCGTTACCGACAGAGAAATATTTGCCGAAACTGGGTGACGGTTTGGCTGAAGCCATCGTAGATTGGCACTTTTTGCCATCCATCAGGCAATACAGCGGAAGTAAAGAAATAGATTTTTATAAGAGCTTACTAGACGGTCGATTCGACAAATTGAACGTCGGAATTCGAAAGGAGCTTGCGAATTTGGTAGAAGGCCTAGATTGATCTTTGTTGAAGAAAAAGGTGCCGTTTGGCACCTTTTTCTCACTTATGGCATGCGACACAAAACTTTGGTTGACCATAAACGTCGTCTATATCAATTAACTCCGAGTCTGGTCTTAAAGGGTTTTGTTTTTTTCTTGCTTTTATTTTTAGAAGGCGTTTCTCGTAATCCTCTTTGATCTGCCGAATACGCGCAGGTTCCGTCAATTCGTCAAGCGACTCCCCTTGACTCCAGGTAAAAGGCGAGCCGTGTTCCAAAGCATCTTTTTCGTAGGCTTTGGCTTCGTCGAACGCCTCAGGATGGCGTTCTTTCAGGCGTACCCATTCGATCTTCTGTTGGTAGAAGCAGAAGGTGCAACCGCTCCGTGATCTCCATTCGTAATATTTTGGCCATCCTAACCCAGAGCTCTCCAAGATTTCAGCTACGCCTGGCTTGTCGATTCCATCGTCTTTAAATGGAAGATGGATCTTTAGACTATCTTGTTTGGCGTTATACCCTTCGCGATAGGGCTCGTCGGCCCGAATCGCGACATAGCTGTGCACTGTCATACCTTCCTCGAGGAATGGCTTAAGCCATTCCTCAAAGGGCTTCAGCTTGAGCTGGCGCGTGCACCAGCGTGTCTGAGCTGACGGTAGGAAGTTGTTGTATTGTTTAAGCCAATAATCGAAGTCGCGATTTGGATTCAGCCTTAAAATTGGTTTTCCTAAGAAGCCTTCAAGCTTGCCCAGAAATTCGTAGACTTCCGGCAGCTCTTTTCCGGTATCGGTAAAGAAGTAGTCGATGTCTAGTTCTGGGTAATTTTGGCGCATATAGATCGCTAGTGCGGCGCTGTCTTTTCCGCCTGACAAGCCGAGCACGTGCTTTTCATGATGTGGCATCGGTGTCCTCCAAAAAACTCAATTGTTCGGTGTCGGTAGCTAGGCTCATGTATTCGCTGCTCAACTCAGCAAGAGCTGCCAAAATTACAGCTTTTTTATTCGAAGTATCTGACTGGACTGATTTTTTTAGTAGTGAAACCAGTTCGTCAACTTTTGGTCGGTCGCTCTCCGTAATCTGGAAATCCGCTTCCATTGGCTTGGGTTGCCCGTCCTTGGAGATGATTATTGCCATCGCGTGACGCTTGTCTTTTCGACCTTGGACTCGAGCATACGATTCGGTTCTAACAAACTTTTGTGCTAACGCTGCAGTCTCAATAAATGCTGAGTCTAGGTCCGCGTCGACCCAGTCTCTGGGCGGCTTATTTGCAGCCAGGCTCCCGACACCTTCTATTGATGCGTTGGTACCATCAAGCACCGCAATTCGGTTTGTAAATGCATCCAGCCTGAAATCTCCAGACATTTGCTTGATATTTTCGGCGCGGTCTCTAAGTTCAGTGAGGGCTTGTGGAGAATCGCTAGGAGCCTGGAGCTCTGTCAAAAGCATGCTAGACATGCGTTCCAGCATTTTTGGATAGGCGTCAACGAGCTCTTTCATTGCCTCTCGTATGGTCGTTATGACCGAATTTGCTACTTCTTCCTTTTGGATATCGGCGTTTTTCTCGTACACGCCGGGGAGGTCTGAGAAAAGCAACTGGTTGGGATCACTCGCATGCTTGAAGATTGTTCGAACCTTCATGGCGGTAGAGGAGAGCCTTTGGGTGCGTTTGGTCCAATTCGGAAGACGGTCGAAGATTGCAACTAGTCCACGAGCAACGTCGATTGGCGCTAATTCTTTTAACGGATTTTCCGTATCTAACTCACGTACAACTTCAGCCAAACCGGAAAGAAGGCTTTTCGATAGGTGACTGAGGTCCATCCATCTAACTTGGATTGATGCTGGATCTTTCGCTAAGTAATCAACATCGAGATCACTAAACAGAGGTTGAAAGATACCTTCACGATAGAAAGCGAGGTTGCTGCGTTGGGATAAGATAAAAGCAACTGCCAGAACTGGCATTAAACCTCGTTTAAGACCGATCGGTTTATCTTCCCAAATCTCGTACAGCTCGTCGATTCCAACGGATCGATCTGCATTGGACTCCAAGTGCTCCGCAGCTTTTCTCCATGCTGGGTGAAGTCGGCCAGCGTCCTGCTCCCAGTTTGGCTTGAGAAAGTCGAAGCCCTGCGCTGTGGGGCCGTAGAGTTTGGTGTGTTCAAGTAGTGATTCAAACAAGCCCCCTTCAGCAGGGTACCCAGTAATACCTAACCTTCTCTCGCCAAGGTTGTTTGCCATAGCTTTAAGGAGCGCATTTTGGGCAGCAACGGCACTGCTAGAGGGCTTTGTCCTATTGAGAAGTTCGTTTTTGATCCGCGGAGAATCCGGATAAAGTCGCTCTGCCACATCAGACACTTTGTTGTTCAGTGCTCTGATCGTCATGCGCTTAAGTTCTTGCCCATTCTCAAACCAAACGGCATTCAACATCGCCTGCTGAAGTTCTGCTTCTAGCTGGTTTTGTAGGGCAATGAGGCGGCTATTCACCTCTCGGTGGGCAACCAGGTCACCCTGAATTTCCGTGTGCTCCTCACGTACTTTCTCCAAGGCTTTTAATTCTTTAGCAAGCTCGATGATGGTCCAGGCCTGCAATGGAAACCCTACAATGACATTCAGGCCTTCCTTTACTGCTTTCTTTGAAGCTTCTTTGCAGCGTGTACGAGCCGCTTGGCTGTCCTCTCCCTCAGTGGGCAGCGCTAATAAGTAAAGGCCTATCGTCCCTTGGTGGGGGATAAATTGTGCAGCATTTGAAGTTGCCGCTGTTAGGGAGCCAAGCTGAACATCAAACCAGCGCAGTGCACCTGTCTCAAAATAATGACGTTTGGCAAGAATGGGTTGCATTCCAGCCATGCGTTGCAGCGTTTCAAAATTTACGTCGCGAACTTCCTGCAAAGCCTGTTCAATGGCTGACTCGATATCAAAGTCGCTACCGGCATAGACCGCATAAGAAGACATATGCTTTCGGTAAATGACAAAGGACCAGCGTCTGAGATCCTCCAGGGCGCTATCAAACACCTCTTTGGTGGCTTGAACCGTCGTATATAGGAGTTCCTGGCTGGGATATAGTCCGGAGCGTTCACGAAAAAGATCGAGCACTGCAATCGTTTTGAGGAGCTGAATATGAACGGGGCTGCCTCCGTTCGCTTCACAGCGGTCAAGTGCTTCAGCCGCCATTGCCCAGCGATGTCCATCAGGTGATGCAATAATGGATGGCTCTAGATTCACTCTCAGGTAATCCCACAGACGACTGGGGCTGTAGGTTTCCTCGCCATCTGACATTCTGAGAAAGTCTTGGAAGCCGTTCGGTTCTGCGGAATTAAGAAAACCGAAGAGACTCCGCTGGTTCTGCCCAAACCGCCGGCGGGAAATAGGGCCGAGCAGGGCGGCAACTACTGGGTGTAACGGCCATGTGTTCTCAAGTAGAGACGCTAGGTTTTCGCTTACTCCCGGTTTATGGGAGCGTATTGTCTCCGCAGTAACCGAGGACTGGTGACTCACAATACTAGAGTCATGGTCTGAGTGAATCGCCCGCGCAAGCAGGTCAATCTGCTCTTCTCCAGCCGTATTGACGGCGAGGTCTACGAAGCGCCCTTGAATCTTTGACCATTCATCGCGAGCATCACGAGATAGTCGGTTGGCGTATTCCTCAAAAGCCTGGTGAAGGATACCGATGACCACGAGCTTCCCGTTTGAGCGAGAGGCGATCTCGGCTAACTGCTGGAAGAGATAGAGATCAGAGCCATCGCGAGCAGCGGATTCAAGGAATTTACCCATTTCATCAATAAATAAAATGAGCCCGGCCTTTCCTGAAATGTTGTTCGCTGCATTCAGCAGTGTTTGAACGATATTCGTATCATTCCAGCCTTCGTCGGGCTCTAGGTAGGCTAACCCGTTTTGTATCAGTGCATCCCCAATAACCTTTCGGGCAGAGGCTCGTTGTCCCACGACAGGGATCGTGGTCCAGCCTTGTTTCCCAGGAGGTAGAGCGCTCCAGACTTTCTCTGCGGTATCTACACCGACGGCACGTTTAGCCTGATCTCGTTGAGTCTTACTTTTGGCTGTTAGCGCACTCAGGGCAATGACCAGGCTGGATTTACCGCTCCCGTAAGGGCCTGTCCAGGTGAATGCCGCCTGGCCACTTTCGGTGATATGGTTGGCCATGGTTGAGAGCACGGCAGCTGAGGATTCAGGGCAAATGAAACCGGTTAGAGCATCTGGGTTTTGTAAATCGGTGTCGATCCGGATGGAGCGCTGAAAACGCCTCTCAACGTAAACACTGTCTGATAGCGGCATTAGGCAACCTTTCCTTCGTATTCGCCTTGGTAGTCGATGTCGATTAATTGAAGAGCTTCGTGGTCGGCTATTTGTTCAGATCTTACTAGCTGTTTTAGGCCGGCTGTTTCAGACCATTTCAGCTGACCATTCGTCGACATTTCTATGCGTGTTAATCGGTCAGTGAGCTCGTCCTCGCTTAGTTGAAAGACCTTTCCTGGTGATCCAGGCTGATGGGCCAGGGCTTCCAGTGAAATAGTGTTCGCTGAGGAATAATCGTTCCAGAAGTTACATACAGCGTATGCAAAAACTCCGTCACCTAGTGTCGCTTTAGGGCCTCGGACAACTCTAAACCCGTCCTTTTTTCCGATTGCTTTAAGAAGGCCTAGCTCAGTGAGGGGGGATTCCATGGTATCTTCATGCGTCTGCTTTCCGGTTGCAGGTTTAGCTGCGTAGGTTCGAACAAAACACTCAACATCCCGTTTAATGGTAGATTTCGACATTCTGGACCAACCCTGTTCCGTGCCTAGCTTGTCCAGTGCTTGGACGATGTTGTCGCGTTCAAAGCTATCCGTAGGGAAGTGACTAAATACCCAAAACCAAGTGGTTAATTTTTTGTTGGAGGCGAGCTTCCAGTGAAGTAACCAAGGGGTAGAGGGGTACTCCATGAATGGATCTAACCCATTGTCATCGAATATTTTTTTTCCGATTTCGCTTACTTCAGCCTGATTGCCCTTATTCCCGGGCTTGATGACGTCGCATTGTGTCGCCCAATGACGAATGGATGCGACCATATTTTTGCCGACGCCGAACCGAGCAATTGCACCTTCATCATTAAAGACGGAGTGGTCATTGTTGCTCGCTTGGGATTCCTTAACCGCATCGTATGCCTTCTTTAGCCAACCGTAGCGCATTGGGAAGGTTTCGTGGCCGGAAAACTGTGGTTGATACCCTGATTTAAAAAGCGGACTGTTAAACATTTTTTCCCCTGGATCATCGCTCCAGTATCGACAATAATGTTTGGAGGGCGTAAGGTCAATGGAATATTAGACTGGAGATAGGTTCCAGTTGAATTCTTGCTCAGCGAGGATGAAATGCGCGTTTCTGATTCGATTTATCTTGATTATCAAGCATCTACGCCTGCTGACACCCGAGTGGTCGAGGCAATGCTGCCGTATTTTACTGATTCCTTTGGAAATCCACACTCGTCAAACCACATTTTAGGGTGGAAGTCGGCAGATTCGATTGAGTCTGCCCGTTATGAAGTGGCTTCTTTGGTCGGCGCACTTCCCGAAGAAATCGTCTTCACCTCCGGCGCAACCGAAGCGAACAATCATGCAATTTTCGGCGTGCTTGCGGGTAACCAAACCGATCGCAAGACGATCTTGATTAGCGCGATTGAGCATAAGTGCGTTAAAGAGGCCGCGTATTTTTTTGCCCGCCAGTTCGGGCACAGGATCATGGAGGTCCCTGTGCTTGAGTCGGGTCTAGTAGACCGAGCTGCATTTCTTTCTTTGCTGACGGATGATGTTGTGTTGGTCAGCGTCATGGCGGTTAATAATGAGATTGGGACAATTCAGGATGTCGCATGGTTAGCCGAGCACGCTAAGCGTGTGGGGGCTATTTTTCACTGCGACGCGGCCCAGGCCCCAGAGGCCATTGATTTGGACGTAGTAGAGCTTGGAATAGACTTGCTGAGCTTGTCTGCTCATAAACTCTATGGTCCGAAAGGAGTGGGCGCGCTTTATATAGAGTCTTCATTGCAGAATGATTTTCTGCCACTTGTTCATGGGGGCGGGCAACAGAGCGGTTTACGCTCTGGAACTCTTCCAACCCCTTTATGCGTTGGTTTTGGTGTCGCCGCTTCGATCATTAGGAAAGAGGGGATTCAAAACAGGGAAAGGCTCCAAGAGTTGTCATTTGGTCTATTGGAGAATCTTCGTCGGGCGAATGTGATATTTTCAATCAATGGTGATGCTATTAACCGCCATCCTGGCAACCTGAACCTCGAATTCCCGGGCATTGAAGCCGAATCCCTGATTAATATGCTTCAGCCATCAATTTGTGCTTCCACTGGTTCTGCTTGTAACAGTGGAATTATTCAGTCGTCGTACGTTTTGCGATCAATCGGTTTGTCAGAGGAGCGCGCTTCAGCTTCGATTCGTTTTAGCGTCGGGCGATTTTCAGATGAGGAACAGCTCGTAGAAGCAGCGAATAAAATTGCAATCGCAATATCTAGTATTTCTCCCTAGGAGTCTGCGCGGCAGAAGTATTTTGAGCAAGTGACCCCGCCGCGTCGAATCACAGT
>NZNM01000056.1 GCA_002694885.1 Opitutaceae bacterium | reverse complement strand
TGGTTGAACCATAGAGGACGACTGAGACGATGCTTTCGCCCAGGATTTGCTCGATCTCTTCGCAAAATGATTCGGGGGTCATGAAGAACAGTTGAGCTTTAGAGCGCCGAATCCCAAAAAGCCAGTCTCGTCTAAAGCCTGGAAGCCAACGATAAGTCTAAATTCATAGCGCTTGCCTCTGCTGGGTCTCATCTCAACTGTCCCTGACTTGCTATGCCATCCCAGGCTCGCTGTGCCGGGTGGCGCGTCGCGAATGAACGGTCTACCGAGAATCTCAATCGTCACTCCTTCGTTTAATCAAGGAAGGTATCTGGCTGCCACGCTTCAGAGCCTCGTCGACCAAGAATACTCGAATTTGGAAGTGATCATACAAGAAGGCGGCTCGACGGATGACTCCCAAGAAATCGCTAGGCAATTCGCCACAACACACCCGCGCCTGTTCTCGCTCTACATTGAAAAAGACGAAGGCCAAGCGGACGCTATCAACCGGGGCTTTCGTCGGGCATCCGGGGAAATAATGGGATTTCTCAACTCCGACGACTTACTTGAAAAAGGCTGCTTGAAGCGAGTCGCCCAGGAAATCGACCCTGATCGCCAACGCTACATCGTATTCGGTCGCAGCCGCTTCTTCGGCAGCGACGCGGCGGAGCAATCACGTGATCACCCATGGGCCTACCACAGCCATTTCGACCAACTCGCAATCTGGAAACGAGAATACAATCAAATCCCCCAGCCATCAACCTTTTGGCACCGAAGCGTCTGGGAGACTTGTGGAGAATTGGATACGAATATCCTTCACGCTGTCGATTACGATCTCTTCTGCCGATTCAGCTCCCGATATCGCCTTCACCCAGTTCCCGAGATTTGGAGCTACTACCGGTTGCACGAGGATTCCAAGACGGTAAACAAGAGCCATTCCGACCTTATCGCCGAGTGCGAGGAGATCAGCCGCCGTTATTGGGGACCTTGGCGCTCTCCTTTGCGTTGGCGATGTGAAGTATCTCTATGGCTTCATCGTCGGAGCAGCCGACCCGAAGCTGTCGAATCGTTGCGGCTCGCTGAGATCAAATTGATGCGCAGGCAGTATGGCTTTGCCCTACTGAGAGGCATCATTGCGCTTTGGCGATCGCCAACCCAGGTGGGGTCCAGATTGCTCTTTCCTTTCGTAGCGACAAAAGGGTGGAAATCACTGGCTCGCAAGCTCCGAGCAAACGAAGAATTCCCAGACGCCCTTTGCCCAAAGCGCTGGATAGGCCCCTATTTCGAAACGCGTCTAGCGCTTCCCCCGAACACCAAATGGATTCGGGCCACAATCGAAGTTCCCGAACCTCTTCGAACGCAAAATACCAAAACCGTTCTAGGCTTCCAGGGCTCGATCTTCGCCGACTGGATCGACGAGGGAACAAGCAAGCGGATTGAAGCCCCCATAAAATCGACCGAATGTAACGAGATCGCGGTCACACTTTGCTCCGATTCCTACTTTGTCCCCTTACTGACCGGCGAAAACGAGGACAGTAGGATCTTATCCATTAGACTCATTTCCCTACAAGCCTCTCGCTAGGATACTGGTTCTATTTAGATTGGTTCCCGGGCGCGATCACCGGAGGATTTCAAGGTGGTGGCAACTATGCGAGGGGGCCTCTAATCGAAGCAGCAAACTACATCCAAGCTTGCGACTCCCGTCAGAGTATCCCCTTATTGGCAGCATGGGCGAGAAGATCCTAGTAGCAATGTCAGGGGGCGTGGACAGCAGTGTGGCTGCGCTTCGCTTGCTGAGCGAGAGCTACGAGATCGAGGGAGCCTACATGAAGAATTGGATCAACGAAGACGAGATCTTTGGCGATTGCCCATGGCAACAGGACATCGAAGATGCCAGCGCCGTCGCCGAAAAACTCGGTATTCCATTTCGCGTCGTCAATTTGATGGAAGACTACCGTTCGAAAATTGTCGACTATCTGCTTGCAGGCTATCGATCCGGGATCACTCCGAACCCGGATGTCATGTGCAACCGGGAAATTAAGTTCGGGGCATTCCTCGACTACGCGATCGAGCAGGGCTTCAACTCGGTAGCCACCGGACACTATGCCCGCCTTGAGAGATCCTCAGACGAGCCCATTCTCCTCGAAGGAAAGGATAAGAACAAAGACCAAACCTATTTTCTGGCCATGATGCGAAGTGAGCAGGTTCGGCGAGCTAACTTCCCAATAGGCCAGCTCTCTAAGCCTGAGCTTCGGGAATTGGCTCGTGAGGCTGGATTGCCCAATGCCGACAAGAAAGATAGCCAAGGCATCTGCTTTATCGGGAATATCAAAATGCAGGACTTTCTACGAGAATACGTGCCCGACGACCCAGGCCCTATTCTTAAAGCCGAAGATGAAACGATTCTCGGAGAGCACAGAGGGCTTCACTATTTTACGATAGGCCAGCGCAAGGGAATCGGCGTACCATCCAATTGCGATCACAAGAACTACGTGGTCGTCGGTAGAGACCAGAGCAGAAAGGCACTACTGGTCGCATTCGAGTCGCGAGATGCCCCGGGTCTCTACGCCGAGAGCTGTCAAGTGAGCAGTTTGAGTTTTATTGGAGATGCGATCGAAGACGCGGATACCGCTATCGAAGTGAAAACCCGCTACCGCGATCCGAGAATCCCGGCGACCTTTAGATCGACAGGGGAGCAAACAGCGGAAATCGTATTCAAAGATCCGCAACGGGCTCTGGCTTTGGGTCAAGTTATCGCATTCTACAAGGGAGAACGATTGCTCGGCGGCGGTATTTATTCACGCATCGATTCCGAAACAGTCTCCAAATAGAGATGAAGCAGCACTCCAAAGGCAGCGAAACTGAAGATCCCAATCTGCTTCTTAGTCTCTATCGTATAAGCCAGGCTGGCAGCGTAGCATTCAACGTTCGCGAAGCCTATCAGGCAATCATGGAGGCCATTCAGGTTCTATTGCAGCCCACTTCTGCATCTATTGCCCTTATCAGCCCGGACACCGGACTATTGGAAATTGAATACGCCCTCGGGTATCCATCTAACCTTGACGACTACGCCTTGCACCTAGGCAAAGGGATATCTGGACGAGTAGCCTTCAAGGGTGAATCCATGCTAGTAGCTGATGTCGAAAATAGCCCCTACTACGTAAAATTGCTGGAAGACGTGCGCTGCAAAATGGCTGTACCACTATTTTCAGAAGGGCAGATCATTGGGGTTATCAGCGTAGAGTCTAGAGAGCTTGCTAGGTATAAAGACCAAGACGTGAGCCGTCTGCAATCCATCGCCGATGAAGCGGTTCGATCGCTCCAATGCGTTTGGCGCCAAAGGCAACTCAAAAATCAGTCCGAGCAACTCAATGCCTTGATAGAAGTTGGCCAGAAAGTAGTATCAAATCTTGAAATACAGAACCTTTGGGAAAGCATCACCAAATCAGCTCTGGGCTTAACTGGAGCTCGAATGTCCACCCTTCAGCTATTCGACAAGAAACAAGGGTTGGTCACGATGGAAGCCGTCCGTCCCTCCTTAAGCGCTTTCCAGTCGCGCGTGGAAACGCTGCCAATAGAGGAGAGCATGAGCGCTTCCGCCATTCAAACTCGCAAGCAAATCGAATTTCCGAATATAACCACGCCCGACTATCTCGATCTTCTGGATACGCCTCAGCAAGAAGATGTGGTTTCCTGCCTTTCGACCCCTATGATCTACGAGGGCGAAGTTATCGGCGTGATCAACATATTCACTCAAGTTCGCCACCGATTCCCCAATGAAGAAAAGCGGCTGTTGCGGGCCTTCGCCTCGCTTTCGGCAGCCGCCGCTCAAAACGCGAATCTCTACGCCCGGGTATTCAACAGCGAAGACCTATTGCGGAAGAGCGAACGGCTAACGACTCTCGGGCTGCTCTCAGCGGAGATCGCCCACGAGATCCGCAACCCGCTTACCGTTATCAAGCTGCTCTTTGGATCCCTCGATTTGCAATACGATAGCGCCGACCCTCGGGCAAAAGATACCCAAATAATAAAGGAGAAGATTAATCAACTGGAGGAAATCGTCTCTCGAGTACTTTCATTCGGCAAAAACCGGGAAGGCCTGTATGCCAACTGCCCTATCGACGAATTGATCAGCGATACTCTGATTCTAGTTCGACTAAAAATGAGTCAACAGCGAATCGAGTTGCGTCACGAGAAACTGGAGCACCCCTTGGAGGTCTACGGCAACAAAGGTCAGCTTCAACAAGTATTTCTTAACCTCATACTCAATGCTTCCGAAGCCATGCCAAATGGTGGAAAGCTAACAATATCCACCAACGTTGAAGACGTATCCGGAAACAGGCGACTTACTATCTATTTCCAGGATACGGGATCGGGCATCCCCGAATCTATACAAGACCGGATTTTCGATTCCTTCCTCACAGACAAACCCGAAGGCACAGGTCTAGGGCTCTCCATCGTAAAGAGAATCCTCCGTTCCCACCGAGGCGACATATCCGTCGCAGAATCAAGCGACAAGGGATCTATCCTCCGGATCGAACTGCCAATTGGATCTGACTAGCTCTCCAACTCGACGTTCCAGTAGGCTACGTCGATAAAGTGTCGCCATTCTTTGTGCTTCTTCCCTCGAGCGGCGATGCTAATCACAGGGCGCCATTGCGGTTTCGACGGCTTGCGAATTAGTCGCATGCCCGCTTCATGGGGCAGTCGATTCGCTTTGCGGGAATTGCATTTGATGCAGGAGCAAACGATATTTTCCCAAGTGGTCTTGCCTCCGTAGTGCCGTGGAATGACATGATCCAAATTAAGGTCTTCCGACGGCATTCGCTTGTCGCAATACTGGCAGCGATATTTGTCGCGCTCGAAAACGTTTTTCCGGGTCAGTTTGAGCTCCTTCTTAGGCATCTTGTCGAAAATCGATAGTAGGATGATTTTCGGAACGCGAATCGGATGCCGCACAGTACGGACCAACTCCATTTCCGCAACTGGGGGATTGTAGCGGGAAAAATCCACCCAATCCATCATGTCGAAGATCCGAAAATCTTCATCCTCGGCGTAAACCACGTTCGCATGCCCCGTGGCCAGAAGCGAAAACGCTCGCTTGGCTGAGATAACGTTCACAGCCTGCCATAACCGATTCAGAACAAGTACCGGTTCTGTTAAGGCAGCCTCCATAAAGCCATCGTTCTACCGGGGCAGAAACGCCTGTCAAGAAGGGACGCTATCAATCCACTGTAAATTCGAGTCTCAATTCTACGAATATGTAACAATGGAACAGATACAGTAGCTCCTCGATTGCAGTAGGTAGGGTTGCTTGTCCCCAAGCAACCGCGTTGGGCTGTGTCAAGGATCGGGAGGCAGACGCGGCCAGTTGGGACAGCCGGCCCTACCATCAGCTAGACGATCGAGACTCCATTTCTGGAAACACACTGCCTTTTATTCCATCTTGAATAAAGAATGAGCAAAATGGCGCTGTCTCAGATCCAAGCAGCGCGGGGCGGCGCTCGCCTTGCAGTCCGAGGATCGTATTGCGAGCGCTAACGCTGCGAACTTGGATCTGAGACGCATCCCCTGAGGGGACAGGGCTGAAACTGGCTGCCGCGGCGTTGTTTGCCGCCTGGCTGCAGCCCGTTTCAGCCTCCGCCATTTTGCTCATTCTTTATTCAAGATGGTATTAGATCCACCACACAATCCCATTGACTTAACAATACGTTTTGAGACACTCATCTCGTGCTCTGCTACCCCGCTAAACCCATGGGCTGATAGCGTTCACTGTCTTTGCCCTACTCGGAGCGCCGATTCCGATTTCCGCTTCCCAACAGCCATCGCCCCGTGAGATTCTCAAGTTGTCAACCCAGTTTTACGGCAACCTGGAAACGTTCGAATGCGAAGGGTACTTCACCAACACCAGTAGAACACGACAGTATTTCCGTTCCGGTCCAGATAGTGGATGGGGACAGGAATCAGTAGCTTACACCCAATGGGGAGGGCAAACCACCGCATTCCAATTTTCCTTTTCTCGCGATGGTCGAATCGCTATCCGCCTCTCCGCTGGTAAGAGCGAGCCTCAAGATTTCTCGAACACGGAAATCATCACGAATCCAGATGGTCAATACGAATACTACGTCGATGGCGAATTCGAGGAGAGCGCAAGCTCCTTCCAAGATCTCTTTGAAAAATCTAGACCACTCCCGCCTTTCCTTTTCGATTTGCTGAAACCGAACCGGCATTATCGTCTCCTTACCGAACGGACGATGCGGTGGGAGAAGACCTACGTCAACGGCATCAACTGTCGCGGCGTTCACCTAAATAAAACGACTCACAAGTGGATCTGAATCGACCCAGAAACTCTAGCTGTGAGAAAAATCAAATACATCGACCGGAAAAAGACGCGAAGGCTCGAGTCCGAGCTCCTGGAAAACCGACTCAAGTCCACACCCGAAAACCGAATGGAAACAGGCCAACGGCTAGCCGACGAAATCGACACCCTTCTCGACCGCGGCTACCGACCGCGACGCTACACGCTCGAGTTCGACTACGTGTCTTTCAACGAACCTCTGATTTTTCAGTAGCCCACTCTAAAACGCGCCTAATCCGCATCGTAAACCTGGACTTTAGCCCAATTGTCCTTGTTGTTGGCGATAAAATCGTCGTGCAAGGAGTGAGTCTGGTAAACGTCGTGATCGGCGATCGAGTCGAATACGACCGTTAAGCAAAGGTCGAAATCTCGAATGCTCACCGGGCGAACTTCCGTATCCGCCGGACTTCCTACGTAAAGAGCCTTAACAGTCTCTATTTTGCCCAGCAGATTGCGAGCGTCATCCGCGCAAGATTGGATGTCAGCCTCTGTCGAAGCTTCCGCGAAGTTGAAAAATACTGTATGTACTAGCATGGAAATGGGATTTACTTTGATTGATTGAAAGGTCTAGTTGCCGATTTGCTCGAACCGGGCGAGAATAGGATCAATGCGATCGAGGCTAGCCTTGTAAAGCTTTTGGTTTTGTGGAGCCACGCCTCGCAGAAAAATGAGGGTTTGTCGCTTTTCAGCGATCTCGGTCTGAGCCATCTCTAATACGTATCCAGACAAGTTGCCCGATTTCACGATTCGTTCCATTTCGGCAATTTCCTTTTCCAAACTCGAAGCGCTCACTCGTTGATCGGAAAAAACACTAGCGAGCATGAGTTTGACTAAGGTGGCCACAAAGGCCGATCCCGACGAGTCGATATGACTCCAAACCTCGAATCCCCGAATCGCCTCCAAGGGGCTATCCCGTTCATCAGCCGCTACCCATTGATCTACGTTCGATCGCGTCCATTCCAAGACAATTTCCGCTTCCGAAAGGAATTGTTCAATTTCGGCTCGACTGATGGGTTGCTGCATCAAGCTCTCGATCACTTCTTCGACAGCTCCAGCCTGTTCGATCAAAGACTCGCCAGCAATCGATTCAGCGCTAGCGATTCCGGGGAACGGAACCTGGAAAACCGCCCAAACGGCGGCCAGCCAGAACGCCCGGGCCCAAAGTCGATGCCTCATCGGAGCAAGCGAACCTGGCCGCTGCCCTCGACAACGTTTCCAATCCTCATCGCTCGGCAACCATGAGACCGGCACGCTTCAAGAATGGCTTCCACCTGTCCTGCATCGACGCACAACGTCATACCCATACCCATATTGAACACTTCGTACATCTCGTCGAAATCTATCCCACCCGATTCTTCTATCAGCTTGAATATGGGTTGTGGCTTCCAAGCTCCGGTGTCGATTTCGACATCCACAGAATCGGGAAGTATACGAGGGATGTTCCCGCAGAATCCGCCACCGGTAATGTGGGCTATGCCAAACAGGGCATTGCCTTTCCGAAACTTTGAGGATCGGCCTGTATTGAATGATTTGAGAAGAGCTTGAATCAAGGGAGCGTAGTTAGTGTGGGGCGCTTGCAACGCTTTGAAAACACGTTGCCGCGCTCCCGGAACTTTGTCGGACCCTTTCAGCTTCGCTTTTTCGAAAATCACTTTCCGAGCTAGGGTGTAGCCATTGGTGTGCAAGCCATTCGATGGCAGCCCAATCACTGCATCGCCCGGACGTATCGTGGAGCCCGACAACATTCGCTTTTTTTCCACAATGCCGACAATCACCCCAGCGATGTCGTATTCACCTGGCTGATAAAACCCAGGCAGCTGGGCTGTCTCCCCGCCGATCAAAGCGCAGTTAGCCGCAGCGCAGGCTTCTTTCATGCCGGATAGCAATTGCTTGAAAACCTTGGGCTCCAATTTGTCCATCCCAAGATAGTCCAGAAAGAAGAGCGGTTCAGCCCCGATCACCGAGATGTCGTCAACGCAGTGATTGACAATATCCATTCCCACGCTTTTGTGCTGACCCGAATCAAAGGCGAGTTTAAGTTTCGTCCCCACTCCATCAATACTGCTGACAAGAACCGGTTCCTTGTATTTCGATTTGGACAAGTCGAACAGGCCTCCAAATCCGCCCACGGCCCCGAGTACTTCCGGGCGTGAGGCTCCTCGGAGCGACTTTTTCAAATCGCCTTTAACGCGATCGCCTAAATCGATATCCACGCCCGCTTGGGCATACGCTTTGGTCTTCTTTTTAGCTGGCATTGATTTTAAGTGAAATAGTCGATAGGCGGATTAGTCTAAAGCGGGCGCTCAGGGCTACAGTCTGAATAGCTAACTGCCACACTCCTTCCTTAATAGCTACGTCCACCGGAATTTTGGTAGTAGTTTACGAAAGCTTGATTGACCACTCGATAACCCCCTGGCGTGGGAAAATCCCCAGTGAAATACCAATCGCCTTGATGGTCCGGCAAGGCCTTCCTCAATCCCTCTACCGTCTGGTAGATAACGGAAACTTCGCCTTCCCACCCTTGATCTTGCGGATAGACGATTTGGGAAATCTTTCGCGAAATCTGCTCGTCGGTAAACGGAGCGTAGATCTCTTTAACGTAATTGATCTTTCCAGCGCTATTGGACTTTAAGCTGTCTACGCATTTTCGATACACCTCTCGCAAGGTATCGCCCTTGCCGACTTCCTTGAGCAAGGCTACCGCCGCCTCGAAAGCGATAAATTTTCCAAGCTGGGACATATCGATGCCATAACAATCCGGATACCGAATCTGGGGAGCCGTAGAAGCAATGACGATTTTCTTCGGGTTAAGGCTAGCGAGAATTTTTAGAATCGATTTTCTCAACGTCGTCCCCCGCACGATCGAGTCGTCGATGCAAACCAAGTTGTCATCGTTTTTGATCAACCCGTAGGTGACATCGTATACATGCGTCGCCATTTCGTTGCGGGAGTCCTCTGTAGAAATAAACGTGCGCAGTTTCTGGTCCTTGTGGGCGATTTTTTCGCCCCTGGGCCAATTCCGCATAATCAGATCGTCCACGAGCTCTTCGGTGAGCTCCCCGCTCTCCTGGGCCTCTAAAATGGTTTGCTTAACTCGTTCCCTGCGCTCCAGTCGCAACTGTTCTAGTAGACCGAAGTAGCCGACTTCCGCGGTATTGGGGATAAAGCTGATGATCGTGTTCTCCAAATCATCGTCAATTTCCTTCATCACCTGCTTGGTCAACTGAGCCCCCAGGGCTTTCCGTTCCTTATAAATATCCGCATCGTTTCCTCGCGAAAAGTAGATCCGCTCGAATGAGCACTGCGCCCGTGTCTTGGCAGGTTCGACAAATTGCTCGCGGATTATTTTTCCGCTTTTCTTCACCACTACAATGTGGCCGGGCATAACCTCTTCAATATCCTCGATCCTCTTATTGAAAATCGTCATCAATGGAGCCCTTTCAGACGCCGCCGCGAAAACCTCGTCATCCTCGAAGTAGAAGAGCGGCCGAACTCCCAAAGGATCTCTGAGCGCGAAGTTATCTCCATTCCCGATGGCTCCAATCAACGCATAGCCACCATCCCAGTTCTCCGCGGCCCGGCGAAACACTTTTACGAGATCTATATCCTCCAAGATTCGATCAGAGATCTCCGCAGCATCGTAGCCCTCGTCCCTAAGGTAGCGATACAGATTATCGTGAGCTTCATCCAGATGGTAGCCGACCTTTTCCAGCAGGGCCTGAGTGTCCGTAGCGAAAATGGGATGCTGCCCCATTGAGATTAGGCTTTCGTTCAACTCCTTGGTATTGGTCATGTTGAAGTTGCCTGCCAGCATCAGATTTTTCGTCGGCCAGCTGCTGCGGCGGAAAAACGGGTGGCAAACGCTCAAAGAATAGCCACCCGATGTTCCGTAGCGCAAATGCCCCATGTAGTACTCCGCGCAAAAATCGAATTTCGACTTAATCGACGGCACATAGTCCGGCAATATATCCCCATTGCGCTGCAGCTTCTTGTACTGCTCGAGCGTGTCCTTGAAGATACGGTCCAAGGCATTGCTCTTAACGCTCCGCTCTCGAAACATGTAAGGCTCGCCAGGTGGCATGTCGAACTTGATGGACGCTACTCCTGCCCCATCCTGGCCGCGGTTCCGCTGCTTTTCCATCAGCAGGAACAGCTTGTAGAAGCCGTATAGCGGCGTGCCGTATTTGTCGGCGAAATATTCTAGCGGCTTTTTAAGCCGAACCTGGGCAACGCCGCATTCGTGTTTAATCAGCTCGCTCATCTGCAGTCTCTCAAACGATGGGTCTGGTCCACTCTAGATTTATTAAATTCCCCGCTCTTCTAAAACCGTCATGCAATGATCGCCGGAAATAGATAAACCGCCATGGCTAGCTGGCGGTTTCCTGTCCAATCCGAGAGCTTTCTAATCTCTCCCCTAGCGGCTTGCCCTGCTGCGGGAGCGAAACCAATGAAAACTGATGGTTGATTGATTCGAGTGAGAGAATGTTCACGTAGACGCCTCAGATCGGTGTGTTAATTTAACGCAACATCCCTACGAGAATTTCGGAGCCTCTGGCAACAAATCATTGCGCCTTTCTTCGATTGATTTCGCCAAACCATCCTTCGCCCCCTGATTAAGGCTGCGGGCGGCATCCGAATTCAGCGGAGCGCCGAGCAAAAAGGCTTCCCCAAAACGCTCCCAAGTCCATCTTGAGATCGTGGATTCACCCATCACGCTAGACGACCTACCAAGCCTCCCGTCTCCTGACAAGCATATGGATTGGCGCGATCTCAATCGATTCAATGCGGAGAATCGCGGATCCGAATTTTACGCGACCTGCCTCGAGTACGCCCAATACCTTTGGCGACAACGTCTGCCAGCTCGGGCAATCCTCTGTCTCGATCGCGCCTGGGGAGCCGATCTGACTGGAGCCGAACCGATTCTAGAGACCTGGCCCCTTCCCTACCAAGCTCTCGTCGACATTCTAGAATATACTCCTAGCGATCGCTTTCTGGGGAACCCGCGAGTCCACTTCCAACACTATGCCGATCGGCTAGGTCCACCGCGTAAGGAACAACGCAAGTGGCGCTCCTGGGCTTGCTGGGCCTTGTCCTGCAAAGCCCTTCCCGATTTCCCCGGCGACCCCAAACACCAAGTCGAGCTTCCCTCCCTAGAAACTATCGAAAACCAACTCGCTACCCACGGACATGAGGGTGAAGCCCCCTTATGGCGAAACATTCTCGGGCAAATCAATCCCCGCCGAAACGACCTTCCCAAATACTAGAACATCCCGGGATCGCGGGCGGCTCGCCCACATTTGCACCCCGGGATCGCGGGCGGCTCGCCCGCATAGATACAACAAGTAAACTGGTTGGAAACGTGTAGGGTCGCTACTTGCCCGTTCTCCCTCAAATCCGGGATCAGGGCCATGAGCATGTCGTACGGCGGCGAACGCGTGCACGAGTCCATCTTAATCACATTCATCTTTCCTCCCTCATCCTTCACCCTTAAAATTCTCTTACCGTCCCGCCAAACCTACGCGTTAATCGCTCTAACCCACGACGATCTTTATCCTTGAGCTCGAATCCAATGGCATGGATTCGCGTTCTTACCCCCAGGCGACGCAAGTCTCGATCGATAGACCCAATTAAAACATCGTAAGAGATTTCCGGATATTTGTAGGAGCCGTCCACTTTTACCCGTTTGTTAAGCACCCCATCCGTAACCAGGAAAATCAGATCCGGCTCCATTTCAACTGCTAGCTTCAGACCGCCTTCGTGCCCAAGCAGCGATTCATCCGCCACCTTCGGATTGCCGCGCAGCTCCTTGAGCGTCCATTGAGTAGCGGCTTCCTTGTTCCGCTTAATAGCCGGAGCAAGGTAAGGAACGAATCGACGCCCGCCTTGGCTGAACTGGACGATTCCGAACAGCGTGCCGCTATCCAAGTTTCCGATTAGAGAAACCACTTCATCATGTATCTTTTCGATTGATACGCCTTGATTCCTCGCCTTCCGAACAACGGATGCCGACGTGTTGACAACAATAACGATCCGACGACCCGAATCCTGCACGCCAAAAAACGCTGCAGCAGATGAGGCCCCCTTACCTGACAAGCTTCCGCCTAGCAATCCGGACTGCTCCAATAAAGCTCCTGCATCCTCAACGATCTCCAGGTCGCCAGCATCCAATGAAAAGGCATCGATTGGGAGATCAGGCATCGGCGGCATATCGCCACGGGCCGCGGATTCAACCGATAAACGCTGCATGGGCTGCAAGCGTTTCATCCGCTTCATAAACCGGTCTCTTCGTTCGACAGCTTTGAAATCGTCTTTTCTAACGGATACACTGGCATTGCCTTCGAACTTCGGAGGCTCCGTCTCAGGTTCGTCCAAAACAATTACAAACACCGTCAGGGCCAATAAAAGGCACTGGACAGACAGAGCGAAGAAAAGCGTTCCTTTCTTAACGCCGGGTCCTCGGCGACGAGGGCCATCCCTCTGGGTAGATCGAGCCATTGGAGTTGGATTCCGGATCTACGCTAGTGGCCACCGCCCCTCCGTCAATCCCGTAAATTTAAGGAGACCCTACCCATTGGATCCGACATGTAAGGCTGGGCTTATGCCATGCCGCATCGGCAAATCAGTACCTAAACCTCGCCATTCTCCGCCATTTACTCTTTCTTTTTGGAGGATGGTATTGGGCGGTTTGTTTTGCAGGAAGCTCGCTTGTGAGCGAATCAACGAAGAACAATTTCAGGGAGACAATCGCTCGCAAGCGAGCTTCCTGCAACAAATGGTCCGAGGATATTGCCGCCCCTACTCGAGCCCCATGGCCTCAGCGGCGAGCTGCTTCAACAATGTTGTCGACGAGCGCAGAATTTTTTGAGCCGGCAAGGCAACCAAGGACTCCGCAATACGATACTCCTCCGCCACCATCAAGTTGACGGAAAGCAGTTTCGATTGGCCCTTGTACACCTCGACTCTAACGGGAACTTCGCCTCGCTTTAGAGCGCTATCGAGCTCTGGAACGCGCAATCCACCTGAGCCAAAAAGCCAGGACTCGCCCAACGCTCCCCAGTTCACGCAGTAGTCCTTGCAAAAATACATGTCGTAACGCATTCCCTCTTCTCCGAAATAACGGCTACGCATGGCCCGAAAATTCCGCAAGGCGAATGGACCATCGACCAGGGGGTTCTCCAAATCTACCGGCGCTCCCGAAAGGGCTAAGGCCCGGAATGCCATCCCCAGCAGAATGCGATCGTATCCTTTGAACTGGTACGCATCGACATCATTTCCATAAATAATGAAATCGTCACGGTCGTGCCGAATGAGGGCCGCGCTAACCCCTGGCGGCGCATTGTTGGCGAAAACATCGGCCATATCTAAAGAAGGGATGCTGAGCCGCTGGGCAGTCGCCAGAATGTCCACCTGCTCTCGTTCAAGAGCCTTCCCGGATCGAGGCGAGTAGCGCGACACCACATAACGCAAGGAACCCTCGAAAAACCCAGACTTCGTTTGCGAGTGGTACTTCGCCCCAAAAATCGACGCCCCAAAACCGAGGCTCAGCCAAAAAACCGCTACTCCCTTCACCAATTCCATTCTCGCCCAAATAGAAAACTCCTCCGTAGCGGAATTGCAATTCTCCTCCGTTCCTCTTTCATGCCGCGAACTACTAAGAATCCATGGCTAAACGCAACAAGTCCAGTCGACGCGGCGAGTCCGGCAATGTCATAGCCGCCCTCGCCAGCTTCTTTATTCCCGGTCTCGGCCAACTCGTACAAGGACGGCTTCTCTGGGCAGCCTTCTTCTTCATAGCCACCGCCGCCCTCTACTTTTCCAGCCCGCTTTTGCTGATCACGCTGCCCTTCGCTCTCATCGCCCACCTCTGGGCCATTATCAACGCGGCAACGTTCAATCCGGGATAGGCAGGGTCGCAGCCCTCAGTAGCGCGGAGCTTTAGCCCGCGTGAGGTAGCACAGGCTTCCAGCCTGTGTCCGATGGAAAACACACTGGCAGGATGCCTCTGCTTCTGCTGGTACCGAAATCGCGGGCTAAAGCTCCGCGCTACTGAACCACATCTCTGTCGCATCCCGCTAAAATGGTTGACTCCCGATAGATTGACAAGCGGAGTATCAAGACTCATAAGTCCGTAATGGGATAAGCAATCGGTCGACAAATCAGGACCTGCTGAGAGCCCTTGCCGGTTTTCATTCTGATGATCTCGCTGCGAACAGGCGATGCCGCCTGGCCCCTGCCAGATACTTAACCCTCCTCTACTCGAGCTTCAGCTTTTCAAGGACACCTTATGAACTCAGTACCGAATTTCCACTCTGGTAGCCAACCTGTCGCATCGCCAAAGACGACACTCTCAGTCTTATCAGCCATCCGTTTTGCCTGTTTTGGTTTTGCATTCCTATCATTCCTAGGCTCAGACGACGCCAAGTCAGCTCCTGATAGCGAAGCGAAAACGGAGCTCACGAGCGATTTCATCGACCGCCCCCTACCTAATCCAACGGGAGAGGTCATCCAGAACTAGGCCAAACTTCCCGATGGCCTGGGATGGGGATCGACGGCTGGAATCGACATTGGTCCCGATGGACACATCTGGGCCTACGACCGATGTGGCAGAATCGCCCTCGCTGGCGGACGCGACGACAACCCAGAACGCGATTCTATCTACAAATTCGATCGCCATACAGGCAAAATGATCACGAGCTTTGGGGCCGGCATCTTCGTGCTTCCGCATGGCCTTCACGTCGATCGGGATGGAAATGTATGGGTCGCCGACTCCAAAGGTAACGAAGCGGGCAACAAGGGCCATCAAGTTATCAAATTCAGTCCGGATGGGGAAATACTCCTCCGTCTCGGCACGGCCGGCAAACCAGGTAATGCCCCCGGACAGCTCAACGAGCCCTGCGATGTCATCACGGCCCCTAATGGCGATATCTTTGTCGCCGATGGCCACAGCGGGCAGAGCGCCAATCCACCGGCAGGAGCGACCGGGCGCACACTCAAATTCGACCGCAAGGGAAACTTCATCAAGGAATGGGGGAAAATCGGATTCCGGCCCGGCCAGTTTCGCACGCCACACGCTCTCGCTTTCGACACGAAAGGACGCTTGTTCGTCGCCGATCGCGGCAATAATCGTATCCAGATTTTTAATCAAGACGGGAAGCTCCTCGATACTTACCTCCAGTTTAGCCGAGTTAGCGGACTTTTTATCACTACCGACGACACCCTTTACGCAATCGATTCGGAATCTAAGTCCAAAACTCGGCCAGGTTGGAAAACAGGCATTCGGATCGGAAACGCCGCGGAGGATCGGGTGACCGCCTATATTCCACCCCATCCCAGCCAGACGCGCTGGTTCGAAGGCGTCGCTGGCGAAGGCGTAGCTGTCGACGCCGATGGCAATGTCTATGCCGCAGAAGGCCCGGTCTCTCGCAAAGTTGTCAAAGGGGGAATTACGAAATACGTGGCGAAGCCGCGGCGCTAGCAACCCGGAAGCTCTCTCAATGGCGGGCCAATGCTCGGATTATCCACCTAGCAAAATGATCAACCGTTGACCCGGGTTTTCCTTGAATGGCTAATGTCCATATTTGATAGTCCTTTGGAAACCAAAAACAGGTGATGAAGAAGGAAGTTAATTTCAATTTCTCGAAGTCGCTATCGCGACGCACATTTCTAAAGGGAGCAGGAGCCGCAATGGCCTTGCCTTGGCTGGAAGCCATGACCCCGGCATTCGCCTCGTCAGTTGCCCAGCAACCCCCGCGGCGCTTCGTCGCCGTGACCCTAGCGCTTGGGCTCCATGGACCCAATCTGAACCCTACTGAGACAGGTCGCAACTACACGCCGTCGCTGTATCTCTCTGAAGTCAAAGATCTGCTCGGCGATATGACAGTGGTCACGGGTTCTTCTCACCCAGGAGTCAGCGGTGGCCACCAGGCTGAAGGCAGCATTCTGACAGCGGCCCCATACTCCCGAAGCGCGGCCTTCAAGAACTCCATTTCATTGGACCAGTATTTGGCCAAGCATCAAGGCCACCACACGCGCTTTCCCTCACTCGTACTGGACGTCAACGGAACGACCAGCTCGTCCTACACGGATTCGGGAAGCATGATCCCAGCAGAGATTTCTCCCTCACGCGTTTTCAATCAGCTATTCATTCCGGATACGCCCGAGGAGCAAGCCCGGCAAGTGGAGCGACTGAAACAGGGCCGCAGCATCATGGACGTCGTGGCCTCCGATGCCAAACGCGTCGAACGCAAGCTCGGCAAAGGGGACCGCGAGAAGATGGACCAGTATTTCACTTCCGTTCGCAATTTCGAAAAGCGCTTGGGAGCCGCCCAGAATTGGGCCACTCGACCCAAGCCAAAAGTCAATGCCGAGCCACCCGTGGACATCGAGAACAGCGACGCTATCATCGACCGCAAGAAGCTGATGCTCGATGTCATGTTCTTGGCCCTGCAGACCGACTCTACTCGATTCATCACCTTGCACCTAGTTGGAGAAGGCGGAGCCGTACCCATCGATGGCGTGGATGAAGGCTACCATACGCTCAGTCACCATGGACTCGACGAAGAGAAGTTGAAGCAACTCACTCTCGTAGAATCCGGTCTCGTTCGCCGCTGGGGAGATTTCCTACGCAACTTGAAGGGAGCCGAAGAGGCGAATGGCACCATGCTCGATACCACAAGCGTGCTCATGACATCCAACCTCGGCAACGGCAGTTCCCACGATAACCGGAACATGCCGGTTCTTTTGGCCGGTGGCGGATTCAAGCACGGCCAGCATTTGGCTTTCGACAAGGAAAACAACTATCCATTGCCGAACTTATTCTTGAGCGTTCTTCATCGTCACGGTATCGAAGCGGATCAGTTCGCTACCAGCACTGGTACCATGACCGGCTTGGAAATGGTGTAGCGTCTCGGATCATCGTTACGCCCACTAATTGCCTAGAGCAGCGAAACCGCAACCAAAGCTAATAGGTTCTACAATCTTTGAACCACTGATGCACCCCGATGAACACTGATATGTCACTTCAGAATTTCCAAATCATCAGTGTATATCAGTGTTCATCCGTGGTTAGAAAAAACTCCCTTCGTTCTGCCCAAACAATTTTGAGCGACTGGTATACATTCGTGGGCCGCCTTATATATTAGCATGCTTCGAAAATTCTCATTTCTTCTAGTCGTATCCACATTCTCCCACCTTGCGGTAGCCGAGACAGCGTACGAGCTACCGGAGTCTATCAACGAGTTTCTGGATCTCAATTGCTACGAGTGTCACAACGACGTAGATACCAAGGGAGAGCTTGACCTGGAATCCCTCGCATTCGATCCAGGAAATCACGCCAACATGGACCTGTGGGCCTACCTTCATGATCGCGTAAGAGATCATGAAATGCCGCCACCGGAAGATTCACTCGTAGAAGTGGATGATCGGGAAGCCTTCGTTGAGGAATTCGAGAACATTCTCCATGAGGTCTCTCGCGAATACATCGCCACCGAAGGACGCGTGCGCTCACGCCGATTGAATCGTATCGAATATGAAAATACGCTTCACGAATTGCTCGGCGTCAAAATCCCCTTGATCGAACTGCTGCCAGAAGACCAAGCCGCTCACGGATTTATCAACATAGCTGAAAGCCAACAACTTTCCTACCATGTTCTTCAGAAGTATCTCGAGGTAGTCGACATCATGCTGGACGAGGCTTTCGGCAGAGCAGTCAGTCCGCCCCCTGTGGCCAAAGAACCGCTACCAATGGAGATGCAGCCCACCGTGATCGAAAATGGATTTGGAACCATTTTCCATTGGGAAGGCAAGAAGCTCTACCACACGGTAGAAAACAAAACCTACCGCCACACCAATGGCGAATGGGTGGACATGAACTCACCATTGGACCTGGAGGCGACCAAGGCGAAAAACGCCGAAATCATGGACCGCCTAACCAACGGTCCGTTCAAACGCGTTTATGGTCCTAGAGAACTTGGAGCCGGGAAAGAGCGGATACACAACGAGCGCCAGGGAATCTATCACGATGGCTACGTCTACAGTTTTCCCACTACCCATGGATTTCATGGTCGGATGGCAGGCACCGAAGTGCCCTCGACTGGATGGTACCGCATAAAAGTACAGGCCAAGGCTTACAACCCGCCCGAAGGACGCAATGTCTGGGCACGCATCTACACGGGCATCCTTCGCGCCAAGGCCCCCGCCACCTACTGGGTTGGCAAATTCGAAGCGACCGAGGAGCTTCAGGAATTCGTATTCGATGCTTGGATTCGCAAGGAGCACATAATCGGCATCGCTCCCATCGACAAAACGATTCCCTGGGTATCGTCCCGTCGCTTCGTCGATATGGCTATCTTTGAGGACGGCGCTACCGGTATCGCCGTGAAGGGCTTGGAAATCGAGCGGATCCATCCGGGCTTAGAAACGCCCGAACTGCGAGAACAGCTTTTTGGAAAACTTAAAATCAGGGGAGCCGAGCTCGTCAGTAAACGGCCCGAACGCGATTTGCAGGGGCTGCTAAGCCGATTCGCCGAACAAGCATTCAGGCGTCCGGTTACCGATTACGATATCGAGCCTTATTACGAGTTCGCCATGGGAGAGCTAAATAGAAGCGGGTCCTTGCTGAATGCCGTCAGGGCTGGCTATCGAGCTATTCTCTCTTCCCACCGATTCATCTTTTTCGAAGAGGAAAGGGGAAAGCTGGATGACTACGCCCTCGCCTCTCGCCTAAGCTACTTCCTCTGGAGCGCTCCGCCCGATGAAATTCTGTACCAGGAAGCGAAGAGCCAGCGTCTTTCCCAGCCCAAATATCTGAGGGCCCAAGTCGAGCGCATGCTCAACGATCCTAAAGCGAAGGCATTCGTGAAGAACTTCACGGACAGTTGGCTCGAGCTGAAGGATATCAATTTCACCTCTCCCGATGCCACCTTGTATCCGGAGTTCGACAACATCTTGCTCGATTCCATGCTCGATGAGACCCGGGCGTTCTTGAAACACATGGTAGACGAGAATTTAAGCGCCACCAATGTCATCGATTCCGACTTCACGATCGTCAACGAGCGCATCGCCAAGCACTACGGCCTCGAATTCGGAACGGAAACTGGGCTGCGGAAAGTCGCATTGAGCGAGGAAGACAATCGCGGGGGCATTCTCACCCACGCCAGCGTGCTCAAAGTCACCGCCAACGGAACGACCACTTCGCCCATTCTTCGAGGCGTCTGGCTGCTGGAGCGTATCCTAGGTGAGCACGTCGCTCCTCCGCCTGATCAGGTCCCAGCTGTCGAGCCAGATATTCGAGGAGCCATATCCATTCGAGATCAGCTTGATAAGCACCGTAATATCGAATCCTGCATGGCCTGCCATCAAAAGATCGATCCTCCAGGCTTCGCATTGGAGAGCTATGACGTTATCGGTGGCTGGCGAGAACGCTATCGTGCTGTCAAAGATGACAAGAAATGGTCAGAAGGACCCCATGTTGACGCGAGTTACCACATGCCCGATGGACGTTCATTTCATGACGTCAAAGGATTCAAGAAACTCGCGTTGGAGAATCCGGACAAGATCGCTCGCAACCTGGTTAAGCAAGTGATCACGTTCGCTACCGGAGCGATAGTGCAATTCGCTGATAGGCGGGAAATCGAGGAGATCATCGCTAGCCTTTCGGAGGATGACTACGGATTCCGATCTCTCATCCACGAAGTCACTCAAAGCGACATCTTCCAGTCGAAGTAGCAGAGGAAGTATTCTTTAAGGAACATCGCTATCCCGCAGTCGCGGGTTCGCTAGTTGTTCCTTCGTCGCAAATAGGTGTCTCTTCGAGACAATAGGTTCGAACACAACTGGTAGGGCCGATTATCCCTAATCGGCCGCGTTCTCCAGTCAATCGACTCTTTAATAGATCTGCGCTTACAGTTGAGCCCCGCACACAAACAGCCCTGCCTCTATTCTATACTGGCGGGCCAGCAGGAGAAAGGAATTCGAGAAGAGAAGAGCGAATTACGCTTCCTACCTGTGTCCGTTCATCAAAAAGACTTGGCCCAATTACTTTTGGATCCTCGGCTATTTCGTCTCACCGTCGAAACACAGGCAGGAAGCCCGTGCTAATCTGATAAATCGCTCTGCAATCTGTAAAAATGCGTCCTGCCGATTCGCTAGCGAATCCATCCTGGCCCTGACGCAGACAGGGATCCAGCGAAGCGATGCCCAACAATGACCTTCGGAGCAGGTTCCTACATTTCTCCATTCCATCCTCATCCTTCAGCCTTACGCCTTCATCCTTAACCTAGATACGCTCCTGGTATGGTCCGGCGCTCCGCTTCCACGTCCTCGAACCAGGTTTCCAACTCCCCTAGCATTCTGCTCACTCGATCCGGATGTTCGCTAGCTAAGTCGCGTTGCTCTCCCGGATCTTCGGCCAGATTGTAGAGCTCGGGCGGTTCCGGCACTGGCAGCTTAACACGAGGGATTGGCAATAATTCCGTAACCGATCGCGGATCCCTTTTGTGCTGCGTATCCGCGTCGGTAAACGCTTTGGTTCGCAGTTCGTCTTCTTCAGAGACATAGAGTTCCTTGCTGAAATAGCGCGTACCGGAAATCATAGGACGCACTAGTTTCCAATCGCCATCCCGCATGGCTGCATTCGTCCCGATATCAGGAACGTAGAAATTCCATTGCCAAAACCGCCTCGGTTCGATCTGCAAGTCATCACTCAGGAGCAATAGCGATAGGTCATGACCATCAAAAGCTGGGCCCTCAACGCGTTCAAGTCCGCACAGGCCAATCAAGGTGGGTAGCCAGTCGGTGAAATGCGTAAGTTCATCATTAAACTGGTCTGCTGGAACGCTCGCTGGGAAGCGAACGATCATGGGCACGCGGATACCGCCCTCGTAAACCCAGCCTTTGCTGCCCCTCATACCGCAGTTGAAACGCTCAGTGAAATTGGGCTCTCCTGGCAGAAGCTGGCGCGATGGATTGAAAAATGCCGGACCATTGTCACTCGTGAACATGACGATGGTGTCTTCTTCCAAACTGAGATCCTGCAAGTGTTGTAAAATGCGGCCCACACCCGTATCCATAACTTCGATCATGGCGTAAGTCGTCGCCGTGATCCGGTCGAATCCTTTGGCTTTGTACTTCGCTACTAGCTTATCCGGAGCCTGTAGCGGAGCATGCGGAGCGTTGTAAGCAAGCTGCAGAAAAAAAGATTCCCGTTGATGCCTCTCCACAAAACTAATTGCTTCATCCGTCAGGCGATCCGTCAGATAGGAACCGTCGGATTTTTCGAATACTCCATCGCGCTGCAAGGTGTAGTCGTAATAGTCGGCCCATCCGCCGCAAAACCCGACAAACTCCCCAAAGCCTCGGGCATTAGGCTCGAAGCGTCTATCGAGCGCTCCATTGTGCCACTTGCCCACTAAACCGGTTTTGTATCCGGTGTTTTGAAACATATCGGCAATGGTCACTTCCCGCAGGGCAATACGATCCAAACCATGCAATTCGTGCTGGGTAATCGCCCCGGTCCTCTGAGGCACTCTGCCCGTCATCAGGGAGGCTCGAGCCGGTGAGCAAATGGGCGATGCGGAGTAATGCTGACGAAAGCAAACGCCTTGGTCGATCAAGGCATCCAAATTGGGCGTATCCACAACTCCCGGATTGAAAGCGCCAAAGTCGCCATAGCCCATATCATCAGCCACGATCAGGATAACATTTGGCTTCCTAGAACTCACCATAGAATAGGCGTAGCTAACATTGCCCAATTCGCCACATAAAAGTAGTCGCTGCCGACAGGTTGCGATGTCGAACAAGCATCTTGCCTGTTTAATGACACAGATCAGTCGTCGCTATCCGAGCTATACCCGATACGCCTGGAAACCTGTGCTGCACCTTGGTCGCAGCCTGAAGGCAGCAACTGCTTTTTCGCTACAAATACCATCCGCCAAAAAGAATGATCAAATGGCAGATGGTATAACTCTCCGGAAAAGGAAGAGCGCTGAGCGGCAACCACGCAACCGATTCTTGCCAACTGCTGTCGGATAGGTTATTTCCGCTCATATAATGCTGCTCCGAATACTCCCCATTTTCCTTTATCTGCTTAGCCCCTACCTGGAAGCAGCAGCAAAAAAGCCCAACATCATCCTAATCTTCGTCGACGATCTCGGCTACGGTGATCTCGCTTGTTACGGCAACGAAAAGATCAAAACCCCGAATATCGATCAGCTTGCTTCCGAGGGACAGCGATGGACTAGCTTTTACGCTTCCGGGCCTGCGTGCGTTGCCAGCCGTACGGGAATGATGAGTGGGCGCCATTCGACCCAACTTGGCAGTCAGCCACTCAGAAATGACAGGTCCGCCCTTCTACCAGCTATGTTGAAACGCCAAGGCTACGCAACCGCCATACTGGGGAAGTGGCACCTAGCTGGCTATCCGAAAGACTTCACTAAAGCCCCCATGCATCCTCTGGAGTGCGGATTCGACTACCACTTTGGAACGCCAGGTTCCAACGACGCTCCAGGACCACCCAAGCAAACTCTAGACGCCTTCAATACAGCCACCAGCGACACCTGGAAGATCCCACTGATTCGCGGCCGCGATGTCGTGGAAAATCCGGCTGACCAATCCCTGTTTACGCAGCGCTACACCAAGGAAGCCATCCAGTGGATCGAAGACCACAAGGAGGATACCTTTTTTCTCTACCTCGCCCACAACATGCCGCACGTTCCGATCTTTGCCTCCCATGACTTCCAGGCTAAGAGCGACGCCGGCGTTTATGGTGACGTGGTCGAAGAAATCGACTGGTCCGTCGGCGAAGTGATGAAAGCGGTCAAATCCGCTGGTGTCGAAGAGGACACTCTCATCATTTTCACCAGCGACAATGGGCCATGGACCGTCTTTGGCCCCCGACATGCCGGAACCGCCAAGCCTCTGCGTGGCCAGAAAGGAACGACTTGGGAAGGCGGATTCCGCGTACCTGGAATCTTCCGGTGGCCCGGGACGATCGAACCGGCTACTATTGACGGCATCGGCGTGAATATCGATTTCTACGCCACATTCGCAACCCTAACCGGGGAGCGTGAACTTCCCAGGAATAAACCAGGCTGGATGTCGACTGACCTGACACCTACGTTATTAGAGGGAGAACCCAGCCCAAGAACTACCTGGTTTTACAGTCCTGATGTCTATCGCTCGGGTAAGTTTAAAATCCACCGTACAACCAGGCAGCCAACCAATCCTCATACTCGGGAGAGGACACCGATAGCGCGTCACGATCCACCGTTGCTTTACAATTTGGACGAGGATATCAGAGAACTTGACAACATTGCTGGAGGGCATCCCGAAGTTGTCAGCAGACTGCTCAAGGAGCTCGAAGCGGCCCAGTAAAGCCGAGACAATGCACAGCAGCCTTTTCCAGACGGTCCTTTTTGACAGCCCTGTGTAGATTAGCGTAACTATTTCCGAACAGTGTGGAGTAACTCCGATGAATGGCGCCAATTGGCGGCGTCTACCTACCAAGACCTTACTATTCAGAGAAGAATAGAGTTTTGAAATACACTAGTCGGACCCCATCCAATGTAGTTCTGGCCAAATGGACGGTCCATCGTTCGATTGGGCGGCGCCTAGCGTGCTGCGGCCATTACGAATATAGCGTTCCATGAGCGTTCTAAGTTCTCTCACGCGATCGGGAAAATTGGCCATGAGGTTAGTCGTCTCGCCGGGGTCCTTGGCTAGATTATAGAGCTGAAACCGAGGCAAGCCCTCCATATCTTCTTCCGTGGCTGGATAGGCCCAGCCACCTGAACCCGGCCACAAGATCAGCTTCCAGTCTCCTTGCCTAATCGCGAATCGGCCATCGCTTGAATGGTGCACGGTCGCTTCACGAAGTGGCTTTGGGTAATCATCGCCTAACAAAACGGGAAGCATGCTGTAGCTATCTTCACCCGCGTCGTCTGGCAAACCGGCACCTACAATATCCGCAGCCGTCGCCATGAAGTCGGTCGTGCAAATAATCTCTTCGCTGCGGGAGCCAGCCTCGATTTTTCCCGGCCAGCTGGCGATGAAGGGAACGCGGTGCCCACCCTCGAAGACATCGAACTTCTTGCCGCGGTAGATGTAGCTGCCTGAATGGCCTGCTAGCGGGAGCTCGTCATCGTCGAAGTCCGCTCGAGGCGATTGACCATTGTCGCTGGTAAAAAAGACCAAAGTATTTTCCAGCCGATCGTCAGACACTATCGTTTCCGTTATCTGCCCCACTACATGGTCTACGAGCAAAACAAAGTCGCCGTAGGCGGTCGAATTGCTGCTCCCGATAAACTCCGATGTCGGGATGATGGGGGCATGAGGAGCCGTCAGGGCGCAATAAAGGAAGAAAGGCTCCTCTCCCTCAGCTTGCTCTTTGATGTATTCAACCGATCGATTCGTGAAGTGTTCGAGTGTTTCTACATGCCGAAAGTTATCCGCTATAGACCCCTTTCTCCAGAATGCCTTTTCGTCATAGTTTACAGAGAGTTCTTCAGGTATGGCCGTAGGCTGGCTATTCTCGACATATACAAATGGAGGAGAAGAAAGCGATGCCGCTATCCCGTAAGTGTAGTCGAACCCCTGAGATTTCGGCCCCTCCGTTACCGCCCGGCTGAAATCGATATCAGGCCGGATTTTTTCATCATACTCTATCATACGATCGCTTTTGAGCTTCCAGTTCCAACCCAGATGCCATTTGCCAATCCATGCCGTCTTGTATCCATTATTCCTAAACAATTCGGCTATCGTCATGCGCTCCTGTTCGATAAGGGGTGGCGAATAGCCATCCCCTCCCCCGCTTTTTCGAGTCGAACGCCAATTGTACCGGCCAGTTATTATTCCGTAACGGGTCGGCGTGCAGATCGCCGCACTGGTGTGGGCATCGGTAAACAGCATTCCGTTAGAAGCGATGCGATCGATATGCGGTGTCTGCCAAGCAGCGTTTTCGTTATACGCAGATACATCCCCTATCCCCAGATCATCGGCCAAGATGATGACTACATTCGGCGAATTCTCGGCAAAGCCTAGAGAACTCATCAAAATGGAAAACGTAAAGCAGACGACACCTAGGGCTAATCGAGTATCCGACGACGTTGAGGTTTTCATTATTCCAATAGTGTCTAGCTCCACGCGAATATTGCCACAGTAAAAGTAGTTAACCGTTGACTCAATTAATGCCAAATGACTCTCTTTTATGATCAGAAGCGATAGCTATCAGAAACCCCAAAATCAATCTAGGCAGTACGCGCAATTCATCCTTTCTACCTCACCTTCATACCTCATCCTTAAAGATGCCCGGCCCCACCTACAACGTCAGCATGAAAGAAATCGCTAAAGAAGCTGGCGTGTCGGTTTCCGCCGTTTCCTTAGCATTGCGCAATAGCCCGAAGGTATCGGAAAAGCGGCGCCTGGAAATAGAACGAATCGCCGAGCACATGGGCTACGTTAAGGACGGACGTATTTCTGAATTGATGGAGCACATGCGCTCCAAGCGATCGAATCGACAAATGTCGAAGCTGGCGGTTATCATTCCCGACCTGGAGAGGCGCAATCTGAAAAAGTACCAGCGATTCGAGAAACTCGTATCCGGAATCGAAGGGCAGTGCCTGGCAAGCGGCTACGGAACGGACTATTTTTACCTGAAGGACATGCAGGTAAGCCCGAAGCGATTGAAGAGCATCCTCGTCTCTCGAGGTATAAGAGTTGTCATCTTACTTCCCTACTTGAATGGCGTGGGTACCATCGACCTCGATCTCAATGGATTGTGCGCATCCTCATCTGGATACAGTATAATTGATCCCAATGTGAATCGGGCTTGTCCCAACTACCTGCAAATGATGGATGAGCTTCTAGAACAAGCCCTTGCCTTGGGCTACCGAAGAATTGGATTCATCATGGCCTACAAGAGTGGCGGAACCGGACACAAGCTTTTCGCCTCGTCCTACCTTTACTATTCCAGCCAGCTAAGCGAAAACAAGCGTATCCCAATTCTAGCGCGCAGGGATATCAGTGAGCCGAATATTCGGCAATGGATGGAATCCTATCAGCCGGAGGCTGTCATTAGTTCTGGAGCCATCTATCAAACGCTTCAAAAAATTGGATACACGGCCCCTACGGATATTGGCTTCGCCAGTTTGGACCTATCCTACGAACCTACGGATGCATCTGGGGTTGACCATCGCCATGACTTAGTCGGCCAGGAAACCACCCGAATGGCCCTTTCGGAATTGAGCCTCAATCACACGGGAGAACCTGAGAACCCAATGGTCATCACCGTCGACAGTCATTATCGACCCGGGTTTTCCATGCAAAAGGTTGGCGATCCCGTCGACATCAAGATCCGGGCGACTGCGGCCGGGTAGAAAGCAGCACAGGCTTCCAGCCTGTTTCCTTACAGGCTGGAAGCCTGTGCTGCTCTGAAACAACCGAGCTATATAATCTCTCTAACCAATTTTCCTTCCAGGAAGGTCAAGCGTTCGTCCCGGCCCATGTGCGGGTATGTCAACTTGTGTTGATCGAGCCCGAGCTGATGGAGAATCGTATTATGGATATCTCTAAAGTGATAGGGCCGTTCAACCGCATGAAGCCCAATTTCATCGGTGGCTCCTACGACTTGCCCACCTTTGATGCCGCCTCCCGCCATCCACATGGTGAACCCAAGATTATGATGGTCGCGACCGATTCCGGCCTCCGCTTCAGGCGATCTACCGAACTCCCCTCCCCAAAGCACTAATGTGCTGTCGAGCAATCCACGGCGCTTGAGATCCTTTATCAGCCCGGCAACTGGCTGGTCCGTATGCTGGGCCATGCGCACGTGGTTTTCTTCGATGTCCTTGTGAGCATCCCACATTAGATCGCCTGTGCCTCCTCCAGAAACGACTGTAATAAAGCGCACGCCATTCTCAACCAGTTTACGGGCCATCAAACAACGGCGTCCATAGTCGTTTGTATGCTCTCCACCGATACCGTACAAATTCAAAGTCTCTTGCGATTCCCTTGAAGGATCTCGGGCCTCTGGCGCTTCCGTCTGCATTTTGAAAGCCAAATCGTAGGAATCGATGCGAGCCGAAAACTCGTGGTCCTCTTCATTAAGATTGGCCCGGTTCAACTCGCCGATTAAATCCAAGGTGCGCTTACGCTCCTTCAGCGAAATGCCATTGGGCAGGTTAAGATTCAGTACCGGGTTTTCGCCCGGCCGGAACATGGTTGGCTGGAAATTGGCAGGGAGAAATCCTTGAGTATACATCGGCTGGCCGGCTGGGAGAGCTCCTTTTGGGTCAGTCATTACGACGTATCCAGGAATTGAATCTGATTCGGAGCCCAATCCATAGTTTAGCCAAGACCCCATACTAGGAGCCGCCTGCGATCCCGGCTCAGGACACAATTTTGATCTCGCCCCGGTTAGCCTGTTTGCCTTCTCGATTAGACCACTTTAGCTCAGCCAGCGGTCCAGATTTTCGGCGACAAAGACATCATCCATCAGGCTCGGGTAGCTCGCGCAGACCCGATCGATCGCTTCCGATTGGCCCGGCGACAAGCCTTCGTCTTCGTTCAGCGTCCAAATGCCCTCGAGCAATCCTTGGCGCCGCAACACTTCGTGTATCCCAGTGATACATCCAGCAAAACCGTTCGCTACATCGAAAATGGCGGCATTGGCATCCGTTAACTGTTGGGCACGAGTCAACCACGAGGATGGAATATTCTCGCTCTCTGACTGCATTTCATGAATCGCCCGCAAGTCTTCGACAGCCTTACGCGTCCAAACTGCCCACTGACCAAAAAGCCCTCCTCGAAAACGCAACTCCGTAGCGCCTGAATCTTCTCCGAATTTCATTGGGGTAAGAAGATCCAGAAGAATATTGTCATCATTTCCTGTATACAGCGCCACTGAATCCGCTCTGCCGGCATCACCTATCGCTCGGGCGACATCCAAAGAGTCATATCGATTAAAGGGGGCTACTTTAACGGCAACCAGACTTTCAATTTCCATCGCCGCTTTCCAAAACTCATAATCCAAGCGGCGTCCGCCAACCGCAGGCTGCAGGTAGAATCCAAAAACCGGGATAATAGACGAAAGCCTCCGCAAGTGATCGATCATCTCAACATTGCTGGCGTTCGGGAAAGCTCCCAAGCTAACCAGAGCGAGATCGTATCCAAGTTCCCTGGCAAATTCTGCTTCAGACATCGCTTGGCTCGTGTTTCCCACAACTCCAGCGACTTTCACGATTCGGTCTCCTGAGGCGTTTTCGTGTTCGCGGATCGTTTCGACCCCTAGCTCCAAAACCGGTTTGAAAAGCCCAATTTCTGGTTGGCGAATCTCAAACTGCGTCGTGTGCACGCCTACCGCTATGCCCTTCGCTCCCGCATCCAAATAGTAGCGGGTCAATGCCCGTTGCCGACGATGATCAAACCGGTGATTCCTATCCAGCGCCAGAGGATGAGCAGGTATAACGATTCCCCGGAAAAGGAGTTCTCGAACGCGGCTATCTAATCGAGTGGTGGGAGGCATCGTTTATCAGATATTCCGGAAACCATAATGGTAGGGCTGACTATCCCTAGTCAGCCGCATCAGGTCCAACGTTTTTCGGCTGCTTGAGGACAAGCAGCCCTACCATCTCCGAATATTGATACGCGTCCTCATGGAATAATTCAAAACTTCCCGTCCCGGGTCTCAAATCCCGTAGGCTTTCCATGGGTTTCACCTCCTTGCAGGATCCACGCCGCTATCCAATCAATCATCTGCTCAACGCCTACCTTGGGCGGCCCGAACAGCCGGTGCGACTTGGATGCATTGCTCAACCACATGGACTCCGACTCGGCGCCTGCAAATCGAGGACGTATTGAAAAACGCTTAGCAAAAGCCTCCGCCAGATCACGGACACTAAGCATGTCCGCTCCCGTTACATTAATCGGGACAGCAGGAGTGTCCGCGATTTCCAGAGACTGGACGGTATGATTCAAGGCGTCGTTTTGCCAGATTACGTTTACGTGACTCATGGTAAGGTCGACCGGATCGTCATCGAATACTTTTTGACCGATATCGAGCAACACTCCGTAGCGAAACTCTACCGAATAATTTAAACGGATAAGCGCCACTTGAGTATTATATTGCTTGGAAATCTCTTGAAACTGAATTTCCCGCTCCAGGCACGAACGAGCGTATTCGCCAATTGGATTCATAGGAGAATTTTCTAACGATCCTCCGGATTCGGGTAAAACATACGAGTAAACGCACCCCGTAGATAGGGCCACGATTTTCGAGCCGCGGTAGCGATAGGCCAGTTCTCGAGCCACCTCCACATTGATTTCCCTCAGGAGTTGCGGGTTATTCGAAGTACCGAATTTCGCGCCGACTAAATAGAATACAGTCGGGCAATCGGGCAGGCTCTTGACGAGCTCATCATCCCGAAAATCTCCTTTCAACACCTGTAAACCTAACTGCTCGTAAGCTGATGCGTCCCGAAGGCTTTGAAATCGAGAGGCCGCGTAGATGGGATCGGATCGGCTTAGATCCGAAAACGCTCGCTTCAGCAAGGTGCAAAGGTGCAACCCCATTTTCCCTCCTGCTCCCAAAACGATAATAGGCCCCTCCGTTTCTCCAAGGACATCGATCGCTTCCTCGCTCGGTTGGGAAAGGAGGGCATCAACGTCCTCAGTCGCGCAGGGTAAAGCTAATTCGCTCCCATTTGACGACACCGTATCACCAATGGATTGATTCATGGAGCGCTACATGCCTAAAAATAGATTCAAGACGAAGGGATCTTTATGGGAAAGGCAGTTTGCTATAGCCTTCTTGCGATCGGATTCCGATAGGGCTCCGCTCTGAATTTGGTGATACAAGGCCAAGGCTTCCTCGACGTTTTTCGGGTCGAGCGACGCCTTTGCAATTGGAGCGCCAGGTTGCAATGAGCGTATCCAATCATGCACGACTTGCACCCCTTTACTATCAATTGTTGGTAATCCGATCATGGGCATGTGCCCCGCTCCCTTGGTGGCGATCCGATAGTAGAGAATCGACCGATAGGGATTCCCTGGTTCGATGAGTGGAGCCCCCTCAAGCCCAAAACTGCCTCGGCTGGGACCCCAGTTCAACATGCGCATATCTTCATTGGTCGTCGTGATATTCATCATCGAGACAATCCCCGCCCCGCCCGAACGCCGGTGGCAGCCCGCGCAATTACTATGGATCCAAGACCGGGCCCTGGTTTCCAAAGCGAGTGATTCATCATACGGATTCCCCATCGGCTGAATCTCAGCGGCTTTCTCGAAGGTATCGTCGACTAGCCCCAAGTCCAAGAATCGCTTGATTTGATCATCGCGGTCCATCTGACCGGGGAAAAAAGCCAGTGGCTTGTGGAAGTTGCTTCCGTGGCAACGCATGCATTCGTTTCTGGCATAGAAGCGCCATGGCTTGCCTTGGATATTCGTCGTCAGTCCTTCACGAGCTACTAAGATCGCATCCGTTTGCTCTTCGTTCCACCGATAGGTATAGCCATTCCAATACCCATCCCAGTGCAGGATTTGCGTTTCCACTCGCTGTTCGTTCAAACGTATTGTCTTCACCAGTACGGAGTCTTTAACCTCCCGATACTGGGTCAGTATAAACGGTTGAGGCCTGGCAATACTCGTTTTAAACCCTTCTTTCCCGGGAATAGCTACCCAGTAACTGGACTCCGCCCCCTCCTGCCACATAGGTGAATTGATGGAAAATCCGTAGACTCCCGGGGCAGGGATCTCATTTTCCGTATCTTCGAACAAGCCAGTGAGACTCAATCGTCTGGGGAAATCGCTTACTTCACCAGCTCGCGGATTGGGGACGAGGCGATGAAGCCGCTGGTCATCGGGCCAGTCTAGAAAGACTATCTCGCCGCCCGACACGTCGCCAAACGAGACGATCTGCTTTCGCGTTTCAGCGATAAGATCGTTCCGCGTCATCTTTTCGCCATCCCATCGTAGGGCCCAAACTTTTCCATTGGACCAATCGCCATAAATGTAAGCGCCCTCAAGGTCAGGAAAACGCTCTCCGGAATTGAAAAAGCCACCCGTTACCGATGCCCCTTCCGTGTCATGCGAGTAGCTCACAATAGGGGCGACGATCGGTCCTGGCCCACGCTCTTGGTCGGGCTTTGCAGGTATCGGACCTTCCACTACAGACCAGCCATGGTTGCCGCCTTTCTCAACTCGATGCACCATTTCGTAAAGCTCCCAGCCCACATCGCCTAGCCATATGTTACTGGTCTCCGGGTGGAAATCGATCTTCCAGGGATTGCGAAAACCGAAGGCCCAAATCTCTGGGCGAGCTCCTTCCATCCCCACAAAAGGATTATCTTTCGGGATACCGTAAGGCAGGCCCGGATCGCGCCTATCAACGTCGATGCGGGAAATCGCTCCCGCAATGGTGGCCAGATTCTGACCGTCATTTCTCGGGTCCGGTGGGTCCGGTGGAGCCAAATCTCCGACCGGTATGTAGAGCATGCCATCAGGACCGAATTGAATGTCCCCGCCATTGTGGCCGCCCGCTCCGCAAGAGATGATATCCTCTCGGCTTTCGGGCAATATCTTCAGAGACTCATCGAGGCGAAAGGAACTGACTGTCGATTGCTGAGCGCCCGATTGAAGAATCGTAGTATAGAAAATGTAGCACAATCGGTTCGCCTCGAATTTTGGATGGAAAGCGAGACCGTAGGCATTGCGAAATCCTTGTATAAATGCGCTTAAATCCGCCGATAGCTCAGGACTCTCGGGGTTCGCGTTAAGATCGGATGGCAGTATCCAAATCTTGCCCCTTTGCTCGGTAACAAACATCCGCTCACGCGACTCGAGAACCGTGATCGCCAGAGCATTTTTGAAGCTGATATGCGGCCATATTGGCTCCGCTCGGTAAGCGGGGATCGGTTCCGGGGTACCACGAATTTTTGAGTCCACCCACTCAACGCGCTCCTCTGCTAAAGCCGAGCTCTGCGAAACAATGGTCAGGAAAAGAAGAGGCAGCAGATGGGGAATCGGGGCTCTAAACATGGCGGCATTAAGCGTACCCAACCGAGTAATCGCAATCCCGTTTTCAAAAGCGGTACAACCGCATCAGGATTCGAAAGCTGGTCAGAGTATAAGTGTTTAACATCGCTCGCACGCAAAGCGGACTCGCTAGATCCCCGAATCCTTCGGGGCCAGGATCGCTACACTTCGCTTCGCGGCAGGTTTTTAGAATCATCCTATGACACTATTCATGTAGAGCCTTCGAAGGTAGGGAGGATCGGCTCGATCTTCCGAAATCCGTAAAAGGAGGACCGAGCCGGCCGGCCTCGGCGCAGCCTCGGGCGAAGACGGGTCCTCCCTACCCGTCGATTCCATCCAGGACAGCGATGTCCATCTATCCGGTAAATCAGATTTGATTGATTCCCCAGCAGCACGACTTAGAACCGAGTCCATCGATACCCGCAAAGACTGTCCGAATGCTTATGTCATCCCCTCACACCCAATCCTTCCATTCTTTTGTTAGGCAATACAGATGCTTGTTCGCGATTCTGGTCGCAGCATCCGCTGCGAACTCGAAAGTCACCCTGGCTGAGGAGGTCGACTTCAACCGAGACATTCGCCCCATCCTGTCCAATAATTGCTTCTTCTGCCATGGACCAGATGGTGAAACACGGGAAGCTGACCTCCGCCTGGATATTCGCGAGGATGCCATCGAGGCCTCTGCTTTCGTTCCTGGCGATCCCGAGGAGAGCGAGCTCGTCTATCGGATTCTCAGCGAGGATCGCAGCGAGGTCATGCCCCCGCCCAAGTCCAACCATTCTCTGAGCGATAAGGAAAAAGAGCTGTTGCGCCGGTGGATAGCCGAGGGAGCCGAATACGAAAGCCATTGGTCCTACACACCTGTAGAACGTCCTCCCTTCAAAGATATCGACGCTATCGTGGGCAATCGACTCAAAGAGAATGGATTGGAGTTCTCTCCAGAAGCTTCTAAATCCACCTTGATTCGCCGCCTGTCTTTCGATCTCACCGGTCTGCCTCCCACGCCCGAAGCCGTTCAAGCTTTCATCAACGACAAAGATCCCAAAGCATACGAGAAGCTTGTGGAAGATTTACTAGCCTCTAAACATTACGGCGAGAAAATGGCTATCCACTGGCTAGACGCGGTACGCTATGCGGACACCGTTGGCTATCACGGGGACCAGCAACGCGATGCCACTCCCTATCGAGACTATGTCATCGAGTCCTTCAATGAGAATAAGCCCTACGACCAATTCACCATCGAGCAGATTGCCGGGGACCTTCTACCCAACCCCACAATCAAGCAACTGGTGGCCGCTAGCTACAACCGGCTAAACCAAATCAGCCGGGAAGGCGGTATCCAAGACAAGGAGTACATTAAGAAATACCAATCCGAGCGCGTCCGTACTACGGCTACCAATTGGCTCGGCTCCACTATGGCCTGCGCTGAGTGCCACGACCACAAATTCGACCCGTTTACCACTAAGGATTTCTACAGCTTTGCCGCCTTCTTTGCGGACATACTGGAAAAGGGGGCCTACACTGACGACGGCGACTATCAGGAGGATCCTTACCAGTATATCGAAAACGACGGACCCATGTTTACTGGCTGGTTTGGACCCGAGCTAGCAGTACCGAACTACATCTTTCACGAAGACCCTGAGGCCGTAGAAATGGAGATCCAGCAAAGAGAAACCGTTTTGGCCAAAGGGTCGCCGGAAGCGGATCGAGAACTGGCCAAGTGGATAGATTTACAAGATAAGCTGAGTATAGAAAATATTCCCACGTATTTTCCGCTTCAATACACTAAGAAGTATCAAGACACGACTACCGCGGAATCTATTGACCTTAGCCACTATCCCTACTCTTTCGAGCGTACAGCGGCCCTGGAGTTCGAAGCTCGCATCGATGGCGGTGGCGGCCGAGGGAGCCTGGGCATCGAGCTGACTTACCAAGTCGGTAGCGAAGAAAAAAAGAAGGCCTACCACCTCGGCGACAATTTCGAAAAAGAACTGGACCGCAAATCGAAGGCCCCAGCAGTTCAACTAACTCCGCTTCTATATAAAGGAGTCTGGCATCCCATTAATATCACCATGGCGGAATTGGATCTGCCGGATAACGCTCAACTTGTATCCATTCTTCCCCTCAAAGGCAATCGAGGAGGCTTTCGCTCTTTCCGTATCCGTACGATGCGAGACGGCTCTCTCTACCAGCGTTTAGACGATGACCAGCAAAATGCGCTCGCACACGTTATCAACGGAACGGATACACTGGAGGACCGGAGTGTTTTGCAAAAGGCCTTTTACGTCGATCACGCCGAAGCGTTTGCTTCCGAAAGAAAGAAAATCGGTGAACTGAAAAAGGAGCTATATGGCGATCGCTACACGCCCCTCACTATTAGCGCCAAGCCCCGAGAAGTGAAAGTCTTGCCGCGAGGCAACTGGATGGACGACAGCGGAGAAACCGTCTTGCCGGCAACGCCCGCATTTCTCCCTCAGAACATCGCCTCCGATGAATCACGCCGCCTAGACCGGCTAGACTTGGCGAAATGGATCGTCCATCCTGAAAACCCGCTTACCGCTCGAGCCTTCACCAATCGGCTCTGGGCAATGTACTTCGGAACACCGCTGTCCAGCGCTCCGGAGGACCTGGGCCTCCAAGGTGAATACCCGCCCTACCCAGAACTCCTGGACTGGTTGGCGGCCGAGTTCATCGAGTCTGGCTGGAACATCAAACAGGTTATTCGCGAGATTGTTCTGTCTCGATCTTACCGGCAAACTAGCGATGGCTCCGAAAAGCTTTTTGAAATCGACCCCTACAATCGGCTGCTAGCGCGGCAAAGCGCTGTTCGCCTTCCCGCCGAGATGATTCGCGACAATGCCCTCTCCATTAGCGGACTTCTTAATCCAAAAATAGGAGGGCCCAGCGCTCGACCCTATCAGCCAGAGGGACACTACCGAAATCTGAATTTCCCTAAAGTCGCTTACAATCATGATATCGATGAAAATCAGTATCGACGTGGCGTATACATGCATTGGCAGCGCACATTCCTGCATCCGATGTTGACCACTTTCGATGCCGGAGGCCGGGACGAGTGCATCATCAAAAGAGAACTTTCCAACTCTCCCCTGCAAGCGCTCACCCTTCTGAACGATCCCACCCAAGTCGAAGCCGCCCGAGCCCTAGCGGAGATTCTCATGGCTGAGAAAAACGACAACGCCCGCATTGAAATCGCTTATAGGCGAGCCTTGGCTCGCAACCCAACCGCCAAGGAACGACGAACATTGAAAGCTTTCCTTCAGAGAGAACGAAAGCGTTTTACCAACGAGTCCAATCAAACCGAACCGTTCTTGAACATAGGCATGCATTCCTCAAAAGAAAACAAGTCGACAGAGCTCGCAGCCCTAACCAGCTTAAGCCGAGCAATCCTCAATCTTCACGAAACAATAACGAGATACTGAGATCTAGCTTTTAGCCATTGGCGTTTCGCAACTAGCCAATCTTTTCATCCCTCATCCTTCATCCTTAACCACGATGCATCCACTTTCACCATACATCAAAGACGTCAACCGTCGCTCCTTTCTCAAACAGTCATTATCCAGTCTTGGAGTATTCGCTTTGGGCGACCTTATGGCGAGCGACAAGATCGGCGATGGCAACGGCGCAGCGAGCTTCGAAGGCCTCCATTATCCTGCCAAAGTTAAGCGGGTCATCCACCTTTGTATGGCCGGCGGGCCCTCGCACCTGGAAACCTTCGACTACAAGCCTGTGCTGGAAGAGAATGATGGGAAGGCCATGCCCGAGTCCTTCACCAAAGGCGAGCAGATCGCTCAGCTCCAAGGAGCGGAACTCAAGGTGAAAGGGCCCACCTTCCCATTCTCCCGCCACGGGAAAAATGGGATGATGATTAGCGACCGCTTTCCCCACATCGCCGCCCTGGCCGATGAGATCGCGGTCATTCGCTCGATGTATACGGAACAGATCAATCACGATCCGGCTCACACCTTCATGAATACGGGGTCCATCATTCCCGGTCGGCCCAGTATGGGAGCTTGGACTAATTATGGTCTTGGTAGTCTTTCCGACGATCTTCCGGGATACGTGGTGCTAACTTCCGAAGGCGGCGGCCAAGCCCAGCCCATCTCCGCCCGCCAATGGCACAATGGATTTCTTCCCAGCAAGCACCAAGGCGTGGAACTGCGCTCTCAAGGGGATACGGTCTATTACGTAGGCAATCCCGATGGAATCAGCCGTGAGTCGCAGGGGGATCTGGTGGAGACGATCAATTCCTTGAATACGCAGCTATCATCCCGGCAGCATGATCCTGAGATCGCCACCCGAATCGCCCAGTACGAGCTTGCCTACGAAATGCAGGCGTCCGTCCCGGAGTTAACCGACTTTTCAGGTGAACCCGAAAACGTTCTCGAACTCTATGGCTGCGAGCCCGGCGATGGCACCTACGCCTCCAATTGCCTTATGGCCCGACGGCTAGCTGAACGAGGCGTGCGCTTCATCCAGCTCTACCATCGCGGATGGGATCACCACGGAAGCCTAAAGAAGAATTTCACAGCCGTATCAGAACTGGTCGATAAGCCCACCGCAGCCCTGATCAAGGATCTCAAAATGCGGGGGATGCTGGATGAAACGCTTATTGTCTGGGGTGGCGAGTTCGGCCGCACACCGATGAGCCAAGGAGCTAGTGCCGATGGACGTGACCACCACATCAAAGGCTTCTCTATATTCCTAGCGGGAGGTGGAATCAATGGAGGCACCGTCTACGGAGCGACCGACGATTTTGGATACGCGGCCCAAGAAAACCCGACTGCCGTGCACGATCTGCACGCCACCATGCTTCACTTGCTAGGCATCGACCACCAGCGCCTCACGTACCGCTTTCAAGGCCGCGACTTCCGCCTCACCGATGTTCACGGGCATTTGATTGAGGGGATTCTCGCTTGATACTTGTCGAACTGAGCTCGGTCTCGGGGTGTCCTGTACTACGGATCGGATCGTTTCCAAACCGATTCCAACGCTAGATCTCGCAGTTACACAATCCATCTACGGAATGAAACGATTTCCCAGCAAAAATTAACTAGGTCTATTTTCGGATGTGTTAATCACTTTAAATAGGGTCTTTTATCCTTGATATTTGGGAATTGATATCCCAAATTTCTATGACTTTTATGATCTCTAGGGATTCATATTTAAATGAAATCGAGCGGGGTCTCGCTTCGAATCGCGTCGTATCGCTTCTGGGGCCTCGTCAATGCGGCAAGACCACACTTGCCCGAAATTTCATACGAACGGTTGACGGTCCTACTGCGAGTTTTGATCTGGAAGATCCGAGGGATCTGGCCCGACTTGCTGAACCCATGCTGGCTCTCGAAGGTCTTGAGGGACTGGTGGTGATCGATGAAATCCAGAGAAAACCAGAGCTCTTCCAAACGATACGCGTTCTGGCCGACAGGGATCCCCTTCCCGCGAAATTTCTTATCTTAGGAAGCGCTTCACCGGAAATCGTGAAAGGCGTGTCCGAATCGCTAGCGGGCCGTGTACATTTCGTCGACATTTCCGGATTCAGTCTCGACGAAGTCGGATACGACAATCAACAGGACCTGTGGCTACGGGGAGGATTTCCCGAGGCATTTCTGAAAAAGAGCGACGAATTGGCCTTTAAATGGCTCGACGATTTCATCGCGACCTTTCTCGAACGCGACTTGCCCCAACTGGGAATCCGAATTCCTAGCGAACAATTGCGACGTTTCTGGACCATGCTGTCCCACTATCAAGGAAGCGCGTGGAACGCCTCGGAGATTTCGCGCTCGCTAGGGCTGAGCAATAAAACGATCCGCCACTACGTGGATATTCTATCAGGTGCCTTTATGGTTAGGCTCCTGCCGCCATGGTTTGAAAACCTTGGCAAACGCATCGTCAAATCGCCCAAAGCCTACATCCGAGATACCGGGATCCTCCACGCTCTTTTAGGAATGCAGGCTTTCTCCGACCTTCAATCCCACCCTAAATTAGGAGCAAGTTGGGAGGGTTTCGCCCTCGAGACGATCATCCGTTCAAACAAGGCAGAACGAAATGCCTATTTCTGGGCCACTCACGCAGGAGCCGAGCTCGACCTTCTTATACTAAGGAAGGGACAGCGGTACGGATTCGAATTCAAGTACGCTGACGCCCCTAGACTAACGAAGTCCATGGCGATAGCTATCGAAGATCTTCGTCTAGAGCGGCTATATGTGGTTTATCCAACCGGAAAACGCTACCCGCTAAGCGATAAAGTAGAAGCGCTATCGCTGCCCGAAGCGATCAACGCTCTGAAAGACCGATAGGACTCAAACTCTACGTACGATTTATACCATCCGCCAAAAAGAATGGCGAGCCGGTCCGAGATCGACGATAGGGCTACTGCCAGTCGCCGCTATCCCAAGCGCAAAACGCCTTTTCTCGGCATCCGCTTGTCAAAAGTCACAAGTTTCAATCCATGCTTGCCCGCAATCGCCAGCAGATGGGCATCTGTCACCTGCTTCGGACCCGCGACCCACTTGCCCAACTGATCGAGCTCGATATCATCTTCAACCGTTTCAATGGCGTAGAACTGCTTGAAAGCGGTGATAGCCTTCACCAGACGGGCGGTTGTCCGCTCACCTGAAACTGCCATCAGCACCCGTAGGCATCCCGTCAAGACAACCGGCGCCACGCAAAGAAACTGCTCCCCATTGGCGTTCAACCATGATCGCATGATTGTGTGGTGCTCGTGATCCTGGTATACGCCAGCGATCAGAGCATTCACGTCCAACAAGTAGCTCAAAACGTTTCCTCCAATAACTTGGATACGTGTTCGGAAGTAAGCGTACGCTTGCGCTCGAAGGCCACTACAGGACCCCCGTCGATCTTGCTCTCCGAGACGATCTCGCGCTTGGAGGAACGCCCTTTCACCGGCTCGATAAGTATGCCGCTGCCCGTATCGAGAATGCTCACAGCCGTTCCGGCCGCAATGCCGTACTTGCGCCGCAATTTGCTGGGCAATACCAGCTGCCCCTTGACTGACACCGACTTTATCATGTCCTATGTCTTACTTTGACTTCTTACTTTTGTCAACTGGATCGTTTTCGATCAATGAGTGACGGGAGGACGGGGAAGCTGGCCAAAACTTTTGGAGGACTGTGCCAGTCCTCCCTACCCAGGACAAGCTATCTACTCTACCGGTGCCGGCGTATAGGGAATCGACGAGCGCTTGAGCACGGCTTCTATGCCGCCATTGGCTTCCACTCGGGCTGCTTGATCAGCAAAGGCTTGGCGGTTCACTTCACCCGGATCGCAAATCTCCAAGAGTTTGCCATGCAGCATGGATCGCGTCGCTTCGAAACCAGGATCCTCACCCAGATCGTTTAGCTCCTCTGGATCCGCTTCCAAGTCGAACAGCTGGCATGGGTAGTCCACGTGGTGGATGTATTTCCAGTTCCGGTACCGGATCATGAAAGCGCCCGTAATGGATCCGATGGCATGATATTCGGAAAAAGCGACACGATCGGGATCCGCTCCATTGGCCAAGTCGAGCAAGTTCGTTCCAGGCAGCTCGGACTTCTCCTCATCGGTCAGAGACTCGCCGTTGAATTCCAAAAACGTAGGCGCTAGATCAACGAGTGTTGTTGGAGTGGATACGCGTTTACCAACGGGAATATCAGGTCCCGCCATTACCAATGGAAGCCCTGCGGATTCTTCGTATAGCGTCGACTTCCCCCAAAACCCGTTATCCCCAAGATTGTCGCCGTGGTCGCTAGTATAAATGATCCGCGTTGCATCCGCTAATCCCGAATCCTCGAGTGCCTCGCGCACCTGCCCGATCAGGCTATCCACAAAGCTCACTAGCCCATAATAGCTGGCAATGGCGATTCGCGTTGAGCGTTCGTCGAAATACTCATCGAAATTCTGATACTCATGCAGCCCCCTCATGGCTGGGTTTCGATACCCGCCATCATCGCCAAAGCGCTTGGGAAGCGCCACTTCGTTGGGATCGTACATTTTGTAGAATTCTTCCGGGGCAATGAGTGGAAAGTGGGGGCAAACGAAGGAAACGAAGAGCGTCCACGGCTTGCCGGAAGTATCAGCAGCTTTTTTTCGGATCCACTCGCAGGCCGCATTCGCGATGCTGCGATCGTATCTTTGGTAATCAGTCTCGCCGGCCCCGATGTTCTCTGACATCAAATGGAGCCGATCTCGCGGCGGACGCAGCTTCCTCAAGCAGCTCCGAAGATCACCCAGCCCATCAACCACGTGCAATGGCAGAATCTCTTCGGTGAAACCATTATCGTCGTCAGAGGACCTAAAATGTAGTTTTCCAATCGATACGACTTCATGGCCTGCCCACTTCAAATGATGCCCCCAGCCTTCGATTTGACCGCGATATGAATTCCCATTGCACCAATTTCTTGTTTTATGCACGTACCTTCCTGTTTGCAGGGCCGCCCGAGCGGGAATGCAAATCGGGGAATTCGTATAGGCACTTTCAAAGAGCGTACCCTCCGATGCTAGCTTATCGATGTTGGGCGTTTTGACCAGCGGGTGACCATAGCAGCCACTGGCATCCCGTCGATGCTCGTCGGAGAGGATGAAAAGAGTATTTAGAGCCTTCAAATTGAGCTAAGAAATAACCACTACAACCCTTACTACAATCGATAAACTATTTTTCTCACATTTTTCAATTAAAGAAACCTGTAAAATAAAGACGATGAGTTGCACTATCTCCAATCTAGAAAGTGAAATAAACTAGTTACATAATCCCCAGAGGAAAGTGATTAATGAAAATTGTGTATTTCAGCTATTTGGTGAGTAATAAACGAATTCAGTAAGAGGTATATTGAGAAACTAAAGCCTACAGATTTGCGTACTTTTTACTAAGTTTTACGCCTAAATCATTAGCTATTCATTTTAATAGTCATAACAAATATCAGCAATAATAAAAGCGGACCTAATACGCCAACGATCGATCTAACTATTTCGTTGTGACGATCCGACAAAACCAATCGAGGTAAAAATGGGCTAGTAGTAGCGCCGTAATTTTTATCCTTTTTATTCATTCTATCGCACTTTATCTTCGCCAAAAAAGTTAGTCCAAATCGGCAAATATTTTTTAGTTTTGGCAGACGAGATAACCTTAATTGATAAGAGCTGAACATTTTGATCTCCAGCAACGTAGATTGTGTTTGAACCGTCGACATCCAACGAGAACAGGGAAAGTGCGGCAGCCAAGTCTAGGCGCAGTGTCTGCGAGGTACCTTTAACAATCAGAATCTCATCACTACATTCAATTCTTTCCGCTAGAATTTTCTCTCTATGAATAACTCCATCCGTTTCTAAAGTCGCAACAAACGCAATTGATCGCTCACGAAGAAATTCAAAGAATTTCGTTATTTTCGAAGGATGACTAGAAATTTTCTTAGCCGATTTTGGAATGAATGGATAATGCTCCCTATCACTTCTGAAGTGGCTCACTCCTTCTTCCATCGAAGAAAGTGCTATAATCTTACCCCAGTCTATAGCTTTCACTATAGGAGGACAACAAATCTGTAATACCTCTAAATTGTGCTTATTTCGAACTTCAATGCGGCCTGGGGACCCGCAGCATTCACAGCGAGAGACGTGAGCATACATACGATGACTACTTGTCCTATCCAACTGGATACTTTCTTCGCAGTCTGAAATTAGATTCGTATTTTTGATACTTCGTAACTCTACATGACGCCTTCTAGCTATTAAGGTGGTGTACGCATGGCGAGTTTGTAAATAGTATTCAGGCAAAGATGTTAATTGACTGAACAGTTCGACAAAATCTGGCTTCAAAGCGATTAAACCTTCATCGTTAGTCGCGATAATCAATCCCCTGCAATCACGACTAATAGGTTCTGTTTTCCGAAAATCTTCTCGCGGAATTCTGTTCATAGCTGAATTGAGCTAAAGTTGCTTTGGCTATATATCTGAGTAGATACTCGTATTTCCGGGCAGAAGCAGGCAATCCGACTAGCTAGCTTCCATATCCCATCATTTAAAATAGCTATTTCCTTAGGTATTTTTAACGATATAGCCGATTCGGTCTCTCGACTTATCTGATGAGATCCAATCAAAATTAGTGGAACATTGATACCAAGATCTATTGCACAGGTTTTAGCGATTTTTCCGATATCGACCAGTGCGTGATCATCTGGAGCTAATATTTCGCATCGTATTGCACTAAAATGTTCAACCATCGCAACAGTCTACCGTATGAATTCGGTCTTTTCCACTCCAAGAAGAAAAAAGCATACTCCTAAAAGGATTTATTTTCTTTAGCCAATAAACACGACTTAGATTAGCACTGGTCAGAATACATTAAGTTCTTTCGGTATGATACACTTTCAAAGCACAACTATTCACTATATTTGCTGACTCTTTAGTTTCTCTTAAACGATTAAATATTCATACTAATAAAAAACGGGCTATGCCTCAGCATAGCCCGATTGACCTATCCATGAAAAAACGAACCTTATCGTTTAAAAACTAAATAATCAGAAACGACCAGACAGCCTTAGAGTCGCATGAACAGGGGCACCGACTGTTACTTGACCACTTCCGTAAGAGTGAGGGAAATACAGCTCGTCTGTAGCGTTTTCCACATTCAACTGGAGCCGCATATACTCATTAACCGTATAATAAGCTGAAACATCCAAACGATTGTAAGATGGTAGCTTTGTACTACCTTTACCCACAGTATCGCCCTTGCTAATATAACCTAGTCCCAAGCTGAATTGATCGCTGACTTTGAATAGGTTCCAGACAGAGTAACTGTTTTCCGCAACTTCTGCTGGAACGGTTCCGTTTACTACGTTAGCTCCTGCTGAGATAAACCAGCTTTCTGTAACATTTCCAGTCGCTGTAATCTCAAAACCCTTTGTAGATGTTTCGGTTACTGCGTAATCTCCATCAGCAACTGATCCCGTCGGCTTAACCGCAGTGGAGTCGTATAATGCAGCAGTCAGACTAAGTCCATTGTCCAGTTCATACTTTACCCCAAATTCCTTGTTTTCATACACATCTGGATCAGTCTTCTGCTTTTTGCTGCCTTTCAAATCAGCATACTGCCCGCCGCTTTTCGGAATGAACGACTCGCTATAACTACCGTACACTGACAAGTTTGCTTGGGGCTTAAATACGAGGCCAAAGCGAGGCGAAAACTCCTCATCTACCTTTGATGCACTGCCCCCCGAGTTACCATAAACATCCACAACCGAAAGGTCAAAATCATCAAACCTTCCACCCAAAACCATACTGAATTGGTCAGATAAATCGATTTCGTCGCTAAAGTAAATTGACCTCACATTGAGATCAGCTTCCGTTTCGTCGTATTTCTCTGTCGTGAAGTTAAAATTTGGTATGACTAACTGATCAGCAATCGGTACAGTAATTTTTTCACCCTTGGAATTGTTATCCAGGTTATCCGTATCCATGTAAAAACGATCATTGTCGTTGTCCGTACCTATCTTCTCAAATCCCACAACGAACTTGTGACCGATTCCACCTACCTCTTTCTCACCGATTAGATCTAGGGAGAGAATGTTACTACTTCTATCAGTCGTATCACGATAACCAGCTAAGGTTACGGTGTTAGCTGTGGAATCATAGCTACTGGCATATAGATTTTGGTACAGTTTCGAAAAATCGTTATCTGTGAATCCAAAGCGGAGTTTAGTTTCGTCATCCAGCTGTTGATCGACAGTCAAACTAAGAATATTCGCATCCAGAGCTGAATAATTTTCATCTTTATCCCCAAAAGTTATATCAGCTAGTGCTTTTACGGGCACTCCGGAAGCGGATGGTATGCCTCGATCAATGAAACGCTTATGGTCTAGGTGCTCGTATGAGATGTTTACATTTGTGGTTTCACTCAAATCAAAATTGAACGTTGGGTTTATGCCCTTGTTGTCCCCGAAGTAGAAATCACGATGGTTTTCAAGGTCCTCGATATAGGCATTCATTCGAAAAGCTCCATTCAAACCAAGCGATAGGTTGGTATCCAGCCCTGCGTAAGTTTCGCCTAAATCATCCAGCGAAAGGGAGTAATTAGTAAATTCCTCACCTACGATAGCTTTCTTTGTAACTCTGTTTATAAGACCTCCTGTTCCACCGCGGCCAAAGAAAAGAGCGTTAGCACCTTTAAGCACTTCGACCTGTTCAATATTATACAATGGCCTGAAGTATTGCACATCGTCTCGAACGCCATCCACGAAAAAATCAGCTGTTGATTTTACGCCTCTGAACAGAATGTCATCTCGGTGACCTTCACCCTGTCCCGCATCAATGCCCGGGGTGTAATCAGCGATGTCAGCCATCCCTGTCATATCCTGAAGTGACATATAATCAGACGTCAATATTACTAAGCTTTGTGGAACTTCGTTAATTGGAGTCGGAGTCTTAAGTGCATTTACCTGATTCGACTGCAGGTACTCGCCGACAACAACCAAGTCATCCAACTTTACAGGATCGCCTTGTTGCCCATGCAAATTCGAACAAACTGCCATGAAAAACGCAGTCGTAGTTATAGACCTTAATCTTTTACTATTCATTTTGAGTATTAGTTTGAGTAATTTTGACAAAATCCTGGTTCCAAACCGAACTTTGTCTAAGGCATTACTATACCCATTTGTAATCTTTTATTCTACTCCGATCGGGAGAAAAACTGCTCCACGCTGGAGCATATGCGCTTCAATTCAGATCTTTCTGCCACAATTCCCAATCCTAACTACACACAAAATACCTTTCACTGGAAATCACGATCCGAGGTAAATCTCTTCTTCTTTTAGTGGCTCACCCACGGGTCATATTTTTAGTTTTGCAAAGAATCGAAGTTTCACTGGCTACGTGACCACACTTATTGCAAATAGGTCTAAGGAACCTTTTAATTTTCGCAGCATTTCATAAAAATCGCGTATTTTCGATCGCCTCATAACGCACAGGCTTTTTGCAATTAGGATTGTCGAGCCGAACCTGCTAAAAAAGCCTTAGGGTTTAGTCCAAAACATCCCCGAAAAGCCCTGGCAAAATGGCTAGGGTTCGCATAACCGACTGCATTCGCGACTTCTAGAACCGTATACCTGCGGCTGAGTAACAACTGACGAGCCCGATCCATGCGGCACTGTCTCAGGTAACCGAAAACAGTTATACCAAACCGTTCTCGGAAACCGCGTTTTAACTTGAATTCGTTCAAGGCAAACTTCCGACTTAAGCCGGCAAGGGAATGATTCTCATCGAGATTTCCTTCCAAGTAACTAGCGGCTGCTGCAAGGGCTTCTTCATCCCTGCTTCTGTAGCATGGTTCTGACTTTGAAGATCCCGAAATGAATTTTGAGTCACAAACCCGTGCCAAAAATTCGAGGGTCATAGATTCGACTAAGAGTCGATCGCTGGGTGAAGCACCTATATTGTTAAGCAAACCTTCTGAAAGTTTTCGCATACGGGCATCTTGGATTCCTTTTGTCAGAATCGCTTCTTCGCGCTGTGAACAGCTATAACAAGCTTTTCTCGCGTGGAGGAGAGTATCTTCCTCGTTAACCAAACCTTGCCAGACCTCTTTCGAGCATTCAATTACCCCAATCTGAGATTCGCACTCAAACGATGTTGTTCCAGCCCATGCTCCAAGGGAAATAACAAACCATTCCCCTTGAATAGCAGAGGTTGATCCCTCATCAGGCAGGCCTACCGATACGCGGCCCTTGGTCACGAATACGATTTGCAAGAACGATTCGAATGGCCACGAGAAGCAGTTCGACGCTTCCGGGATCCGGTAGGCACCAAACGACAATCCCTGACGCTGTGTGAATTGACGACGCCGAGCATTGATACCACCGAATTGGGCAATCGATTCAACAGGTTGTTGGAAGGGACAAGGAACCATTGCTTAAAGATAATGAATCTCAATAACGTCAAAATTGAGACTCGTTTGCAAAAGCAGGTCAAACCTTTTTGAGGCCGATGACGTATTTTTAACGAAGGGGACTACCTGCTTCGCAATGATTCGACGGCACGGGAGATATCCCCGTCCGCCAGCGAAGACACCGTCTGTTTTTCCCCTCGGTAGCTGATATAGGCAGTACCGCCCTCTCCTCTAAGGGAGAGCATATTGCCCTGGATTCGCAGCATCCCTGGATTGGTCACGCCAATCACCACTTCGTCTTGGTTATGGGCCACATATTCCCCGATCTTGTATTGGCGGAAACCAAATTCGACTTCCTCCGCTATTTGATCGGGGTGATGCGGATTGAAATTGGCAGCCATCAATCCCAGAGCTCTGCGGGTTGGGATGTCGGTTATGGGAAAATCGTTGGTGGTGCCGATGAATTGGCCCGCGATGTTCGACCCCGCACTGGAACCCACATAAGGGGCGCCTTGCAAGACCCGCTCTCGGATTGCCACAAGCAAATCGCCACCGTAGAGCTCCCTTAAAAGCAAGAAGGTGTTCCCTCCGCTAACGTAGAATCCTTCCGTATCTCGGACCGCAGCTAAACGCTGGTCAGCGGGGATGGCATGGAGGGATTTCACTGTGTAGCCTGGGCCGATCTGAGCGAATTCTCGCTTCATTCGTTTCGCATAGGCGTCGCGCCTATTCGGGAGACTGGCGTAATTTATTAGCAATATGCGATTCACTGACCCAAAGGTTTTCGTGATATCGGCTTTCGCGTGTTCGAGAGACTTTTGCCCCGGATTCGTAGTCGCGCTGAGCAAAAGGGCGTTCACATTTTCGCGTTGGTTATCGCTAGGCAAAGTATCTATAACGCTATTTTCCATACATCCTAAAAGCGCCAGACATAAAGCGGATATCAGGAGAACCTGAAAGCTCAGACAAATAGCCGATCGGAAATACGGCATGGCATCATTCTTTGGCGCTGGTAACAAAGTCCAAATCGAACACATAGGCTCCATACAAATCGCCATCTTTCCAGGTCTTGCCGTCGTCATCCGTGTAATAGGTGCCTTCTTCAAAAGTCGAAACCCATAGCCTATCGGGATGATTCTCATCGAATACAACGGCTGTAACGTTTTGGGAAGGCAGTCCTGAACTTCGGTCCTCCCAGGAATCCCCACCATCATTTGACACCCAAAGCCCCTCGCTCCATCCTCCCGCCGCCATACGATTCTCGTTTTCAGGATGGAGCGAAACGCCGTAAACATTGGCCTCGCTCAAGGTTTCGGCAACGGGGCGCCAGGATTTTCCGTCATTGGCAGACAAATACACACCTTCTCCTTCGGATCCGGCAATCCAAAGATCGGGATTATTCAAGCTTCGGTCCATCCTCAGAATCGCCGATTCGGGCGAGCTGCGGACACGAGTCCAGGATTCACCACCGTTTCGGCTCTCATAGATACCGTCTCCCGTCCCGAGCACGAGACGTCTCTGATTGCGATGATCGACGATGATTGTCCGACAATATTTTTCGTTCAGCCCCTTGTTGGCCGAGGTCCAGGATTCGCCGCCGTCACGGCTCAGGTGAAAGCCCCAAACGGAAGTTCCGTATATATTGTCCCCATTTTCTGGATCGATGGCGATCTTGAGAAAATCACTTTCCCGCCATCCCGTAACCATTCGCCAGGTCTCTCCGCCATCTTTTGATCTAACGATCCCATTGCCGCAGGCCATGAATATAGTTGCGGGAGCAGAGGGATCCACAGCCAGGCTGTTCATCGACTGAATGACTGGGCCAATGCGATGCCAAGAATTGTCCTTTTCACTTCGCAGATAGATACCCGAGTCGGTGGGAATCGAGCTAGCCTCTTGGGCCTTGGTCATAGCGAAAGCGATAAATAGAGTACTCTCTTCCTCAGCCTCAAGCGGCGAGAAGCCCATAACGAGTACGAAGATGAAATATGCTATAGTCGTCCGCTTCATTCGCTTTCTACCACGGATGTTTCCGCGCTCCGATTCTTGAAGTCCAAGACATAGCGCTCGGATCCGTATATCATTTCCAAGGACTGGCTTTCCCGTTCCGCTTGGGCGAAGGGACCATCGAAAAGTTTCCAGCTGGAATAGTCCACATTCTCTCCATCGACTGAAGGTGTCCTTCCGTACTCAGCCTCCAGTTTAACGCCATCCAGATTGGTGTAGCGGACTCGAGGGGTAGGCTCGAGACGCACCTCGACTGGGAGAGCTCTTACTGCTTCCTGGAAATCCCGGTAGGTTTCGTATGCGCTTACCGGGGCGATCTCTACTATGTATCCATTTTTCAAGGAGTAGCTAACCAGGCACTCGCTTCCTTCGGATAATTCTTTGAAGCCTGTGCTAAACCAAGCCCCAGCTCCGCCTTTTAGCAGCCCTGTCCAATCAACTGGTTTCCACTCCCCTGGGGCAAAAGGCCGGTAGGCGATGTAGACGGGACCACCTTGTCCGAAAATCCATCCCGATTCGTCTTCGACCCGACGATTCACATCTCTGGAAAACAGCGTACTGATAAGAGGAAAACGCGTACCTTCAGGAATATTGTAAAGGGCTATCAAGGTCGCTTCGTGCTGGAAAACCTGCTCGTAAGGTGAACCGCCTTCGAGCTTGTCGGGCGAATCATAGTCGACTTTGGATCTGGCAATCAGATCGGTGACTGTATCCCAATCGGAATTGAAAAACATAGTGCCTTCGATGGGAGACGAATAGGGCTGTAGGCCAAACATCGTGTTGGATTTGCCCTCCAAATTCTCCTCCCGCCAAACCAAACTCCATGTTTGCTGTTGAATAGGCTGTAACAGGCCTCCTTGAGATGAGCCGAGAATGAAGTCCGGGTGTACGTAACTATACTTGTAAACGGGGATCGTGCTCTTCCCATCCACTTCGAATGCATTAGGCCCGGCGTGCCTAAACCGCCAACGAGTTCGCTTAAGCTCCTTGTGGACATAGGCCTTGTCCCGATCCGACGCGATCCTAAACAGAATCGAAGGCGGCGTGTATCCACTCATCGCTATCATCAGTGTTCCCCCATTGGAGCTGAACTCGCCTTGCCCCCAAAGCAGCCAAGCATGGGCAGCCGAGTGAGCCATTCCCGGTTGAAGCAAGTATCGAGGATAGAGCCGACTGTGGGCCCCACCGTAGAGGCCGCCCAGATTTTCGACCGCATAATCGAGCAGGATGTAGTCCATCATCATCTTGCCCATCTGCTGCAATTCGGGATCGCGAGCCCAACCTACCAGCAATGCCATGGGTCGGGTGTACTCTTCTATGTAGTTGGGAGAATCATACTCTCCTTGCCCGTAGGAGGTGGTGATCCGCATCCAGTCGAGAATGAACTCCTTGGCATCCGCCATGATCTCCACAGAGGATTTTCCGTTGTACCAAGCTTCAGGACCGGCATCGGGAAACATTTCCGCCACCAAATACAGGCTCACATAATACATCACCCAATGGTTTTCCGTGTCCCCTCGATACGGAAAGTAGGTTCGCCAAAGCTCGCGAATGAAAGCCCAGTCGTCCTCGTTGAGCTCTTCCCGCCCGACATGCATCAGCAAGGCCATGGGATGCATCCAGAACATGGCCCCTGTTGGAGGGTCGTTGGAAAGGCGAAGCCGCTCCCTGGCCCAATCCAGGTTTGCTCCACGAAAGAGATTGGCCGCAATCGTGAAATTGCTTCCCCGTGTCAGGTCATTCGGATCGGTGTTGGCAACCGTTTGATCAATGACGTAGTCGCAGCGCTCCCTATATTGGTGGACCAGATCGGCTTCGCTGATTTCGGCAACCGGCGGGCTATCGTCTCCGTTGACAGAGCTACCGACGAGTATCGCCGCGACAGCCAGGCAACGCGTAAAATGCAATAGGCGGTATGGGGAGATCATAAACGGCTTGGAGGCAGCAATAGCGATTCCTGGGAAGGCAATGGCGAGACTACAAATATTTTTGCGGTGTAAGGTAAAACACAAGGGTGTTCTGCTTAAGGTATATAACACACCTTTATCGCCTCCCGCTTTTGCAACAAGGCGACTCCTTCGGAATAGGATTCGAGGGGCAAGGTTCTAGAGATTAGTGGCTTCAATTTCAGTTTGCCAGAAACGATTAGATCTAAAGCGGTCTCCGCAGCGCCTCGATTGTGAGTTCCATACCCAACCAAGTGCAAGCCCCGACACCAATGCTTGAAGCCAAAGCGAACGTCTTCCCGCAACACGCCAAAAAGAGCGACCATGTCCTTCGTCTTGCCCATCAAATACTCGATGGAAGCAGGAAAGCCCACGCAATCAATGGCGAGATCGATGGCCTCCGAACTGAAGCGGTCGTGGGGAAAGGCCTCCTCGTCGGTCGGGTCTAGGGCTCGATCCGCTCCTAGCTCAGCCCCCAACTGACGACGGCTTTCTACCGGGTCGAAAGCGATCACTTCGGCGGCCCCATGGGCTTTGGCAAGTTGAATGGCCACCAAGCCCGCAGGCCCCAAACCACCGACCGCGAATCGTTTGTCTTTAATGGGAGCGACGTTCTGAATCTGGTCGAACGAAACCTGCACGCACATAGCCAGTTCTAGGGAGGCAATCTCCTGAGGTTCTAGAAAACCGGGTACCTGAAGCAGGTTGCCCACATCAGCCAAGACGTACTCGGCATAGCATCCCTGCTTAGCCCCAGCCTGGTCTTGCCAAAAGGCAACCCGATCACCAGCTGCGAACTCCGTTACTCCTGGACCAAGCTCTGCCACTTTGCCCGTAGCCTCATGTCCCGGCTGACCGGGAGTGTAAGGATATTCCAACTTGCCTCCGGGAGCCATGGGAACGCCATCCATGATATGCATATCCCATTGAGGACAAGTCGCCACGCCGGAAATCTTAACCAAAACTTGGCCTTCTCCCGGCTGCGGAATGGGGAGCTCGACGATTTCCGGACGCCCTTTTTCTATGTACTGTATCGCTTTCATCCTTACACCCACTCTAGTACGACCCCTAACACTGGTTCCCGTTTCGACTCGATTAGATCCCATGCTTGAGCAGCCTGTTCCACTGGAAATCGATGGGTAATCAGCGAAAGCGTATCCAGTTTTTCCTGAGCAACCAGATCCATGGTTTTCTCCAGACGTTCTCGCGTGGCACCGGAAACCAAGTCGATCGAAAGCTCCTTATAGCGCGGCGGCTGCAATGGCAGTCGATCCTCCGGACCATAAAAGCCGGCGGAAACCAGGTGGCCAAAACGCTTCATCATGCTTTCTAGCTGCCCCATAACTTTGAGGGATCCTACGGTGTCTACTCCAACTTGAGCGCCTTCGGGGAACCGCTCTCGAACCAAATCTACCCAGGCTCCCTCGTCTTCGAGGAGCGTCTCTCCGCTTTTAAATTTGGCCAAACGATCCGCATGTCTACCGATGAGCAGCGTTTTCGCGTCTCGGGAGGCCAGCATCTGGGCAGCCCACTGTCCGACAAGACCATCACCAACAACTACCGCGAGATCCCCAGGCTCCAACCGCGGCCGATCACCGCAATTGAAACCCACCTGAGTAAGGACTAGGCCCGAATAGGCAACCGGGTCTAAACCCGGCGGCAATTTGATTACGGCCCCCGCTCCCGATACCGACGGGGAAATATGGCCGCCGCGGGGCTCAAACATATCGGTTACCGCGCTGACTGACACAAAGACCGAATCGCCTTTCGACAACCCATCCACTTCGGATCCTACCCAATCCACAAAGCCAACCTTTTGGTAGCCCGCGATGACGGGAAAAGGATGCGGATCCCCCGGACGCCAAGGCGTATCCCCTTCAATCCGTTCGCCCCGCAAATACGAACCTTCCGTACCGTTGCTGATCCAAGAGTGCGTTACATTGACCACTACCTGATCCGGCCCTGGATCCGGGCATTCAACCGATTCGTAAACCACATGATTTCGGTCTTTGAAGACCACCGCGTTCGATTTCATTGATGTATAGATTTGGGGATTGTGGCAAACAGCCTCATGCCACCGCTAACGCGGCGATATCTTCAGATAGGATCACTCCGATTGGGCCCGATTACGACTAACGCGCTATCCTAAGCGACAAAGGTATTTGCCTGGTGTATCGTAAAATGGAGGACTCGCTTTACGCCAGCGAAACGGTCCGCAAGATAGGAACTAGCTACCATGTCTCTCAAATTTATCCCTCTAGCTGCACTGCTTGCCTCTTTTCTGCCCCTTATTGCTATCGGACAAGATCGTACTTACGACCTCTATGTTTGCGCCGCCGTCAACCGGAACTACGTAATCGGATCGAAGATCACTACCACCAGCGGGCTGCACCTACGCCAGGCCAATGGGCAGTGGGCCCATGTCGGAATCAACGACCCCAGCATATTCGCCGTCTCGTTTGATCCTCGCGATCACAATACTTTCTATACGGCAGCCTTGAATGGAGCGCTTCGCACAGTAAATGGCGGCGATAGCTGGCGCGTCACGACCAGTTGGGATATTACCGAGCCTAAAGATGTTTGCGTAGATCCGCACAATCCCGATCGCGTCTACTTGGCCCACCCTGGAGGTATAGCGGTATCCGATGATCGTGGAATGACCTGGACGAAACGAGAGCGTGGTCTCCCCGACCGTGGAAAATACACGCAAACCATCGAGGTGGACCGCTCCCGAAAGGGCCATATCCTGGCCGGTTGCGAATCGGGCATTTATTTGAGCCAAAACGACGCCAGGTCCTGGCGAAAGACTTTGGTCACGGAAGAAACGGTCAACGATGTTCAGCAATCGCCTCACGATCCCGACATTTGGGCAGCTGTAACCCAAAGCGCGGGAGCCTATATCTCTCGCAACGGAGGAAGAAGCTGGACCGCCTTCGATCAAGTCCCCTCCGAAGCCGCTTTGTACAACATCGCTTTCGACCCCACGAATCCTGGTCGCCTAGCGATCGGCAGCTACACTTACGGCGTTCTCGCTTCGGAAGATGGGGGAGCCACTTGGAAGCCTCGCAACGAGGGACTACCCAAGCCCCATCGTATTTGGCGAGTAGGCGTCGACCCCGACTCGGGCACCTTGCTTGCCAGCCTGTATCAAAAGGCGCTATACGAATCTTCGGACTTCGGAAAAACATGGAAGAAAGCCGGACTCGAAGGATCCGCCATCAACAGCTTCGTATTCCTCCCAAATTCTAGAAAGTAGCGATTTCCGCATGAGCCTTTTCCATCTCGAGAAATTCGTCCGCATTCTCGCCTCGACTACCATAGGCGCCCTCGCCATGGCGCAACCTTCCTACGAAGGTCCTCACCCGAGCTTGGAGATCGTAGAAGATCCGATGCAACGCAGGGCCGCATACCTGGACCGAGTCAATGAGGTCATCGAATGGCGAGCCGGCATCGTTGAGCGAGGCGATGCCGAGAAAATGGATATGGCTTCTGTATCCGCAAATCTTCTACTAAACCAAAACATCGAGGCTTGCAACGCTCGGGTAATAGAACTCATGGAGAATCCGGGTTCTGGTCCATTTTGGATGCTGCCTACGACTTGCGTCGCCTTCATGGGACGGGGGAAGCTATCCGATGAGGCCCGTCAAGCGATTCGACGCGCTTGGAAAGAATCGTACCAGTTGCGAGGCGATACGGAAAACCATTTCGCCATGTACTACACCATGCTTTACCTGATGTCCGAGCTCTACCCAAACGAGCCCGGAACGGAATGGTACAATGGCAAAAGCTCCGAGGAGAACCTGGAAGAATCGCGCGACTACCTGATCGACTGGATGAACATCGCCACCACCATTGGACAGGGTGAATTCAATCCTACCCACTACATCGGTGAATACGCCATTCCAATGATCTATCTTCAGTCCTGGGCCAAGGATCCAGAGATGCGACTACGCGGGCAGATGTTCCTCGATTTTCTTTACGCTGGGCTGGCTGCGAATACCCTGAGCGGCGTTTTAAGAGGCCCCAACGCCCGCACTGATGACTCTTCGGTAGTTGAGCGCTGGAATAGTCTCAGCTCTTTCTTTTCCTGGCTGAATTTCGGGAACTGCCCGCCTACCCGAGGATTCAGCTGGGGCAACTACTATGCTATCGTTGCCGCTAACTATCATCTTCCTGAGGTGATCTACCGCATCGGCATGGATCGCGACCAGAGCTTTACGCAAAGGGACCTCAAACGTTCGCGTCACCGTTGGCGGTACAGCGACGTCGGGAAAGCTCCCATCTACAAAACCACGTATATGACAAACGACTACGCAGTGGGATCCTATCAAGGCGGTATGGCCGATCCTATCCAGTCGCACGTTTGGGACATCACCTGGGCCACGCCCGATCCCCGAGGCAAGCATCCGACATTGTTTTCGATCCATCCCTACTCGTCGCACAAGGCCATGCAGGCCTATTTCAACGTGAGGCCGGATACCATGGTTAAAGCCGTGGCAGCCGAAGGGAAGCCCTCATACGACGTGGCAGACAAGCTCGTGGGCTGCTCGCCCTACGAAAAAGTTTTTCAACATGAGGACACGATTATCGCCCTCTATGACATTCCTCAGGGAACGAGATTCGAGCAAGTGAACGGCTTTTTCTCCAAGGACCTGGAGGATCTCGAAGAGGATGAATCAGGATGGATTTTCGCCCGTGGAGAAAATGCTTATCTCGCCTACTTTCCCATGGCCGACTATCGATGGGAAGCCCACATGGCTTACAAGCGACTGCCGTCGACTGGAAATGGCTACCAATATGAACGGGTCGCGTCGGGCAGCCAGGTATTAATCAGCCCCGGAAACAAGAACGGGACCATCGCCCAAGCCGCTTCGGTTTCCGAATTCGCGGATTTCGACGCCTTCAAATCCGCTATCAAGAACCAGAGCCTGACATTCGAGCTTGAGCCAACGCCCCAGGTATCCCTGCGGACGTTCCGAGGAGCTAGGCTGGAATCCCGGTACGGATCGGCTCCGCAAGTGAATGGCAGAACAATCGACTACAGTAAATGGAAACTTTTTGAGGGACCCTACCTCAATGCGGAAAAAGGATCTCGAATACTGGATATAACCCATGGGCGTTTAAAGCGTACCCTAGACTTCAATACGGTAAGCATTTCGGACAGTGTTCTTTCAAACTAGACGATATGGAATCGAAAGTGGATATCGAGTTTTTCCGATGGCAAGGCTGACCATCCAAGAGAGTCTATTAGCCCTCCTGCACTAGACGGATCGTCCACCCGTCGAATGGCTGCATTATTGCGAAAAGCCAATTATACCACATGCAAAAAGGTTTGATTCTTTACCCAATAGTAATTGATAGTCAGTTGACGGTCCTCGAAGATTTGACCAATTTCACAAAATCATGCGCCGATTCAAATTCATAGCCCTCCGCCGCCTTTCAATTTTCGCTTTCCTGGCCTTAGTTCTTTGTCCCAGTAACGCTCTACTAGCAGCCAGCCCGGAAGATAAGCTGAAAGAGCTTGGCATCGAGCTGCCAATTCCAGCCAAATCGATCGCTAACTACGTGGGAGCCACTCGTATGGGTAACGTAGTCTTTCTATCGGGGCACATCCCAAGGAAAGCGGATGGCTCGCTGGTAGTTGGCAAAGTCGGTGCAGATCTATCTGTAGAAGATGGATACAACGCCGCTCGACTATGCGGGGTCGGATTGCTGGCGACTTTGAAAGCGGAGATTGGCGATCTCTCCAAAGTAAAACGCGTTCTCAAGGTATTCGGCATGGTCAACGCTACCGACTCCTTCACTGGGCACTCCCAAGTAATTAATGGCTGTTCCGATCTCCTGGTCGAAGTGTTCGGCGAAAAGGGCCGGCATGCTCGAGCCGCCAGCGGCTTTAGCTCATTACCCCTGGGATCAGCGGTGGAAGTCGAAATGATCGTTCAAGTGGAGCCGTAGTAAGCGGTTTTCAGGTATCGAACAAATAACTACCCTACCACGATTTTAGCGACTGCTTCGGCTACTCGATCGCAGTCCTGCTCGCTGTTGAAAATGTGGGTCGAGACGCGTACCGCGTTCAGGCCTACTTCGGTCACTCGCCTACAGCGAAGCGAGTACTCGCGCGACAATCTGTTATTTATTTCGTCGAAATCCATTCGGTCGCTTCGGAACGTGGTAATGGCCCGCCGCATGGACGCATCTTTAGGAGTAAGCACCGTTATGCTGTCGATCTTCTCCAATTGCTCGCGTAGCCTGTTGGCCAAATACGACGACCGTTCATCAATCCTGTCCTTACCAATGGATTCTTGAAATTCCATAGCTGCCCCCAATCCAGCAATCAGTTCCGAGTTGCGGGTACCGTATTCGAATCTGAGCGCCGTTGGACGCAATTTGAACCGGTCGGGCAATCCAAACTCGGACTCTGAGTAAGCTCCCACGTGCCAGGATACAACAGACTCGATCCTGTCTTGGCGCACTAGCAATAAACCGGTGCCACGCGGTCCCCCCATCCACTTGTGGCCGCTCGTTGCGTAGGAATGGCATTTCATATTGGCGAAGTCGATCGGTATCATGCCAGCGCTTTGGGCCCCATCCACGTGAAACCACAGCCCCTTTTCCTCAGCCAGCTTTCCAATCGCCTCCACATCCAAGAGAATCCCTGTCGGAGCCGTGATATGGCTCACTTGAATGGCTTTTGTTCGATCCGTAATTAAGTCATTGATACGGTTTAGCGTATTATCCATAGAGCTCGGGTCTGGATCGAATACTTTTACTCGAATCCCATCCATATTCTGCCGATTAAGCCAAGGAAACGATCCACCTGGGTGAGCATGGGATTCGAAAATCACCTCGTCGCCAGCCTGCATCGGAATGCCAGAAGCGATGATCGAATTCGATTCCGTCGCGTTGCGAGTGAAGCAGATTTCGTCTTCGCTTGATCCGAAAAATCGGGCAGCCACCTTTCTGGTTTCACCGAGGATGGAATGACCGGATTCCGAGACGGATTGCAGCTCCCTCATCTTGGAAACAACTTTGTCTTGAACGACTTTTGGAGCTGGACCTAGACCACCGCAGTTCAAGTAAGCGCGATTTTCCCTCAATGTAAACTGACCCTGAACCGCTTGCCAAAAGCTTTGGGGCTGACTCTCGTCGAAAGCTGGCAACGCTTTCGAGGAGTCCTCTTTCCGTTTGCACGAAGCGGTGAAAACCGTAGGCGCCGCCAATCCGAGCGCGCCGATGAAAGCCTTTCTATTCATCATACTTGTCGAGCGTAGCCAGACGCGTTTTGATTTGGCAACCGCATTAGGGCTCTAAATACGGACTAGGAGGAAATTTCGACAATCTTGCCCTTTCCATCAACCGGGTGACAGAGCTTTCCTTCAAACTCTCTGTAGTCGCTTACGTCGCGAACCAACGGCTCTATAGCCCAAGGCGCCCCCGCCGCCTTTAGGGAAATGCCTTCGTTGTGGGCTTTAAGGGCGATGTATTCTAGATTATCGATAGCGTCGAAAGCTTCGCCGTTCTCGCTGGATACCTTAACTCGAAATCTATCAGGAATATCTTCAATCGGGCAGGTGTCGTGAATAGCGTTAGCCCACTTGCAAACGCCTTTCGCTAACCTGGTCGAACAGTTTCGGGACTTGGCGCCCCCTATTCGGTCGACAACGGCATCAAACATGAGCGCTCGGATTTCGACTGGATTCGAGGATACGATCGTCTCGGAACCATTGTCGCTCACTAGCGAATGCGCCCCGCTATACCGCCAGAGCAATTGACCTTCGGTACCAGTAATCCGAATCTCCGGGTCGATGTTATGCAGTGAGCTATGAGAAACGGTGACCGCCGCTTCCACGCCGCTTTCCGTCGTCGCCACGGTACGCACTGTATCAAAAGACTCGATATCTTTGGCGCGATAGAGTTCGGCGCTGATTTGTTTCGGATCTGCCCCTGATTCCAAAGTATCCCCCAGCCAAAAAAGAATTAGATTAACCAGGTGGGAAAGTCCGTTATGGAAAGGCGAATCCAGAATCCAGGAATCCCCTACTCGCAGTTTACCGGCCCATTCGTTTCGGTGGTAGTAATCCCTGGATCGCGGCCAGAGCCCTAGGCAATCCACTCGCTGTACTTGGCCAATCGCCCCTTCCAGCAAGCGCTTTTTGATCTTCCAGGTATCCTCGACGTAAGTGTGCTGAAAACCAACCGATGCCACGATGTTCGCTTCCCTCTCCGCATCCTGTATAGCCTCGACCTCTTGCAAGACTGGGGCCAAGGGCTTCTCCACGAGAGTCTGCAGACCCAGTTTGAGGCAATCGACTGCCATCTGCTTGTGGAAACCGATCCCAGTGGGGATGCAAACCCAGTCTAAAGCTCGGCTTTCCATCTTGAGCATCTGCCGGTAGTCAGCGTAGATAGGGACGCCTAAGCTCTCGAAAATCTGAATCTGCTCCCTTGCCTCATCCGGGTTGATTATCGTAACAGCCCCCCATTCGATGCGACCCTGTTCAACCAGTTTCGATAGGCACTTGAAATAGTCGTATCCGTAGCCGGTAACCCCTATCAATCCCACTTTGAAGGGAGGATTGGGTCTAATTGGAGTGGGTTCAGCGTGCTTGGAGGCCATGAAAGGGTTCAACGACAAACTGGAAAAATTTCTTCCCGATTATCGCTGACCTAGCAATTGGATCGAGTAATCATTAGGAGAAGCCCACCCATCGTTGCAGAAAACCTTAGAGCGGTTCGGCCGCTGGTCATCAAAAAGCTGTTTTTCCGGTAAACCAGACACGGAATTACTGGCAAATTTCGGCGGACAGAGGGCAAACCCACCCAGAGCACCCTCTAAGCAGGGCTAAACTCCTTTTTGTGAATCACTTCTGAAGCTTCGAGAGTTTCCGAAGTGTACGCTTCTGCCTGAGAAGCCCTGATTCCATCCATCAATTCATCCACGCTCCTAGCTCCAGCCAAGGCGAGCGACACTCCAGGCTGATCCAAGGTCCAACGATAAGCTGCCTGGGGGAGCGAAGTGATCTCACCGGATACTAGGCATTCCGAAAGAGCGGAGGCGTATTCCACCCGTTCGGCAATCTCTTCCCTGGAATACCTGGCATTGAGGCTACCCTCCGGGAAAACCGTGTCTTTACGAATCTGGCCACTAAGAAATCCGTTGGCCATGCACTCCCTGGCGACAACTGCCCGACCCAACTTGGCCGCGGTCTCGACTAGTGGACGGGTTTCTCGGTTGAAGGGACTCAACACGACCTGGATAGCGTCTATCTTTCGCTCAGACATCCATTGCTCAGAGAGGGCCTTGGTATCATCATACATGGAAACCGAATGGCCAATGAATCGGATTTTTCCGGCTTCCTTTAGCTCCGCGAGAGCTTGCCAAACGTCGTCCTCGATCTCGCCCGCTTCAAAAGGTGAATGAAAAAAGAGCAGATCAATCCAATCGCGTCCCAAGCGCTTCAAGCTCTCATCACATGACCGCTTAGCTTCAACCGCATTGAATCGCGGGGGCATGACCTTACGAGCTGTTCGACCGAACTTGGTAGAAATAATTGCCTGATCTTTGCGTATCCCCAAACCTTCCCCTAGCACTACCTCCGCGACGCCATCTTCGTTCTTATTCCCGTAAAGAGGCGCTGTGTCGAAAAAGTTAATACCCAAATCTAGAGCCTGGCTGATCAGGTTATGAGCCTCGTTTCGTTCGACTTCTCCATAAACGCCGCTCCCCAACGCCCAGGTGCCCAACCCAATTTCGGAGCACTCCATACCCGTCTCTCCCAAAGGTCTCAGCTTCATTGCGATTTATTGGTATCCTCGTTGTCGCGAATTGCCTCTATCTGGGCAACCGCAGCGGCTACTGCGATGGTCAGCTGCCTACGCCCCCGTTCCTCGGAGGCGTCTCTCGGATCTTCACCCATAACACCATCGCCATCTAGCGTCAGGGGACGATCAGGCAAAGATTCTAGGTCGACATTCGATGGATCGAAGAGCAGTTGAAAGGAAGTTTCCGTCGCCCCTGCATGATCACCTTTGTAGGCCTCTCCCATAAGCTCATTATCCGCCCAGACTATGAAATCAATATCTGGGTACGCCTCCCTAGCCTTGCTGGCTCCCTCTTCCAGGGCTGCCACATGCTCCGGAGGATAGTGACCGGTAAGCAGGACGACTATCTGGAACCCCTCATCCGCTAGCTGATTGCAGAAGGCAGCAGCGACCTCAGCGACGAGATCGCCCGAGAAATCGATCGAATGAGGAAAGCCTTTAAATGGCTTGATCGTATTGACTCCCATGGGAATGGCTGGAAGCACCACTCCCCCGACTCTTCGAGCGATTGCCAGACAGATACCCTCCGCCTTCGTCGAGTCCAATCCTATTGGAGCGTGCTGGCAATGCCACTCGAGGGCGCCCCACGGAACAAACGCGATGTTGCTCTGCTCTCGAATCGAAGAAATCTGCTCTGGTCTCAGCTCGGCGTAACGGCCCCATGGATGAGGTTTGGAATTTTCGACTCTCGACGCTCCCATACCCCGAAGTTGCGGCTAAGACCCTAGCGTTTCAAGAGGCGTAGACAGATTACCGTAAAAACTCGCCAAGCTATAACTCAAAGCGCAGGAGATGGCGCTTCAACCTACTTTGGGAGGTAGGACTGATTCCACAGATGAGCATACGGTCTCGCAAACTATATCTGGCAAAAAACGCACTGTCGCGGGATCGCTTCAACCTAACTGATTTCAGCCTAATAGAACGCGCCGGGACGTCGCGTTCCACCCCTAGTCCGGAGCATGAAACGTGGAGCTCGACCTCTGGGCGAGCTCAAGTTGACGTCCATGCGCAGTTGCGGGATCAGCCGTGTTAGGAGAGGTTCACAGACACGGCTGACTAAGGATAATCAGCCCTGCCATTCGGCATTTGTAAAGAGGCTAGCTAGACACTCTATGAGCATCTCGCTCTATCTATCGATGGGAACGGATCTCTCTATTCGACTCCCGCAAGCTGAACGAGTTTCTTCGCAGTAAGACGCTTTTCTTTGCTAAGGCTGTGTGGCGTTATTTTTCCGTAAGTCTTTTCCAGCTCTTGGAATCGCTTGCGCGTCTCCTCAACGAAGGCATCGACAGGTTTATCAATCTCGAAGAGCTCCATAATCACTGGCAGCCATCGGTGGCCATAACGAACGTGCTGCTGCTCGTCATTTCGGTCGAAAGCCAGGAGTGTGTCAGCCTCGAAATCGCTCAATTCACGCACACGATCCATGATGTGAGCCTTGGTCCCAAAGCTACCCGCTTCAAACTCCATTGTCATCATGGCATAGCGCTCGGGCGGGGTCATTTGGATCAATACATTGTAGAGACTCAACGAATGCTCGAGCGTCGTGAGGTCAACGCCCAGTTTAGGCAGTTGACGGAATCCAAATGCGCTATGGCGAGACTCGTCCCACAAGTGCCTGGCCAAATCGTAATGGAGATCGAAAGGAGCATCCGGAGTTTCATAGAACACCGTCGACAGGTAATCGACCGCGTCGAGCTCCATCATTAGCCATACATAGATCATTAGACGAATGATTCGGGCATCAGTTTTCGGATCCTCCAGCCAATCGCGACAAATCGGGAATTCATCCGGATCGTATCCAAAAACGCTGGAACACACAGGATAATCGCCTCTGTTGCAGGTATCCGGATGGCGATAAGGCAAATCAGGCCAACGCCAATTGAAATCGTCCGGCGATTCGGTTTTGGGTAGGACTCCGAGCCAACCGCCTTGAGAACTCAAGGCTAGTCGCAATCGCTGAACCCAGGCCGCGTCCTCCGCAGAATCAATATATGGCTGTATCTCAGCTTGATGCCTCTCTTCGTCTTGAATGAATTCCTCAACCAATTTGCGAGAGGGCCAATCAGCCAATGAATGCGTTATGTCCAAATATTTTCGATACGCGTATAAAAGCTCTCCTTTGACGACTCTGTAGAACGCAGCCAATCCTTCGATCTCATCGTCAACCCGTATCGATTCTTCAAATATGCGCCTTATCTCCTCACGGGCCGCCTCGTTCTTGCCAAAACTGCCCAACTCGTTTCCGCGCTCTCGAATGAACCGAGCATGCCCCGCCGATTCCCAAACGTGCTGGCAAAGCAAATACTTTAATTCGATATCGCCAACTCGATAGATGAAGGTCGTGAGGCAACGCACGATCTCTCGCTCCACTTCGAAAAGAGCCCGGAGGCCTTTGACCGCGGATCCTACCGCAGCCATACGCCTGGAACCGCGGGAATCCGCTTGGCTAGATGATGTCGCTTGAGGCATGATAATCTGTATCGTATCGAAAGCGATCTAGCAAATGCGGCCACGCTTGCCCGCTGTCGAGTGGCCGGGCGGATTCTCGCCGACCCACCGATCGTCTATAGGCTCACTTGCCCTCTGATAACGACTGTCACTGGAAACTCGAAATACGTTATCGGACCGATTGTCTACGGCCGCGTGCACCACAAACATGCCGAAAGTGAGGAAATCTCCCGCTTCGAACTCGGAAGTCAGCCACCTTCCCCCGAACTTATCCCGAACCCGAGGCGGATTGTGGGAAAGCGTCCCCGTGAAGGTCCACTTTCCCTCTTCGGCCCGCTGCTTTTGCTCCGGTTTGTTCTCGCAGTACGCGTCCACATCGCGAAACACGTAGTTTTTGAGGAGATCCATCCGACGGTGAGAGCCTTCCAAAATCATCAATCCACCTAGGTCGTAAGGAATATCTCCGTAAGGCATCCAACAGGTCATATGGTTGTGGGTGCCCCGGCCCATGTAAGGAAGATCGGTGTGAGGGTTGGTTCCTTTGCCGGGAGGCATCGCCCTGAGCCAAGTGAAATCGTAGTGTTTGACCGACTCCCCATAAAACCCCTTGTAGAAATCGATCAGGCGACCGGAGTAGAGCACCTTTTGAACCTGCGGACAGGCAGCGGCGATCTCTGGCATGAACTCCATCGAGGCCTCGGGTCGGCAACGCATATCCATTTCCGGAAAATCTGGATCCAACAAGTTCTTCGAAGCCATGGCTCGAGCGATCTCCTCTCTCGCCGCCAGCACCTCTTCCCTGTACAAGTATCCCTTCATGAAAAGGTAGCCATCCGTTTCCAGCCGTCGCCTTAACTCGACGAAATCGTCGGCCGCATCTGCTGATTCGCGGAGCGTTCCTATGCGGTCTCGATCCATATCGAGAGCATGCTCGTATGAGTAGAACTGAGGCAATGTGGCTGCTGAGCTCATAGTCTGAAATGGTTTAAGCGGTAACAGGGAAATGATAGCCCATCTCTGCATCCCAATAAATGGTTGATTTGGGAATAAGCATGTACAATTTGGGATAAAATTAGAGTGGAAAAACCTCGATACAAAACTTGGGTTTCAACCCCTATTACGAGTGAAATAGGATCGATATTGCACGCTGGCGAACTCCATGACACCCCGGGCATCGATCCAGGTAATATGCGTATTTTGGGAGACTATGCTCTAGTTCTCATTCTATCCGGCACTGCCTATTACAAGGACTCCCACGGCATCGATACGGAACTCGAGACTGGAGACGCTATCATCGTCTTTCCCGAGCTGGCCCACGCCTACGGGGCTATGCAGGAGAATGATTGGTCCCACACCTACGCTATCTTCAATGGCCCTCAATTCGAATTGCTAAGGCAAGCGGGTGTCTTGGATCCCGGTCAACCAATATGGCAACTCGATAGCATAACCTACTGGAATCAGCGCGTAGAGGAGCGCCTAAACTCCACCCGAAATAGATTTCCTACTCAAAGCCTCAAGATCCTCGGACAATTCAGCCAGCTTCTAATCGAAATGAAAACTCGAGATTCGGAAGCCAAAATCGATAGCGCTGCCTCGCGAATCGATACGGCGACCGAGATGCTATCGGGACCGATGGAGGGCCTCTGGATCGCTCCCGAGGAAGTCGCTCGCCGTGTCGGTTTAAGCTACGAGAACTTTCGAAAGCGTTTTGCCAGGGCCCGTGGAGTCGCGCCCGCCAAATTCCAAAATCAGAAGCGAATTGAGTTCGCCCAATCCGCCATCTACCAGGGAACGCACACCTTCCAAGAGCTGGCCGACGAGCTCGGATTCTGCGACCCTTTCCACTTTTCCAAGACCTTCAAGCGACTAACGGGCCAATCCCCAACCGAATTCAGGCAAAAGGCGACCGGAGGAAAACGGCGAGCCTAGGCGCAGGTGGAATGGTCCTGATCAGTAGAAGAGAACCGGCATTCGCGACCCAAAGTGGAGGACCGAGCCGGTCCTCCCTACCCTGATCCTATCAAAGTGATTTACGTACAGATTGGACGCTGTTTGAACGGAAGAGCTCGATCGCTGGAGACAAGTTCTCATCTACTCAAAAGGTATGCTGTGCAGGAAGCTCGCTTGCGAGCGAATCAACCAGGGCCCATTCCAGGAAAACGATCGCTCGCAAGCGAGCTACCTACAACTAATCCTAATCCTGTACGCTTTACCGGAAAACGATCTTGGAATCGCTCGTAAATCGCTAGGCCAAATATCCTTTGATGGATGTCTACAGACCATGCTAGAAATCGGAATACTGACTGACGAAATCTCTCTTGACCTGAATGAGGCCCTAACTGAGGGGAAGGCTCTCGGGTTTCGAAAATACGAGCTGCGTTGCGTCGACTCCTACGAGAAACGAGTGCCCAACCTTCCAGCGGGAACCGAGGAACGCCTAAAGGCTGAGATCGATGCAGGCGAATTGGAGCTCACGGCCCTCGCCCCCGGCCTTTTCAAACGAAGGCTTTCCGAACAAGAGGCAATTGCCGCTGAGCTTGATGACATACTGCCTCGAACCTGCGAGATGGCTCAACGTCTCAAAGCGCCCAATATCGTTGTATTCAGTTTTATGAGATCCACAGAAGGATCAGAGGCCAAAGCGGTCGATATTTTGAAAAAAGCGGGCCAGATAGTCGTCGACCACGGGCTAAAAATGGCAGTCGAGAACGAGCCAGGCTTCTACGCGGATACCGGCGAGAATACCGCCGCCCTCGTCAAAGCTATCGGACTGGAGAGCGTAGGTATCAACTGGGATCCTGGAAACGCTGTTAGCTCCGGAGAGGCCGCTTACCCAATCGGCTACCGGGCGGTGCTCCCTTATATTCTGAACGTGCATGTCAAAGATACTATCCCAGTTCCTCCCGACAAGTGGGAGAACCTGCTAATCGGAGATGGAGGCGTCAACTGGCTCGGGCAAATCCAAGCCCTGACAAACGATCGGCCCATCGAGCACATTACTCTAGAGACGCATGTCTTTCCCCTATTGGAGTCGACTCGCGAGGATCTTCGCCGTTTGCGCATACTTTTGGATACGGTCGAGCGCCTCGACGAGGCCTCGGATTAATTCCTGATTCCGCCTTGCCCGCTTTTCGAAATCCGCTTCTCTTTTTCGTCGGCGCGCTTGCCACCTTGGTGGTCCCGGTTTCCGCTGAGAGGTGGGTCGATGCCACGATTTCCGCCGGACTCGAGGGACAGGCTGTTTCCTTGGTGAAATTCGTGGATCTCGACTCCGACCAACGTCCCGATGCGGTGATTCTGCCGAAATCAGGACCCGGCATCGCGCCTCGAGTATTCTTGAACAAACCAAGCCCGTCAGGAGAGGGAATCGGTTTTCAATTCCAGATAGCGTCGGCTACGCAGCTCCCTGCCGCGCGAACGGCCGACACCTTGGTTTTCGCGGATCTAGACAACGATGGCATCAAGGACGCGATCCTCAGCCGATACAACGACATCTATCAAGACGACTATTCCCCACCCGTATCAGGCCCCAAACGGTCCGCCTGGATGCCTGGCAACGGCGACGGGTCGTTTGGCCAGGCCCAGATATTCGAAAAGGCTCCGCTGACGACAACGCGAGCAATCGCGATCGGCGACGTCAACCAAGATGGATTGCTCGACTGCCTTTTCGGAAATTGGTACCAGCGATATTTCACTGGATACGAAGCGTTTTCGAATGATCTTTTGATCCAATATCCAACTACAGATGGGGAACCTGGCTTTACCCGTTGGCCCTTCCCATTGGAAACGTCGCCTACCGACTTTCATGACGACCTAGGAGGCCGACCGACCTACGGGGTAGCGATTACCCGTCTTGACAGCGGATTGCCCATGGTTCTGGAACTAAACTACGGCCGACGTTGGAATAGGCTCTACCGAATGGCTCTCCGCGGTCCCATCAAGGAGATTCAGTGGACAGAGAACAAACCAGGTCCTTTAGCGCCAAACGATTCCGACGCTATCAGGGATCACCTTGTCCGGCAGCTTGTTGGCGAAAATATAGCTTCGGCAACAAAGGTGGATGGAGATGGGATTCGCCACGGTCGGCATCCGAAATGGAACCGCGATCAAGCCAACGCCCATCCACGCTCGCAACGTCCCGACGAGGCCCCGTTCCGCTCCAACGGGAACACGTTCGATTGCGCTGTCGGCGATATCGACAATGACGGAGATTTCGATCTCTTTGTATCCACTATCATCCACGCCTGGGCGGGAGAATCTTCCGATCGTTCTCGGTTTTTAGTCAACCAGCTCAGCGAGACGGGCGAGCTTAGCTTTGCGACATTCGAACACCTATCGGTAGACCGTATTCCCGATCTTCCTGACCCTGGCGTTCCCCTAACCGAAGAGCACACATCCTACAATCAAGGCGACATTTATGCAGAGCTTGCGGATCTCAATCACGATGGGCGATTGGATCTCGTTCTCTGCTCCTCAGACTATCCAGACCCACCTCCTCATGACGAGCGGCTTCGCATCTATTTTCAGCAAACGGATGGCCGATTCCTTGACGTCACTAGCGACCTTGGGCTTGACCATGTCGGAGCAGGCATGCCCTCGCTAGCGGATGTAGATCTCGATGGAGACCTCGATTTGCTAGTAGGCCAGAGCTTCAATCGACTAACTCGATCCCAACGTATTAAAGCGTCGATCGAAAGCGGCGCCCTTTCGCCGAATTCGAACGATGACAGACCGCCCGAACCTCGAGCTAGACTATATCTAAATGAGTCCAGCAACGGGCGCGCATCAATTATTCTTCATCTCCAAGGCGATCCAAAAGGAGGAGTATCCTCCGAGGCATTCGGAGCGATCGTTCGAGTTACTGCAGACACGGACGGCGATCCTGGTACACCTGAGGTCGTACAGAGCAGACAATTGTTGGGACCGGCAGGGCACTCCGGAAAGCAAAACGAAGCCATTATCCATGTTGGGCTGAACGCCGCTGATCGAGCATCCAAAGTGGTCATCGAATGGCAATCCAATCCGAAAACGCATACGATTATCGAAGGTCTTGAAGCTGGCCGCTACCTCGTCATTCAAGGCGAACCGAGCCCGCAGGCGCTTTCGCGATAGAGGGTGGATGCTGATGTCGCAAATTAGACCCCATGGCTATCGACATCCTCATCGTTGGAGCGGGTTTAGCCCGCGATTGAATAGACTATTTTGTATCGCGGGATAAACCCGCTCCTAAAATCGCTTTCTTACCAGGTATCGACCATGTGCTGTCTTTGAATCGCTGGTTTATAATCAAGCCGCGAAGCCTGCAAATCAGTATCCGCTTCACCTAAAAAAGTTCAAATTCAGGCACTCTTTGAGAGCCATCGAGGTATTTATCGTAAAGCTAAAAGAAAATCGATTACTCCGCTTCAGTTTTCAACGGTGCCACGCCGCAGTACCCTTATTCGCCCAATTCCGCTGAGGCCAAAGCAACATGAAAATAGCCCAATTTCTAGAGTCTGCCAAATCTATCACCCGTCTTCACGATTCGATTCCTGTCGAGACGACGACTGCTGAATTTCTACAGGAATCGCTCGCTGAGGAAGCGACTATCAATAACAGAGATCCTCTCGGTACAGAGCCAAGGATTACAGTCGGCGTTCTTAGCGAAAACGAAGCGGAAGCCCGGAACCTGCCTATTCAAAGCAAAGAGGATTGGATGTTCGTGATAGCGGAGTCCGATCAGTCGCTTCAACTTTTCGTTTCCCATACTTGGTTTCTCTACAGGTTGGCCTGCCAAGTAGTCTATGAATGGCCGGATCGCGAACTATCCGAGTTCTCCGAAGGAAAGTTGATAACGCCAGCCTTCAAGATGCTTCGTCCAGCTTACGATTCCCTGCTTAATAACCATGCTCGGACGGCTAAAGGATTCGACCCCGAAGACCATATACGCGAAATGGCCCGCCAAGGCTATACACACATAGAAGTGAACGGCTACGCGGCCAACTTCCCATATGAAAAAGCAGCTCCCGAAGAATTGCTGTATCTATTCTACACCTACTGCCCGGCCTTGGACCAGTTCGTCTACAGCAAGCTGAATAAGGGTATCTATCCCTTCGACTACCTGCAGGCCAATTTGCGGAAGCTGGTCCATTCCGCTCAGCTCGCGGAAAAGTATGGCCTACGAGCGGGCATTCTTTCTTTCGAACCGCGTTCTGTTCCAGACGAGCTGCTTCAGCGTTATCCAATGCTACGCGGAGCGAGAGTCGATCATCCGCTTAGAAGCTTTAGACCTCGGTACAACCTCACAACTGCCCACCCAGTCGTTCTCGAACACTACACCGAGATGCTCACCAAAATAGTTAAAGCTGCTCCCAATATAGACTACATGTCTATCTGGTCGAACGATAGCGGAGCCGGTTTCGAATACACGAGCTCACTCTACGTGGGACGCAACGGCGGCGGCTACGTCATTCGTGAATTCAAAAGCGACGACGAAATCGCCCAAGCAGCAGCGACTAACATTATCCGTTTCATGAAAACGATTCGCGATGCCGGTCGCAGCGTTAATCCGCGCTTCAGCTGTATGCTCCGCAGCGAGATGTTTTACGCAGAACAGGATCATCTTTGGGACCAAGTCGAAGACGGAATCGAGCTAGAGACCAATACTCTCGTCAGCAAGGGTTTTGACGCTGACTACCATCACCCAAAATACAACTGGGCTAAGGAGTTCACCTTTTCTGGTCTATTCAATCAGTTCGACGCCCGGGAAAAGCCTCGAAAAGAGCTGCTTGAGTCGAAGGGCTCCAATGCCCACCTTTACTTTAGCCCGGGATCTTTCTGGAACATGGAACCGGTCAAGGCGCCTATGTATCCAAAAATGCTTTGGGAAAAACTGCGCGACTTACACGCCCAGGAGGCATCACATATCGCCGGCCTCTGCGGCTCGACACCCGCCACCCTGGCTCCCTACAATATAAACCAGGAAGTGATCCAAGCATTCCAAAATGAGCCGTCACTGCCGCTGGATGAATTACTGAAGCGCAAGGCAGTAAAGTGGGTTGGAAAAGAAGGGGCGGATCAGCTCGTAGATCTTTGGCTACAGGCCGACAATGCCTATCGGAGTTTCCCGGCCCCAGTCAATGTATTGGCCATTTGGTGTACTTGGTATCGCATTTTGGTTCGACCGTTCGTCCCTAATTTCGAAGCCCTGAGCGAAGACGAACGCGCCTACTACGAGGATTTTCACCTGGGACATGTCAACAACCGCATTCGCACCGATTTCCGACGGGAGATAAATTTCGAATTCTGCACGCCCGAATACGCGGGCAAATGCAGACACGCGATGACCAACGACTCGCTGCCCGCCATAGCAAAGGCAATCGAATTGGCTGAAGCTGGACTGGCTTCGGCCAATTCGGATGCAAGCGCTAGTGATGCTTGGATACATCACTTAGAGCGGCTCAAGGGCAGCCAATCCTGGCTCCGTTCCCAGCGAAATATCGCCGCCTGGATCGAAGGCGTTCATGGTTACATCGAATCCGATAAACCTGAGGAGAAAAAACGGTGCCAAAATTTGGTGCGAGAGACCGTGCTAGACGAAAAAGCGAATGCCCAGCTGCTTCTCGCTCATGTGGAAAGTGCCAAAACTGAATGGATGGTTCAATCCGAGGTTGGAGAAACGACATTCATCTACGGTGACAACATAGCTGATCTAATCCGCAAAAAGATCGCCCTGATGGAGGGTCGTGAAAACGACACCCCGCATGTCGATCCCGATTACATTTGGCGAGTGCCTGGAATCAACTGCTAAGGCTGATAGATCTAACCTCCCAATTAGATCGGGTTAAGATCTACAATTAAAATTGTAGAATCTACTAAGCCGTCATAAAAAATCAGTACCTTCTCCATAAGCGAGCTCAGCCCCCGGTTCTAGTTCTAGTTTAAGATTTGCAGCGTAATAAACAAGCTCGTAAAAGCATTTTAAGTCAGGGTTGAGACTAGGCACACCGAGGGCCAAGCGTTGCTGGATTCACCAAATAAAATCGGCTTCCCTTTAGGGGAAGCCGATGCAAATTGCGGATAATACTACTCTGCGTTTCTATTCGATTTTCGAAGATTAGAAACCGAATGTAGCCGAGACGGTTATCAAACGCCCTCTCATGAAGCGGTAAAGCTTTGTACCGTCCGGATTAGCGTAGATAGGAACGAGGTCATCATTGTCGAGCAGATCCTTGACATTCAACTGAATCGACAAACTGCGGTCTTTATCCAGCATATATTCCGACCGGAAAAATAGATCAACGAAGTCCTGCTTTGGGCCATAATTAGGCATAGTTGGATCGTAGGCAATATTCCCGAATTCATTTTCAGATACCCCAAAACCGATGCCGACTTTATCTTGCCATCTGTAACCACCACCTACAGTGAAATCACCTAGCAAAGAAGGTATTAAGTCGCTTTCAGTGCCAAAATTGTAGCTAGTGTTAAAGTTGATACGCAGCTGTCTTTGCTCAATAGAAGGAATGCCCTCTTGCGTACGTGCAGCAGCTAGCGGTGTTATTATAGCACTTGTCGCTCTCTCTGCGAGGGTTTCGGTTCCGAGGTCATCGATGAAATAATTTTGTGCAAACGAGCTGTTCACCCAGTTTGGCGTAACGTGTGAGTCAGCATACGCCTGAAGCCGCGGATATATGTTAGAAAGAACAGTTTCCTGTTCAGCTATTCCAACCATTGAAGTCCACCTCGCACTTGGATTGTAGGTTAGTTCAAGCTCATATCCCTCAGCCGTGAAATCCTGAGTTCCGGTATCTCCACTATCCCTGCTGGTGGTAGCTTCAGCGTTAGCCCAATCTGGAACAAAGCCGTTGACATCAATTACTCCCTGCGGAGGCAAAACTGCCTGTGCATCGGAAGCTGTAAAACCTTGAGCAACATTCGCTGGGTTGTCTAACTCTCTGGCTAAGCCAAGGAGGATAGCCTCACTTGCCGATACAGGCCCCGTTTCAAATGAATTGTTTAAAATTCCAGTTTCGAACTTGTTGAAACGTAGCGAGAATTCACCCCCGTCAGTGGTATAGATGATACCCTTCTCTTTCGTTGATCCGACAATGGAGTCAATAGGATCATTGAATACACTAACCCTTCCTCCTTTCGGCTGAAAATTGGACGAGTCCGAATGGTAGAGTGTTACATCTGGCATACCCGTTATTACATCTCCCAGAAGCTCACGTAAATGAATTGTGGTGCTCCATGAAGTCGTATCTTCGTCAGCTATTTCTGTAGGGTCTTGCGGTCCAGCGACAAAAGTGGGGTCATCTAACTTATCCCCCTCCCTTGTTATGCCAGTACCGCCTGGTGCACTAATGTTTCTAGTGCGTAGGCGGTCGTTTCTCCATGTTCCCGTCAACACAATCGAATTGTTCCAAAGATAATGCTGACCGACAAAGGCGACTGAATCGAGTTTCTCAAGCCCCTTCCCAGCATAAAATGAGGCTGGGATGTTGTTGTTATCATCCATGTTGAAAGTAGTAGCGTTGAAATTTACGAAGGCATCTGCCGATTGACTCCAACTTCTCCAACTACCATCCACCACAGGCCTATTCCTCTGCTGACCAAATGTTAGTCCACCAATATTCGCTCCCTTCAAATCACTAATCGAATTGATATTCAGGTAGTCGATGCTTGGATTATGGGGCATTTCAAACTGACTTCCAGTACGAATGGAAGCCCAACTCATCGCTGTATCACCTTGGAGTGCCGCCACAACTGCTGTCGGATCTATTTTGTAACGACCGTACGACTGGGAATCTCTAAGCACTCTTCCTTGCATCAAACCTGTGAGCTTGAGCCGTCCGAGGGCCTTTGATACCACACCTTCGCTCATAAAGTCGTCGAAACGAATTTCACCATAACCCGTTGCGCGGTTCGACTTACGATCGTTGTTCAAGTTATTACCCTGCCAAAAACCGCCCATAACTGGCTTTCCAAAATGAGGGTTTGGCACTAGTGCACCATCAGCTTGGCCATTAGCCGTATCCAAGAGATACATATTCGGGTCTATGAACAACGATCTCTGCACTTTACCCTGCAGGGGATTAGATGATTTCGAAAAGTGCTTTTGCTCATAAATCGAAAATTCAAATCCCAGGCGATTATCGAACCATGATCCTTCAATTGATCCTTGGTAAACTTGCCAATCCGAGTTTTGAGAGTGAGCCCCACCTGTGTATAACTCTTTCCGATAATCGAAAATACTAGTGTCAATTATCTGCGAGGATAGAAAGCCCCCTACGAAAAAGTTCTTCGTGCCCGCTGCTACAGGGTCACCATTGGGGTAAGTACCACCTCTGCGGATCGTGTCAGCACGACCACGAGGCTGAACCATCATCATTTCACCAGAAGTTCCTCCTGGTGCCCCACGGTTTTTTCTAATAAAAACATTACCGCCATATATGGGATCTGCCTGGTCAGCACTGAAAAAGCTTACGAAACCACTGCTCGAACCGGGCGAGGCAACAGTCCAAAATCTACTGTTCGGCACGCCCGTCGAGTAGTCGCCGGAACCTCTAAATTGATTGGCTGCGTCCGCCCCTCCCATCGTGATCGGTTTTCCCATGTCAATCCATGGTGTTATACCATCGTTGATGGGCGTCATATCCGGGTTAGCACCATATCGCTCACCAGTTTCTATATTTCCACTGATGCTTATGTTGTCTGTAAGTTTCCAAACGAAAGAGCCGAAAAGTCGCTCGTCTTCTAAAAATGCCTGCCGCTGCTCATACTCTCTATCCTCCTTTAGTGCAGCTATTCGTATTGCCAACCTATCTTCCACCAAAACCTTGTTGTAGCGAAAGGAACTTCTCATCGTGCCATGCTCGTCCGTCTCGAGACGCAAACGCCCAAAGTTGTCGTACAAATTAGCTTTAATCGTTGAAGTATTGACGATTCCGCCAGGGCTTCCTATCCCAAACAAAGCAGAATTGGCACCCCTCTGGACCTCCAACCGATCCGTATTAAAAGTGTCGAACGGAACTTCGGTTACGAAATAATTTCTTGTCAAATCCGCCGCCGACAAACCACGGATGCGAGAATTACCGCCTTGGGGTCTATCCGTTTCCGTTTCTGGGATCGGTGACCCAGCAGTCGATTGGTAACCCGAGAAATTTCCACTGGGTCCCGATATCTCCGCATTCGGAGCGAACATTAATGCCTCGCCGATCGTGTTCGCGTTGTTATCCTCCAGAAACTCATCGTTCAAAACAGTAATCGAAGCTGCAATATCCCGAAGATTCGTGTTCAAACGAGTTCCTGCTAAAGACGAGGTTGACTTATATCCCACGTCTCCCGAGGCATCAACCGTGAACGGCGATAGCTCGTAGAGCTCATTTTCCGAATTCGACCCGCTCTGACCGTGCAGGCTCAGGCAGGCGAAAATGCCGCACAATGGCAGCAAAGTTTTGCTTAGTTTAGGTGTGCTCATAGTAGATGTAGTCTTTTTGAGGGGCCCGTAGGGCATATTCTAGTTTTTTCGATATGGCGATTCGCTGATACGAATCATAAACACCGCCACACTTCTATCGACCATAATTAACCAAATCCTTCGATTTTTTTGCTGTTTTACAGTAATTACCATAAAATTTCTGTCTAAAAAAGCCCCTTCCAGGAAGTTGGTAGGTTTGAATCCAATCTCATTTACCATACAACACCTGATTTGCGCCCTTTCGCTCAGCCCTACACAATTTGAAGGATTAACCAAGGGGCTCTATTCAATCTAGAGCTCCCAAAGCTACAGTTAAAATTGAGATGACAATCCCAAATAATCCAATCCGCATCGCTATCATAGGATATGGCGGTAGCGGCAAGATTTCCCACGCAGCCATTATTCAGAATAGTAGCGATTTTCAGCTCAAAGCCGTGAGCGATATCTCTCCCGAGCGGAGAGAGGCAGCCCGAACGGAGCTAGGATGCGAAACGTGCGAATCTCACCACTCCATATTAGAGAACGCCTCAGACTACGATCTCGTCAGCGTAGTCACTCGTAGCGATACGCATTGCCCAATCGCAGTGGAATGTTTGAAAGCTGGCTTGCATGTCGTTGTCACTAAGCCTTGGGCACTCAACGAGGCCGAGGCAAGACGCATGATAGCCGCTCAAGAGTCTTCCGGAAAACGCTTATTTCCCTGGGTTCCGATGCTATGGTCACCGGAATTTCTGAAGATCCGAGAAATCATCGAGTCGGGTGTCCTAGGAAACGTATTCCAAGTCCGTCGGTACATCAACCAGCTTTGGAGGCGACATGACTGGCAAACAGAGTCGAGATTCGGCGGTGGTTATTTGCTAAATTGGGGCATGCACATTGTTCAACCTGTTTTAGATCTGGTTCCCAGCCCAATCGTCCGAGTGTTCGGGCAGCTGCAGCAGACCATCAATCCTGGCGATACAGAAGATAATTTCATGGCAGTCATGGAATTTGAAAACGGCTGTCGCGGCGTGGCCGAGTTTACTCAAGCTATCGAAGGGCTTCCGTCATTTATGGCCCAGGGAGATCGAGGCACCCTAGTTTCCGACGGCGAATTGATCGAATTGGTGGAGAAGGATCCCAGCGATTCCCTGCCCCCCAAAAGGACTCGCATTGCAGTTGAAGGTAAACGCTATGGTGACGAAGCCGCAATTTACGCCGATATTGCCGCGAGTCTACGGGAGAATAAACCTTTCGCGGCCACCACGGAGAAGGCACTCTACGGGACCATCGTGCTTGATCAAATTCGGAAATCGCACACCACGAGATCGTTAATTTCGGCTGACCTGAATCGAAGGCTCAGCTAATTGTCGCAATAGTAAACAACCTCCAACTGTTTCGACTGCCCGTCCGCCGATACCGCTACCTCTATCTTGACTTAATCGAGGCAACTATCTACTGAAGCTTTTAGACGTAACTAAATCGTGTGTTTACACCGCGAATCTAGTTCATTCCGCCAAGATCAAACTGCAAAATTCACCCCATTCAGCATGCGTAAATCAAGGCCCTCGTGCAAAACGATCGCTGAAGCTGCCGGCGTCAGCCGAATGACGGTTTCAATGGCGCTTAGAGACCATCCGCGTGTCGCCCCCCAAACCCGGGAACGCATCAAACGGATCGCTGAGGAGCAAGGCTACACACCGGACCCCAATCTGACCGAGCTAATGCGCTATCTCCGCAAGCGCGATATCAGCAAAGAGGAACCTGTCATCGCTATACTAAACGGGCATAGAAAACCGCTGTCAGAGCTAGGAAACAGTTCGCTGCAAGTTCGGAAAGGGGCCGTGGAGCGAGCCGAACATCTGGGTTTCAAAACCAAGGATTTCTGGCTCCATGAGCCGGGGATGCGCCTCCAGAGGATTGTTCAAATTTTGCAAGCTCGAGGGATTCATGGTTTGGTCGTTCTTCCAGTTGGCGGATTGGATGACGTCTTTTCGCTCCCTCAAAAGGATTTCATGGGTGTGGCTACCTGCGGGGTAGCTGCTCGATTGGGCTTCAATCAAGTGCATCCCCACTTCTATCAGGCGATGCACGTAGGCATCAGCAATTTGACCGAAAGGGGATTCGAACGCATCGGATTTTGTCTCACCGACGGTGAAGATATTCGTTCGAATCACTTGTATCTTAGCTACTTGCTTTGGCATCAGAAGAACATTCCCGAGTCGAACCGAATTCCGCCTTTGCTCAAGGACCAGATTGGTAGAAACCAGCTGATCGATTGGGTGAAAGCCGAACGGCCAGACGTCGTATTGAGCCCCAACTCCCAGCACTACCACTGGCTGAACGAAGCAGGTTTTGACATCCCAAACGACATCAGTTTCGCCGCGTTAGCTCCGGGGATAGAAACCGATGGCGAGATTGCTCAGGTACGGGTCGGCTATCGAAAAATCGGCGCCACTGCAATCGACGTGCTCAAAACAAAATTGGCCCACGAGCAACTAGGCCCCACCGACAACCCAGTTGTCACGCTGATCCGGGGCGAGTGGAATGAAGGATCGAGCGTACGCAAAGCTCGTAAAACGGTCGCGGCTTGAGGTTTAAGGTCGCTACATTTTCCGGGTAGCGGGCGATCTCACCCATTCGCCTCTCTCACGTGACTGCCTATCGGCATCAAATTAAGTAGCAATCAATCGTAGGAGCGGGTTTATCCCGCGATATCTTCTGGTCCATCTTTTGGATTTCGCGGCGTAAAGCCGCTCCTACAAGCCCGTGATGAAACGCGAACGCTTCATCCATGTTTAAAAAGAGCGACGACTGGAATGTAGTCTCGACCGCTGCGTACAGCAGGATGCCTGTGCCACTTTTCGGATGCACTGTAAGAAGCTCACTAGCGACCGAATCAACTCGGATACATTCCATCGAAACAATCGCTCGCAAGCGAGCTTCCTACAGCAATCGGTCGGCGTATTCTCGTTAAGCTGGAGTCAATGCGCGGGAATCGGTTTCTCCTACTTGATCGTGACCATCAGCCACAGGAGCAATATCACCAATCCGACTACGCACCAACTTCCTCCAAAACCGAGCCAGTCCATGCGGTCGGGCTTGGCGATCTCCCAATTCGATCCGGGAAAGAGCTTCTTGGCGCTTACGGACTCTGGATGATTCGCGGCATGGGCTACAGCCTTATCGTCTTCCTCCTTAATTTCCTGAATTGGCGTGAAAATCTTACCGAAGAAGTAGTCCAGTCGGCTCTTTTCGACCGGCTTGGTAAGGAGGGAAATAACAACCAGAAGGAAGAATGGGAAGAAGGCTACGAAGAAGAATCGGGCCGCCACTAATTGAGACTTCTTGAAGCCAGTAAAGTCGATTCCCAGCCAACTGAGAACCCACAATTCCGCTTCGAATCGGCCGAGTCCTATCAACGGCGAATCCGGATTTTCCGGATCTTGTCTGACCACGCGCTCGAAGAATATGCCTTTGGGCTCAATGAAAACTTCCTTTTCCACGGTATCACCGACCACCGCCGCCCGTCCAGCGGCAACATCTTCTTCTGTGGCCGATGTCTTGTAGACTTCGCTGTAGCCTTTGGTTTGAACCAGGAAGTCCGGATTGTATCGGGCCCAATCCAGCCCGAGGAAGAGATTGGGGATGACCGCGAATATCGCGAAGCAAATAAAAACTTCGATGGCTACCGCCGTACGCGTCAGCCGTCTCCAGATGTAGCCCAGCCAGATAGCGGCCCCAAATATGGCAGGAACTGAAATGAAGTATTTGAACAACTCCAACAAGTTATCCACAAAAAGGGCTGTTCCAATGCCGCCCAGCAAGCTGATCGCGATGACCGTTCGACCAACGAGCAAATAGTGCTGCTCCGTGCGTCCTGGGAATAAGGGCTCGTAAAGATTGCGAATGAATAGGGCAGAATTGGATACAGAACCAGAGTCCAGTGACGACATGTTGGCTGCCAAAATGCCAACCAGCATCAATCCTATGGCTCCGGGCAATAGTAAATCACGGCTCATGTAGCCCCAGGCCAAATCCGGGTCATGAATTTCCCCCGCATAAAGTCCCAACGCAATCAAGCCAGCCAGTATCCAGAAAAGCATGAGAAAGCGCTTCAAAAACATGCCTCCGATAATTCCAAACCGCGCCGAATTTTCGTTGGTTGCGGATCCCGCCGTCTGCATCATCGTCGCCACCGCTACAATGGCCACGAGCTGGGAACAAAACATGGCGAATACAGTAAGCCCGCCGTATTCACTCAAAGTCACCGAGCCAAATAGCTCGAACTTAAAGGCCGGAACCGAAGCATGCAGCCCTTCAAAGCCCCCCAGCTTAGATAAACCTAGCGGTATCAGAATAAGTGAAAATACAATTATTAGAATCCCTTGAATAGAATCGGTAATCGCCGCCGCTCGAAAACCGCCCATCATCGTATAGACAGCAACAATAATTCCATATACGACGTAGAATACTACGGGATCCGTGTATGAGAAAAACGACTTCAACTCGCCCCTGAGGCTCTTTTGCTGTAGAATGTCGTGCCGACGCTCCTGCTCTTCGGTCCTTTCCGCGTGAGGAATTCCCATCAGCTCTTGGAACTCTTTGTATTCTTCAACGACAACGCGCTCCTCGACCGTCAAAACCTCCATCGGTTTAGGGGTGATCGCCATCATGGTCTTGCCCGCCACCATGTAGCCCACGCCTCCACCGACAAAGGTCATGATCAACGTGAAAACCGCAAAGCAACCACCCAAAAAACGGCTTTTAAAGCGCTCAGTGAAATAGTCGCCCAAGGTCGTCAGTCGAGAACGCCGAAACCAAAGCGAGGTGATCCAATAAAAAGGCGTCACGAATAAGACCAAAAACTGTATCCACATGCCTCCGACGCCTTGACGATAAGTTTCCCGCGTGACAGCAACGGCTTGGTCAGCATTAGTCGATGTGCCGAAATTAAGGAAGAACTGATAGAATTTTCCCAGCGATCGGCCAGCCAGGAAAAAGTCCTCGGTATCGTCGTTTTGCTCACCGGCCTTCTTGCCCAGCCACATGATAATTACCAGGTAAGCAAGGAGCACTATTATATCGAGAATGTGGAGGCCGAGAAATTCCATAAATTAGCGATTAGGGGCGAAAGCTGAGGAAACTAGGCAGGCATCGGAACTTCAACCACTATCCATCGGCGTCCTAAAACAAATCGTCGACTCGATATACCGTAAAACGCTCGCCTATTTGGACCCCAGGCTCGACCCAGGCAATTTCCACGGGCAAATTTCACCATGGCGTGACGTCGCCAATTTTCCTTTCTACCGACAAATAAGCCCATGTCCGCTCAAACCTACATCAAGTCAGGCAAGCAAGAATTCGACGAACTAACGCCTCGCGTGCAGCGATTCCTGTCGAAAGACACGATGGATATGGTGATCGATGGAGAGCCCATCCGAGGCTATCGCTCGCCCGACACGCCTGCTGTCTGGTTGCGGGACCACTCAGACATGATGCGAGGCTTTCGCTATTTCGAGAACGATCTTGTTTCTGCCGTTACGCATTTCGCAGACACCCAGGCTCGCAATGGACGAGTATTCGACTACTTTACCGTGCAGCCCGAGAAGGTCCCTTGCGAACGCGAAAATTGGTGCAAATACGTTCGCGTTCCCGTGGAGGCGGATGTCGAGTACCGCTTCGTCAATGCAGCCTTTCTTGCCTGGCAATCGACAGGAGACGACCAGTGGATCAAGTCCCTCCTCCCCAGCCTGGAAAGAGCGCTCGA
>NZNM01000055.1 GCA_002694885.1 Opitutaceae bacterium | reverse complement strand
CCTTTTGCGGTCTATCTAATCGGCAAAGCGCCCGAGCCGCCGCTATGCGAACGACCGCTGACTCGTCGCTCAATGCGTTCTCCATGGTCTTTGCCGCCGATTTGGCCGGAGCGCCAATGTTCCCAATTCCGACGGCTCCCCAATAACGAATGGCGGCATCGCGGTCGCTAGTCGCTTCGAGCAACTGCGGCAAGGCGCTAGGACCTTCCGAAGCCCGGGCCGCTATTTCCGCCAGGCGCTGACTAAAGGTCGGATCGTCATTCTGCCTGAGAATCCCGTATCGGTGGCCGATAATTTTCTCCCGCTCGATCAAAATAGGCTCAGCAATCAATCCCGTGTCGCCAGTTCTTTTTACCCATGACAAATGAGCCTCTCTCAAACGAGAAAGCGTATCTGCATAACCAGGATCGGCAGCGATGTTATTGATTTCAAACGGATCCGTCCAAGTATCGTAAAGTTCCTCAACAGGTTTGGTCGGGGAGAAATAGTATTCTGCCGCAGGCGGCAGGGCTCGCGACTGGTGGAGATTCCGCAATTCCGCCATAGTCGCCCCTTTTTCTGGCGTATTCATGTACTGGTAATAGGTCTTGAGGGGCTCGTAGTTTCTTATGTACTTGAACCGCTGGTCCCTGGCCATGCGGATAATATCGTAGCGCTCGTCCATTCGATCCCGAGCCCCAAACACATAGTCCCTGGGAGCAGGAGTATGGTGACCCAAAAACGGTCGACCTTGCACATGGTCCGGGACGCCAATCCCCGCTAAGTTGAGCACGGTAGGCCCCAGATCGATCGAGCTGATCAACTGCTGGGAAATCATCCCTTCAGAGCCCTGCCCTCCGATCCGCATGGATTCGGGAATGCGGACTATTAGCGGCACCCGTGTGCCCGAATCGTACAGCCAGCGTTTGGCTCGCGGTAAGCCAACTCCATGATCCGACCAAAAGAAGATAATCGTATTGTCGTACAAGCCATCTTCTTTCAGCTGAGCTATGAGTTCCCCAGCCCAAATATCCATGGCGGTGATCAGCTCGTAATTGCGTTTCCAATCTTCGCGAGCCCGAGGCGTATCTGGATAATACGGGGGGAAGGTCGACAACGCGTAAGCATCCTGCCGCTGGCTGGGATCGAGAACCTCCGTCACTGATTGGTACTTCGCATCCCCAGCTATGCCGCTTTCATGGCATCCTGTGAAATTGAATACAGAGAAGAATGGTTGATTCTCGTCTCTTCGATTGCGCCAATGGGCTCGGCCACTCGACTCGTCCCAAACGCCTTCCGGCGTCTCGAATTGATAGTCCTGCTTGCTGTTATTCGTCGTGTAGTAACCGGCTTGGCGAAGATAGCTAGGAAAGGGTACAATCTCTTTCGGCAGGCGGGCATTTCCCCGCATGTGCTGCGTGCCCAACGTCGTCTGATACATGCCCGTGATGATTCCGCTGCGGCAAGGAGCGCAGACGCCTGCTGTCGTAAATGCGTGTGTATAACGCACGCCCTCAGTGGCCAGCCGATCCAGATTTGGCGTGATGGCATGCGGATCGCCAAAGCAGGCAATATGCGGACCGATATCCTCGCAGCTGATCCAAACGATGTTCGGCTTATCAGTAGAAGCGAAAAACGAGGTTGAGGCTATCGAGAAAAAAATGAGAAATCGATACATAGAATGCTCGGGGAATAAGTCGGTTTGGAAGGGATGATTCTCAGTTAGCTCAACATCTCTATCTGCCGATTACAAGGAGCCAATTGCCTCACAAAAAATCCTTTGCCTGCTTCCTGCCCCTCCTCGCAGGGCACTTTGCCGCTTTCATGGTGACTAACCGAATACCCCACAAAACAAGAACCATAAGCCATGCCTTCTAAGTTTACGCCAAAGTACTTACAAATTTCTCTGCTCTTGGTTATAGGAGCGCTCGCCTACGCCATTGGATATCACCGGGGAAACAATCGGGGAGCGAAAACTTCAGACAAGGAGCTACCACCCAAATCGGAAGAGGTTGCCGATATTGAATCTGCGGCAACAAATCTGCAGCCGTTGCCAAACACGGAGATCCATGAGCTCGAATATCAATCCGAATTCATGGACGCTCCGGAATACTCGAACTTCCTCGAGCTTGGGCGTAACGAAGCCCGGGCGGACCTAGAAGCTGCATTGGAGAAAGCAAGGACGCTCCAAGGCTCCGATCTAATACAGTATGTTAGCGGAATGTTTTCTTTCGTTGCCCGAAACAGTTCGCCACGGGATGCGCTGACGATCGCTAACTCCCAAGAGGGACCCTTGAGAGTCAGGGCGCTACAAACGCTCGTTTCCGAGTGGACGGGCCAAAGTCAAGAGGGTGGATCGACCCAGTACACTCGAATGCGACGAATGCCAGGCTCATACGGTGGACGATTCGGTATCGAAGCTGAACTAGCCAGCGTAATTGCTCGCTCGAACGCGAATCCCGAGATTGCCGAGGCCTGGATCGAATCGTTTTCAAATCATCCCAGTCGTTCAGAGATTGTTGCCCGCCTGGCTCCCGCCGATCCGAACTTCAATCCGTCTGATGTCCTTTCACACTCTCGCAATTGGACCGATTGGGAGCGTTCGCGGTTTGAGGAGAGCCTCATGCAAATTTGGGCTCAGCAGGAACCTTCAGCCGCTTGGTCATGGGTAACGGAAAATCCCAATTCGACTTCCGCCAACGCTTCTCAAAAAATTCTAGAAACCTGGGCACAACGCGATTCGAAGGGACTAGCCCAGTCACTCGATGAGATTTCCAATCTAGATCAACGGGACTTCGCAATCGAAGCCCTCTCTAGATCGCTCGCGAGAAGGAGTACGGATCAGGCCCTCGATTGGGTGGAAAGCCTGTCCGATGAAAACGAACGGGCAAATGCCTATCAAGCGGTCTACGACTCCACGCCAAAAGGTATTGGAGCTATGCTGCAGATTGAAGGTGGATTTCCGAAGATCGGTGAAATCCTTCCTGGCGGAGCGCTTGAATCGACCAGCATCCGAGCGGGCGACCTCATCGTAGAGTCGCGGGAAGCCAATGGAGCGCCACAGAGCCTCTACGGAGTCGATCTACGAAATACGGTTGATCATCTTAGGGGGGCGCCCGGATCAGAAGTAGAAATCACAGTGCTGCGGGAGAACCCAGACACGGGCGAGCTCGAGCAACACACGGTAAACGTCGTAAGAGATTTATTGATACTCAAAGGTGAACCCAGACGCTAAACACTTGACCATAAAAATGCATTCGACAGAGGCCATTTGAGAGGCGACTCTCAAACCGAAATGTCATCTGCCTCTGTCAAAACCATAACCATTCACTCCGAAACCATCGAGCTTAGCCAGTTGCTGAAATTCGAAGGCTTGGTCTCGAGTGGAGGCGAAGCCAAGCAGGCGATCAACGACGGGCTAGTGAAGGTAAATGGAGAAACCGAATCGCGCAAACGCCGCAAACTCGTTCACGGCGATTCGATCGAGTTCAACGGAGAGTCCTATCAAGTGCTCGGTTCGACCGCGTGAAAAGTTTCGCCCGGCGCATAGCTAAAGCTGATGATAGGGCTGCTTGTCCTCAAGCCGCCGCCACAGGACAGTCTAGAATCGGCTGCTTAGGGACAAGCAGCCCTACTAACTATTCACCCAATTTCATAGAGTTAGGATTCCAACCTACATTCGCGTAGCGAATCCCATTGGCCTCGCAGCGCGAGGACACTAGGTCCCGAAGGGACCGATGTTAACAACGCTATCGCTTGTCCTGCTGTCGCAGGAATGGGTGCCCCTGCGGGACAATGGGTTCAGGTTCGCGGACAATTCATCAACGGCTCCAAGAAATTTTAATCGACGACCGGGCGGGGAAAGGAAAAGCTCAAACCCAATCGCATGAAGCAATACCTCGAACTGCTACAACACGTAATTGACGACGGCCAATTTCGCGACGATCGCACGGGAACCGGAACTTATTCTGTATTCGGCGCCCAGCAGCGATTCGATCTCCGAAAAGGATTCCCCTGCCTGACCACCAAGAAGCTACATCTTCGGTCTATCATCCACGAACTTCTGTGGTTCCTCAATGGGGATACCAATATCAAATACCTGAACGAAAATCGGGTTACGATTTGGGACGAGTGGGCGGATGAAAAAGGCGACTTAGGCCGAGTTTATGGCGCCCAGTGGACCGATTGGAAGACGCCCGAAGGCGGCAGCATCAATCAAATCGAACAGGTCATCGAACAGATCAAGAACAACCCCACAAGTCGGCGCCTGATGGTCAGCGCATGGAATCCCGGAGAACTCCACCTGATGGCCCTACCCCCTTGCCACAGCTTGTTCCAATTCTACGTAAACACGGAACGCGGCGAACTCTCTTGCCAGCTATACCAACGCAGCGCGGACCTCTTTCTGGGCGTGCCTTTCAATATCGCCAGCTACGCCCTACTAACCATGATGGTCGCTCAAGTCTGTGATCTGAAACCTGGCGATTTCGTCCATACATTCGGGGACCTTCATCTCTACACCAATCATATAGATCAAGCAAAGCTGCAATTGACGCGCGAACCACGAGAGCTGCCAAGCATGCGAATCAATCCTGATGTGAAGACTATCGACGCCTTCACCTTCGATGACTTCGAATTGATCGACTACGATCCCCACCCTACGATTAAGGCTCCCATATCCGTCTAACTGATCCGTAGGGTCGTCGCTCGCGGCGACCTCATCGAACGAACTGCTACGAGCGCACGGCATGTCGCAAGCGACAGCCCTACAACGAAACGACCCTCATGCCACAATCCGCCTCTTGGAAAGCGATCGCCGCGATGAGCGAGAATCGCGTTATCGGGAATGGGAACGAAATTCCTTGGCGCATATCCGAGGATTTTAAATGGTTCAAAGCCACCACCATGGGAGGCGTCCTCGTTATGGGCCGCAAAACTTGGGATAGCATCGGTCGGCCGCTTCCCGGCCGGAAAACTGCAGTCGTCAGCCGTTCGCATCCGGATCTTCCCGAAGGTGTTGACCTGCTGGATAGCCTGGAAGCCATCGATTCCAAAAACTACCCAGATCAGATCTGGATATGCGGAGGAGCCGAGATCTACCGACAAGCGCTGCCGAGGTGCCAAGAACTCTATCTGACGCTCGTCAAACGGCGAGTCGAGGGTGACGCTTTCTTTCCCGATTTCGAAGACAGCTTTGAGCTGGAAGAAGTCGTCCGAGACGAATCTGAATTTCAGATACGTCGCTACGCTCGAAAATAAGCACTCGTTACATTAGTAGACAGCTCCCATCTCAAAACCCATATTCGCGCAGCGAATCCCATTGGACTCGCAACGCGAGGACACTAGGGCCTTTTAAGGCCCGATGTTAACAACGCTTATGCTTGTCCTGCTGACGCAGGAATGGGTGTCCCTACGGGACAATAGGTTTGGATCTAACTGGATGGGCTCGCTACGCCCGCTTGCTTGATTCCGTTTCGCGACTGAGCGACACCGTTACCTTCCCGGCCGAGACACCTGTTTTTTAACTGGCGGTTCCTGTGCTAATAGCTCGATCATGCCTTTCAATACCTTAGGTTTTAAATCCGCCAGGTTCTTCGTTTCAAGCGGATCCTCCTTGTAGTCGTAAAGTTCATACTCAAGCGCTCCGTCCGTCGTCGTCCACTCCACCATGCGGTAACGCTCGGTTCGGATAGCCCGCCCGAAATTGCCACGCTTGTTGTACGCGTGATAGGCATATTCGTCTACTTTCGCGTCCGGGTCGGCCAAAGCGGGGGTTAGATCCACCCCGTCGATCGGCTGAGGACCCTTCGGTTCAGGCAAGCCCGCCAGTGACGACAGCGTGGTGTAGAGATCGACGGTTTCGGCTATTTGGCGGGAGCTCGATCCGGCTTTGGTCACACCGGGGGCGTAGGCTATAATGGGGATGCGATTGGCTTGCTCGTAATTCGTGTGCTTGGTCCACGTTCCGTGATCGCCCAAATGCCAGCCATGGTCGCCCCAAAGGACGATGATCGTATTTTCGTCCAGACTTAGTTTCTCGACCTCGTCGAGCACCCTTCCCAATTGAGCGTCCATATAGCTCACACTCGCGTAGTACCCGTGAATCAGGTCCCGTTTCAGATCGTCCTCGTAGATGCCGTTGCCCGTAGGCACTGGCTTGAAAGCGTTAATCTCGCCTCCTCGCTTTCCCGCGTAGGCAGGCGCCCCTTCAGGCGGGTCTTCGAATTCGGGCATGGGCAATTTATCCCTGTCATACATATCCCAATATTTTTTCGGGGCGGAGAATGGCAAATGAGGTCGAACAAACCCGACAGCCAAAAAGAAGGGCTGATCCGGATCTACAGCGAACTCGCGGAGCCGATCCACGGCATGCGTCGCTATACGTCCGTCCGCATACGCTTCATCCAGCACATCCGGACTCTCCCATGCCGCTCCGCGGGGCAGACTGCGAATCGGACGACTGAATTCGTTGGTAAAGAGAGCCTCCTCGCGGGTCAGCTGGCGATGATTGCTCTCCGGGACCAAGTACTCGATAACCTTGTCCTTCAAATGGGGCACGCTCCAGGATGCGTCGTCATTCGTGTTCCCATGGCCAATGTGAAAGACCTTCCCCATCGAGTGGGCGACGTAGCCATTGTTCCTAAAATGCTGCGGGAGCGTAACCGCATCGGGGTAAACCTCTCGAAACTCCGTGCCGAACCAATAGAACCCGGTCGACGTCGAACGACTGCCAAGCAGCAAGTTGTAGCGCGAGGCCATACACACAGCTTGGTTGCAGTAGGCCAGTTCGAATCGCGTCCCCATTTCCGCAAGTCGATCAATGTTTGGGCTGACAGCCACTTCATCTCCATAGCAGCCTAAGGTCGGTTTCAGATCGTCCACCAAAAGCAGCAGCACGTTCGGCTTGTCGGCCGCAGATGCGAACACGGCAGAAATAAAAAACAGAAGGGTCGTCAGGACGCGGGCAGCTATCGAACGGGGATTAGACATGACGCAGTACTGTAAACTCCAGTCTTACACAATCAAGCGATCAGTTCCCACAAGCGCCTATGGAATATGAACATCGCTAGCGCGGAAATGGGTGTCCCTGCGGGACAATGGGTTTCTCTTCCAAGATGAAATAGTAAAATCAAGCTGCCCGATGGTAGGGCTGACTGTCCCTAGTCAGCCGCGCTCTGACCCAATTTTGCAACTGCTTGGGGATCGCCTTCACCAGGCAATAGCGAGACACGCAAGCAGTCCTTCCTACACTCATGTCTCACTCCTCATTTTAAACCCAAACCCATATTCGCACAGCGAATCCCATTGTCCTCGCAATGCGAGGAAGATAGGCTATTTTTTGAAACCAGATTCCAATTGTTAGCCGCATCCGGTTTTCACTTTGCTCGGAACTCCCGTTCGAAAATCTCCCAGAGCGGGTTTTCGCCTTCGATGATAAAATCGTTGTACCCTTTCGTACCGGCTTCGATCTCCTGCCAGGCTTTCCAATTCAGCTTTTCCGTTCCCAACTCGTAATTCATACTATCCCATCCCCCAGCGCGAAAGGAATAGAAGGCCCAATGCCAGCCGGCATTATTGGCCAGCTTGATAACGTCGGTCAAATACTGCAGGGACCCTTCCACTTTCCGCCCGCAACCAAACTCGGCAAAATGTATCCGATTTTTCGGGATACTATGCTTTTCTGCCCAATCTCGCACGGGCTGCATACGGGCTGACAAATCGGCGATTGACCACGCTTCTGTTTCGTCGCCAATTCCAGTAGGCATTCGGTCCGGATAGGCAAAGCGACCGTTGTTCACTCGAAAGGTCGTAAATATCCAAGGCTCGTAGAAATGAAACGAATACAAGACCGCGGGATCATCGATAGGCTTGAGCGTCTTGAAACCCTCTGGGTTCGCGTGAAAGCGACTATCCACAAACACCGGTGTCTCCTTATCAACACTTCGAATCGCCGATAGCATTTGGACGTAGAATCGATTCAGATCAGCTACGCCACCTTCATTTTTCTCCAGCCACTCGTCAAAACCATCGGTTTGACCGGCTTGAAATCCCGCCTCTCGCTCAGGATGCGGCTCATTGACGATGTTGTACCCCACGATGGCTGGATGGTCCTTTAACTCGAAAGCTAACTCCTGCCAAAACGCCATGGCTCGATCTTGAAAGCCATGATCAGTCCACAAGCGAAAATCGAATTCCATATCGTTGTGCTGCCGCCAGCGCCGGCCGGGCAGGCTGAAGGTCGTCAGCACGATCTTGACGCCATGCTTATCCGCCCGATCGAGAACCGCCATCAGGTCTTCCAAGTCCCCTTCCGGAATGCCGAAAAACTTGTCCGCGTCGCCCAGCAGGAAATCGCGACTATCGGACTTGATCGTATTTGGCGCCAAGCGAACGTACTCAATGCCAACCTTCGCTGCCGCCGCGAACCACTCATCGGTACCATCTTCCGCACCGCCATTGGCTCCCTTTCGCTGCTCCTCCCAAAAGGCGAGCTTGGAGTTGGGGTTTGCGTTCGAACTTGAAATCAAACAGACGAGAGCCAACACGGCTATTACGAATCTTGGCAATACCATGTCTTGAGTCCTAGCGATGAAACCCCAACGGACAACGAAATTAAAAACCAATAGGGTGACAAAATCGGGTTACTAATACCCATAACAATCAGCTTGCCAAACCCCGAGGCTGGGGCTTAATACCCCTTCTCTTTTCTGAGCGGGCCTGTAGCTCAGTGGTTAGAGCAGGGGACTCATAATCCCTTGGTCGTGGGTTCAAATCCCTCCGGGCCCACCAACCCTCAATTCGGCTTTCGGTTAGAGCAGCCCCGGCCAGCCGGGGTTGGTCGTGGGTGTCAGGCCTTCTCGCTTCGCTGGTGAACCAATCCCTCCGGGCCCACCAGCTTAATTAGAAGAGAAACAAACTGCCGGCCTCTATTTTCCACTCGGATCGGACTAGTTATAGACAGCAGCTCGCCATAGCCACTGCATAAAAGTACCTTGAAAGGGTCGGTACGATCCCATTTGTTGCGATCCATCGCGCCGTGGTTCAAGAACATTCCGAATCCAAAAAGAGCTTTGTATGTTTTAGCAATTTTATGGATACAAGCTTCTCGTTTTGCCAAACCTACCCTAAGCAAATATCCCTATCGTCATCGACGGATAGCGATCACAAAAGACTCGACTCGCTTTGTCGAATTTACTCGAGAACCGAAGCCTTACCGAGAAACTCGCTCCAGTGGCTGCCCTAGCCTCTAGGCCAATCCTGCTTTGAACTTTGATTCTTGGCCTTCTTCCGGCATGCTCGAGGCCGACATAGACGTTTGCCGGTCTCGATCAGAAGCCGTAGATGAGCTTGAGGCTACTCCCGGTTTTTGTTCAATCTCAGGCTTATCCGAGGACTCCTTGGGCTCGCTAGATTCATTGGCTTCCGATGCACCAGATCCACCGCCAGCAGCCAGTTGCTGGACAGTCGGATTCCAAACCCCTTGTTGTTGGAGTTGAGCTGTCTCTTGGGCATCGGAAATGCGCCGGTCACTAGCTGCTTCTGAAGGGAGCCAGCGGCCGAAACCTTGTCGAACTAGGATGGCATTTAGGTACTCGTCCGCCATCGAGTAAATCTCGGCGATAAGAATATCTCCAGTTTCGACAAAGTGAGGTTTCACACGCACGCGTTTCCCACGGACTTCAGAATAGAGAAACTCGAAAATCTGTTCATCCAGCATTTCACGCTCAGACGCCATTTTCACTCCATGAAGCCGAACGACATTGGACCGCCGATCGTCGAATTCGATAAAGAATGCGTCCTTGTTGAGCACTTCCTAGACCACGCCTTCACGCTCCTGCTTCTCATTTTTCTGATTCACCACGAAATACGCGGCCAGCAGGGCTAATCCAATGACTAGCATGGTAGGAACTAACATACTGTCTATTCAGACGTTTCCTCATGGCCGCGCCTTTACCTAAGTAGCCGAATCTGAGAGGCTTATACCGACTTTTTACAATTTTATCTACATATTCCGTTTCCAGCCTGCAAGCTGGCCTCTTCCACACGGGAAGATCTAGATTTAGCGATCTTGACCTTTTCCCACCTTGAGGGAAAAAAGCAGCCTTCCGATAGGACCCATTCTGAGCAGCCAACGGTCCCCGCATGCTAGACGCCGAATCCATAACCAGTCTTCAAAACGCCCGCATCAAAAACTTAGTGAAGCTGCGCAATCGGCGACCGCGCGATCGTCAAAGCGTATTCATTGGCGAGGGCTTCCGAGCCATCAGCCGAGCCTTGGAGAGCGGGATCGCTCCTGAAGAGGTCTACTTCTGCCCCGATTGCTTTCTTGGCGAAAACGAAGTACCGCTTCTTGAAGAGACTCGTAAAAAAGGGTCCGAGCTTTTCGAGCTGAGCAAACATGCATTCGAAAAAGTCGCCTACCGGGACCGACCCGAGGGAATTCTCGGCGTATTCAAACAATGGAACTATGAGCTCGACGATATTCCGCTTTCAGAAACGCCATTCCTGCTTGTCGTGGAGTCCATTGAAAAGCCCGGGAATCTAGGAACCATCCTCAGATCAGCGGATGCGGCTGGAGTCGATGCTGTTATTTGCTGCGATCCCATAACAGATCTATTCAACCCCAATGTCGTTCGTTCATCGACCGGTGTCCTCTTTACAATGCCTACGGTCATGACCAGTTCTAAGGCAACGATCGAATGGCTGATAGAGAAACGTATTCGTTCGGCAGCGACAACTCCGCATGCTAGAAAATTGCATACTCAATCGGACCTGACCGGGCCTCTAGCCATCGTAATGGGAAGCGAGCAGTTCGGGCTGTCTGAAACGTGGCTGGACGCTTGTTCAAACAAAGTGAAGATTCCTATGGCTGGCCAAGCGGATTCATTAAACGTGGCTATGGCCACCTTGATAACGCTTTTCGAAGCCGTACGCCAACGCGCTCTGTAACGTGGACATCAATCAGCTCCAAGAAAATTTCGAGTCACTGGCAGCGGAAGACCCATTGTGGACCGTTCTGTCCGACAATTCGAAACGGGGCGGCCAATGGGACGTCGAAGAATTCTACGCCACCGGAGAGCCTGTCATTGACGATCTCGGAAAACGGCTTGAACGGGTTGGGCTATCCTTCCAAGGAAGTTCGGCAATCGACTTTGGCTGTGGAGTCGGCCGTTTGACCTTTCCCCTAAGCAAACGTTTCTCCCGATGCTACGGAGTAGATATCTCTCAAAGCATGGTTGACTACGCACGCCGTCGAATCGAGCGAGGACCGAATTGCCAATTCATTGTCAACGATTCCGAGAGATTGGAGAGCTTTAAAAACGATAGTATCGATTTTATCTATACAGCTATCGTTCTGCAGCATATTGCTCCCCGATACACACTCAATTATTTACGGGAATTTTCCCGTATATTGAGCAAAGGCGGTATTCTCGCTTTCCAGCTTCCCAGCCATCTGAATCCGAAAGCTACCGACAACCAAAAGCCGCTAAGAATGCTGCGAAAAAGCACCTACTATAAAGTCAAAAGTTTTAGGCAGAAGCTTTCCCGCTGGCTGCCATTCATCGGCAATGATTCCTACTTCGAGATGAATGCCATCCGAAAAGAAGAAATCCTCCGCTTTCTGGAGTCTCAGTGCCAACTGGAAGTCGCCGATGCGCAAACCTTTCCTGCCGCTGGCGATGCTTGGATCAGCTATCTCTACATTGCCCGGAAACCGTCGTGATAGAGCTGGATCGATCGGTCTATTGTATACTTCTTCTTAGACTGTACGCAGCTGAAACAAACTCGCTCCCACAGTCGCGCATGGGCGTCAAACCAACTGATATACGCCGTTCATTTATTTTAGGAAGCTCGCTTGCGAGCGATGGCATCACTGAGATCCACCTCTCGTCGTTTCGCTCGCAAGCGAGCTTCCTGCAACACAAACAGCTCAAGTTGACGTTAACGCACAATCGCGATACCGCGATGACGCCCACCAAACAAGCGTTCAACAGGTCCTTCTACTTTGACTAATCAAAATTCATACTTTGCATGTTGAAATTCGTATTGACAAGCTCGGCAGCAACCGCAAAACGGTTAATCTATGACAACTCCACTAAAAATCGGTCGCTTTTTTGTCTCCGCAATAGCCTGCATAGTGAGCTTCTCTGCCACAGTAGTCTGGGCGGCTGAGGACAAACTGAGAATTGCGGCAACGACAACCATGGTGGCTGACCTAGCGGAATCTGTCGCTGGAGAGTATGCGAATGTGACTGGATTGATGGGTCCCGGAGTCGATCCGCACCTCTACAAAGCAACCGCTTCCGACATCAATACGCTTCAATCAGCAGACTTGATTCTCTACAATGGCTTGCATCTCGAAGGGCGTTTAGCCGATCTGCTGGTGAAGTTGGGACGCCGCGGTAAGCCAGTTTACGCCGTAACAGAAAACATCCCAGAAGAGAAGCTTCTCGAGCCCGAGGAATTCCAAGGCCACTACGATCCCCACGTTTGGTTTGATCCCAGGTTATGGGCGCTGTGCGTCGAAACGGTCGTGGAAGCTTTAGGTTCTGTCGATCCCTCAAACAAGGGTGCGTACACCTCTCAAGGAAAGCTCGTTAAATCCCGCTATCTAGAATTCTACGACTGGGGAAGGCGATACATGTCGTCACTGGCGCCCGAGCGCCGATACTTGGTTACCAGCCACGATGCCTACAACTACTTTGGGCGGGCATTCGATTTTAAAGTGATTGGCGTGCAGGGAATTTCCACCCAAAGCGAGGCCGGACTAGCTGATATCGTGCAAATCGTGAAGTTTATCAACGAAAAGCAGATCAGGGCCATCTTCGTAGAATCAAGCGTATCGCCCGCAGCCATACAGCGAATCAGCCAAGACTCTGGAGCGTCTATCGGCGGAGAACTTTTCTCCGATGCCATGGGAACGAAAGGTCACATGGGGCAGGCTCGCGATGGGTCTCGATTCGATCTCGGTACCTATGAGGGAATGGTGAAAAGCAACATTTCCACTATTACCGACGCCCTCGCTGAATAGAGTTATCCGAACCTCTATGATCCGGATATCTCATTTTAACCTCCGGGTGTTTGTCGCCCTTTTGTTAGGCTCATCATTGGTACAAGCATCCAAATATTCGGTACAGCCCAACGCTACACTGACCCTCGAAGGTTGGTCCCTATTCGATGGCGGTATAGATACCGGAGAAAGCTCCCTAGCCCTGCTACACCTGGGAACCGATTTCTCGTTTGGAGACAATACCCGAGCCCACGTGGGAGGCTTTTTGTTTTCCGGTGACAATGACGTGGATGCCTTTACAGGCGATTTCGGCGTCTACAGCAACGCCATCACGGACTCAAGATATGTCCTATTCACTGCCTGGCTGCAAAGCGAGTTCCAAAACTCCACTTTTAGATGGGGTCAGCTAGCTGTAGATGAAACATTCTTCGTTTCTGAAACTGGCAGCCTTTTCATAAACGGCAATTTCGGGGCCATTCCCACTGTTTCAGCCAACGTCGCCGCTCCCATCTTTTCAGTCGGAGCAGCAGGAGCAGAATATCGATTTAATGGTAGTAATGGATACACCCAGCTTGGAATCTATGCTGGCGATTCTGGACCAGCCGACGAAGACGACCATGGTTTCAACTGGAGAGCGGGCGGCGATGCAGGTTATTTTTTCATATTGGAACGAGGCTTCGAGTACCAGTTGAGCCCTGATAGTGCCGGAACAGCAAAGATCGGCGGCTACTATCACACTGGTAGCTTTGAGTCATTTGCATCAAGCAAAGCATCCAGCGGATTGGCATCCTACTATCTTGTAGTGGACCAAGCGATTTCGAAAACTGCCAATGGCTTTGTACGCCTTGGATTCAATCCCGACTCAGAACGAAGCGCCGTTTCCCGTTACCTGGATATCGGCTCTTCTTGGAAACTCTTTCCAGACAGCCGACCTGAGGATTTAATTGGTATCGCCTATTCGTATACACGCTTTTCAAATGTCTACGCAGAACTAGAGGGCTTAGTCTCCAACAGCCGCAGCGAGCAAGTCTTTGAGTTCACTTATTCGACAGAAATCGTTGATGGGTGGAATCTGCAACCTTCGCTGCAATGGATTATCGATCCCGTCAACGCCGCTGAGGACGTATTCGTCGGAGGGTTGCGTTTGTTTCGCGAATTTTGAACCATCCCCCGATCGCCCCTAGTAAGGCGGCTCAATACATATGTTAGCGCATTCGAATCCAGAGCCTAGTTCCAAGACTACCGATCCACTCGAAGTTCACGACCTCACCGTAGCCTATACGAAGCGACCCGTTCTCTATGGAATCGATCTAGTAGCGCCCCCTGGATCGATAGTGGGCGTTGTCGGGCCTAATGGAGCGGGCAAATCAACTCTCATCAAGGCAATCATGGGACTACTCCCAGCGGCGAGCGGCTGGATTAAGGTTTTCGGCAAACCCTTCCGGCAAGCAGTCACCCGGGTGGGCTATGTCCCTCAACGAGAATCCGTTGATTGGGACTTTCCTGTAAACGCAATGGATGTCGTTTTGATGGGCCGCTACGGGCGTTTAGGTCCCATGAAGCGTCCTACTAAAGCGGATAAAGAAATCGCCATGGCCTGCCTGGAAAAGGTGAAGATGCTTCCCTACGCGAAACGGCAAATTTCCAACCTTTCTGGCGGCCAGCAGCAACGGGTCTTTCTTGCCCGCGCCCTCGCTCAGGAGAGCGATCTCTATTTGATGGACGAACCCTTTGTTGGAGTGGATGCGGCCACCGAAGCTGCGATTATAGACATTCTTAGGGAACTGCAGCAGCAAGGCAAAACGCTCCTTGTCGTCCACCATGATTTAACCACTGCTCCTGACTATTTTGACCGTATCCTGCTTCTGAATATGCGCGTCGTCGCCTATGGAAGGACCGAGGATGTCTTCACATTCGAGAATCTCCAGAATGCTTACGGAGGCCGCCTGAGCATTCTATCGGAAGTGGCGCTAAGCCGAGCTCGAAAAAAGGCGGAAGGCGACACGCCGGACAGCATTCACCAATGAATTCAGCCAATGGAGATTCCCGGGGCGAGCCCCGAGGCATTTTAGGTAGCGAGCGATCTCACGCCTACGCTATGCTTCGGCGCCGCAAGCCGAGCGCCCACATGGATTTACCCATAAGGAGTAAGCTTGCATTCCGGACCATCGGCTCGGTACTCGCTCTTCTCGCCTTCTCTTCGATCGCCCATGCTGCTAAAATTGGCGATATCGCCGATACCTCTTGGTCAGATCAGGCTCTGGAGTTTTTCGCATTGGAACACCCAGCTATTCGAGCCGCCGCTCTGGGAACGTTGCTGATCGGTTTTTGCTGCGGCGCTTTGGGAAGCTTTCTGGTCGTCAGAAAACTAGCGCTGCTAGGAGATACCCTCTCGCATGCTGTGCTTCCCGGCGTCGCCCTTGGATTCTTGTGGAACGCTTCCAAAGATCCCTGGGCTATTTTCGTGGGAGCGACGGGAGCCGGGGTCATGGGAGTCGCTCTCGTTGGATGGATTCAGCATACGACTCGCCTCAAGGAGGACAGCGCCATGGGAATGGTATTAGCCGGATTCTACGGCCTGGGAGTGTCCCTCACGACAATGATCCAAAATATGGTGATGGGCAACAAGTCGGGGCTGGACAAATTATTCTTCGGTCAAGCAGCCGCCCTGTCTTCGGGCGACTTGTGGCTGCTAGGAATCATTTCATCTATATCCATTGCTCTGATACTTCTGTTTTATAAAGAGTTTCTGGTCATCAGCTTCGATATCGGCTTCGCCAAAGCCGTTGGCATGCCCGTGCAAGCTCTACACTATCTCTTAATGGCTTTGCTCACCTTCGCCGTTGTCGTTTCCCTTCAGGCTGTCGGCGTCGTACTCGTTTCTGCGCTGCTGATTACTCCAGCGGCAGCCGCTTACCTCCTGACCGATCGGATGCATTGGGTGCTCGTTCTCGCTGCGGGATTCGGCATGATTTCCGGAATTCTTGGCGCCTTCATCTCCTACTTGTCCAACAATCTGCCGACGGGCCCCCTAATTGTCTTGGGATCTACAACGATTTTCACTCTCGCTCTTATCTTCGGGCCAAAGCATGGCCTCCTCACCAAAGCCCTGCGCCGGAGGCGACAACGCCAACGTATCGCATTGGAGAATACGTTAAAGTCCGTGTTTCATCTATCCGAGAGCTCAGGATTCACTCGAAAGGAGTTTTCTATAGCCGCATTGGCGAATGAAAGGAACCAGGATTTGGCATCCACAGAAAAGGAAGTTCGAGCTTTGGTCGCAGCCCAGCTCGCCCGTCATGTGGACTCGGAAAACGGCGCCGAATGGAGCGGCCAAGCTCGATTTCAACTCAAGAAGGCGGGCTGGTTGCGGGCATGCGAAATCGTACGCAATCATCGACTCTGGGAACTGTACCTGACAAACGCCGCTCAATACCAAAGCGATCATGTTCACGATGATGCTGAAGAGATCGAGCATCTGATTGGCGAAGATATCGTCCAGCGAATTGAAGAGCGATTGAAAAGTCCGATACAAGATCCGCACGGCAAGTTGATCCCTCGGCGGGATCAAGTCACAGCCTAGACAATGATCCCAATGCAACGAGAGCGACTCATTCCTGAATTCGATTGGAACGCGGTGTTTGTCCAACCGTGGTCGGAATACGCGTCCAATTCGTTTTGGATTGTCCTCATGGGGTTTCTCGTATCCGGAACTTGCGGACTCGTTGGGTGCTTCGTGATTCTTCGGCGCATGGCCCTCGTCGGGGATGCCATCAGCCATAGCCTTTTGCCCGGAATAACTCTAGCCTTCCTTCTCACCCACTCTCGAGACACGCTTCCGATGATGATCGGGGCGGTTGCAGCTGGCGTCGTCACAGTAGCCCTGATCGAGGCGATCCGCTACTCCTCCAGAATCAAAGCTGACGCTGCGATTGGAATCGTATTTTCCAGCCTCTTCGCTGTTGGGGTAATCCTCATTTCCGTTTTCGCCGACAAAGTCGATCTAGATGCGGAATGCGTTCTCTACGGAGAGCTAGGCTTCATCCCTCTGCAGGAAATCGCCTACTTCGGCGAAACAGAAATCGGTCCGGAACCTGTCATCCGCATGGGAATCATCGCCCTAATCGCCATCGGACTCCTCGTCGCATTCTATAAGGAAATGCTCGTCACGTCGTTTGACGCGGGATTGGCAGCCTCCCTAGGAATCAGCCCGACTCGCTATCAATATGGCCTGACTCTTTTCCTATCGATCGTCATCGTCAGTTCCTTCGAATCGGTGGGTGTCGTTCTGGTGATCGCCATGATAATCTTTCCAGGGGCCACGGCTCTACTGCTCACCGATCGACTATCCAACGCGCTCTGGATATCTACCGCGTTCTCAGCCTGCTATGCGGTGTTCGGTTTTCACCTGGCGACTTGGCTCAATGCATCGATTGCTGGAGGAATGACTGTTATCGCTGGCATTGTATTCGGCATCATTTGGATGGTCTCCCCAGGTCAGGGACTCATCATTCAATTCAGGTCTCGCCACTCGAGTAACGAGGAAGCACTCGAACCAATCAATCCTAGCCTGTAGAGTGTGGTCTGAGATCGTTTGCTCCAAAATGGTGTGCCTATCGACGATCTCTTTCGACGAATTTAATCCCCGTTCAACCAGCCGAGCGACCTCCAGCTCAATCAGAACAGGCGCTCATTCGTATAAATCTTCACACATCGTAACCCCCAACCTAACCCGCATAACAACATGGAAAAAGCCTACCTAATCGCTAAATACCTTTTGGCCCTACTGCTTATCGTATTCGGAGCCAACAAATTCGTCGGATTCATGCCGATGCCCGATTACGCTCCCGAGTCACCACAGTTAAACTACATGATCGGCCTGTCAGGCGTTCACATTTTTCCGGTACTCGGCATAATATACATTGGATCAGCGATTCTCCTGCTCACAAATCGTATGGTCGGGCTGGCCACCGTCATTCTAGCTGCAATAGCTTTCAACTTTTTGTTGTTCCACATTGTACTCGATCCCGCAGGGCTTCTACCCGCGATCGTATTCACAGTCCTCCTTGGACTGGTCATGGCAGGAAACAAGTCGAAATACGAAGGACTACTGCAGTAACTGAACAGACGTCTTCTACTTGAAATGGCAGGGCAGACTATCCTTAGTCAGCCGAATCTATCGAACCTTATTGCGGCTGCTTGAGGACAAGCAGCCCTACCAATTATCTTCGGAGGAGCACTCTCTATTGCTAGCCAATGGCCCGCATCTTGGCGATAAAGGCATTAGCTTCATCGATTGACACGGACATCTGCTGCATCAGTAAATCAACGTCGTCCCGCAATCCGATCGATGTTTGATTCAGCGCCGCGATCGCCCGAGCATTTAGATTGTGCTTGAGATAGAGGGTTTGATCGCGAAACGCGTCAAGAACCGGATTCATCTTTTCAGCAGCGGTTTCCATCGTCCCAATCAACTTCAAATACTGGATACGCTTTTGATCGAATCGATTCGATCCCAAACGGCTTTTGCCCGCTTTGCGCTTCGATCGAATGAATCTTGGATACGGTCATAAGCCGATTTCAGATCCCCCATATCTACTTTCGATATCGCTAGAAATTCGTCAAATGCGCTGGAAAACTGGGCCTTAGCTTCCTCCTGAGCCTCTTTCCCTTCTTCCACGCGATCCACGAGTATGTCGCGTTTATGCGTCCCCATCTTTTCCATGGCTTCATAGTAAACCGTTTGGCATCCAGAGAGGGCTAAGCCAAAGACCAGAAGCATCGAGGCGAAGCGATTTGTTGGCAGAATTTTTTGGGAAACGGAAATAGTCATTTCAAATCAATCTCAGTTGATCTCGTTTTTGAATCTGAATTTCTCGACAGGCGAAGGCATAATCGATTCCTGAGCAATCCTGGCCAGTGATTCGACGATATCCGGCCGCTTTGAGGCCAGATTTTTGCTTTCCCCAATATCGTTGGAGAGATCGTACAATTCCCAGGAGCCTTGGGGACTCTTGTCTACGTCGTACTTAACAAGTTTCCACTGGCCTTTTCGGACAGCAACGCGACCTCCGCGTTCATAAAAGCCCCAAAAAAGATAGTCGTGAGAACGCTGCGACCCAGACCGAAGCAAAGTCGGGGCAAAGGATATTCCATCCAGTCCATCTGGAACCGGAATCCCAGCTACCTCGCAAAACGTGGGAAATATGTCCCAGAAAGCTGAAATATGATCGGACTTCGTATCAGGGGCTATGCTTCCAGGCCATTGAGCCAGCATGGGAACGCGAATACCGCCTTCATAGAGATCTCGTTTGAAACCTCTGAACGGACCATTGCTGTCAAAGTACTCCGGGTCCGCGCCCCCTTCCTTGTGGGCCCCATTGTCAGAGGTGAAAATCACCAACGTGTTCTTATCGATTTTAAGAGCCGCTAGCTTGTCCAGTATCTGACCCACGTGATCATCCAGCATCGTAACCATCGCGGCGAACGCGGCATGGCTCTCTGGTTGAGATCCGTATGGTCCATTTCGAAAGTTGGGTCCGTCATCGGTTCCTTCATACACTTTTTCCGGAAGCAACTTCCCTCTAAAACGCGCCATATACCTCTCAGGAGCGAACAGCTCGGCATGGGGAATCACATGTGGTACGAAGCAGAAAAAGGGTTGGTCCCGATTTTGTTCAATAAATTCCAGAGCCTTTTCCTGAATTAGATCTGGAGCGTAGACCCCTTCGTCTGATCCTTCATTCTCTTCCAGATCCACTTTTTCCCGGTTGGACCACAAGTGATAGGGATAATAATTATGGGCTATCCTCTGGCAATTGTATCCAAAAAATACATCGAATCCTTGATTCGTGGGGTCGCCTTCAGAGCCCGGAAAACCCAATCCCCATTTGCCAAACGCTCCCGTAGCGTAACCCTCGCCTTTGAGAACCTCAGCGATAGTAACACTCTCGGCAGGCATGGCCATTTGCCCCTCAGGCTGTATTTCGTAATTTCCTCGAATGGGCGTATTGCCTGTGTGCAAGCCGGTCATCAAACTCGATCGGGACGGGGCGCACACCGTGCTACCCGAATAATGCTGCGTAAACTGAATACCCCCTTTGGCAATACGGTCGATATTCGGCGTCTGGAAATGCTTTTGACCATAGAGACTTAGATCTCCCCAACCAAGATCATCGGCTAGAATATAGACAATATTGGGCGGGCGATCTCCAAATATTGCATGGACGAATGTCAGGCTCAACAGGGCAATTAGCGAACGCGGGTAGTAACGGTTTCTCATACGGATAGGATCGATTTGGCCCCTATGAAGGCGATTCCAGAGCAAGATGCAAGGGCTGGTCGATTCCTGAAATCTATTGCAATCTAGCCTCGTTTCCCAAATACGTGTCCGCCGCTTACTAACGAGCGGGAATCCGAAGCCCAAATCTGTCGCAATTATTAATGAATCGTTCAATCCGCCTTCTCTACCTAGCTACCCTCTACTTTTCAATCCAAGTCGGAGCTGGAAACGCCCACGCCGAAAAGCCCAACTTCGTTTTCCTTCTCGTAGACGATCTAGGATGGATGGGGCTGGGCTGCTACGGGAGCGATTTTCACGAAACCCCCAACATAGACGACCTAGCCGCATCCGGAGTTCGCTTCACGGACGCCTACGCGGCCTCTCCAGTCTGCTCCCCGACTCGAGCTGCTATAATGACGGGTCGCTATCCATCCCGAGTCGACATCACTGATTGGATACCCGGCCTAGTCGCCAAGCAGCCTAAGCTATCCACGCCCGAGGATCGCGACAATTTGGCTTTGAAGGAAACCACTATTGCCGAAGCCTTGAAAGAGAAAGGTTATCAGACCTTCTACGCAGGAAAGTGGCACTTAGGCAACGAGGGGCATTTCCCAGAAGACCAGGGATTCGATATAAACAAAGGGGGTCACGACAAAGGAAGCCCACCGGGCGGCTATTACGCTCCCTTCAAGAACCCTCGGCTTGAGGATAAGCCCGATGACCACTATTTGACGGATCGGCTTACAGATGAAACGATCGCGTTTCTCGATCAGCGCGACGAGTCCCATCCTTTCTTCATCTATTTGGCTTACTATACAGTCCACACGCCAATTCAAGGTTACGACCAATACGACGACTACTTTGAAGCGAAGGCTCGTTCTATCGAGGGAAACACGACCCCTATCGTCGAACACGACGGATTGACTCACCCGCGTCAGGATAATGCCAAGCTAGCAGCAATGACGAAATCGCTAGACCTTAGTGTCGGGCGCCTGCTAGAGGCTCTCGAATCGCGCGGATTGGAAGAGAACACGGTTGTCGTATTCACATCCGACAATGGCGGGCTAACCACTAAAGCCACCCCAGGACCCGCATCCGTTTTGCCACTACGGGCAGGAAAAGGATGGTGCTACGAAGGAGGCATTCGCGTGCCTCTTATCATTCGGGCTCCAGGCGTTGGTCAACCGGGACACATATCCAAAGAACTGGCGATCAGTATGGATTTCTTTCCTACGATACTGGAGCTTGCAGGCCTCTCGAAAATGCCACGCGCGCATCAGGACGGAATTAGTTTGGTAAAAGCGATCCAAGGAGGGAAATTGAATCGCGATACGCTGTATTGGCATTATCCTCACTATCATGGATCCACTTGGACGCCCGGAGCGGCCATTCGCTCGGGCGACTGGAAAGCCATTCAATTTTATCACTATGAAAAGGCCGAGCTATACAACCTGAATTCCGATCTCGGAGAGACCTACGATCTGTCCCAGTCACGCCCAGAAAAACTCCAAGAACTTCTCGTCAAACTCGAAAAACTACAAAAACAATCGAAAGCCAAACTGCCCAGTCCAAATAGCTGAATACAGGTGGAGATCGGTCGCTACCTCTGACAACTCAATCAATATGAAAACCGCGATCCGGACCATACTCTGTTTCTTTGCTTCAACTACTACTCTGTTGGGCGCCTACCCTGAAAAGCCCATTCGCGTGATCGTTCCTACCGCCGCTGGGGGAGGTCACGACACCGTAGCTCGCGTCTTTCAACACGCAATCGAGGAAGGCAAATTGCTGAGCAAGAAGCTCGTGGTAGTTAATATTCCGGGAGCGGGTGGAGCGGTCGGCACGCGAAAGATAAAGGATTCTCCAAATGATGGATACACAATCGGAGTTTGGAATCCAAACGCATTGATATCCGCCAAGCTAATGGGGATCACCAACTACGATCATACGGACTACGAAATTATCGCTATGACGGGCTACACCGATCTCGGTATGGGAGTAAAGGAGGATTCGCCCATAGAAGATCTGAGCGATTTGATTGAACGGGCCAAAGCGAAACCGGGATCTATGAAGCTGGCTACCGAGATTGGTACAGCCGCTCATATAATCCCCGAGACCCTAGCGGACAAAGGAGGCTTCCAGTTTCGAGTCGTCCCCTCGGGAGGCGGTTCTAAACGGCTAGCATCTTTGCTCGGGGGTCACACCGACATTAGCCTATTCTCCTCCCTCGCTCTAATCAATTTCCAAGCGTCAGGGATCCGGCCCTTACTGCTTTTCTCGGAAAAACGAACGCCCCTTCTTCCGGAAACGCCAACTGCCTTGGAAAGCGGGATCGAACTAGCCATCAACGAATCTCGAATTTGGCTAGCTCCAAAAGGAACGGACAACGCCAAACTGGATGTAATTAGAGCCGCCCTCAAAGCTGCTATCGAGAGCCCTGAAGCCACTAAACGATTAGAGGGCTTGGGTATTACTCCGATCTACGGCGATCAACGTTCCGTTCTCGCCGATATCGATCGCATGCGTCAGCTCACGGAACCGATCATCCCGAAAATTCGTCGACGCTAGGGTACTCGACAATGGTAGGGTACTCGACAATGGTAGGG
>NZNM01000054.1 GCA_002694885.1 Opitutaceae bacterium | reverse complement strand
CGAATGCGAATCCTGAATACACTTCTGGATCGTAATCCACGGCAGCAAACACCTCTGGCTCCACCATTCCGCAACCCGCGATCTCCACCCAGTCGCTTCCTAGCTTGGCCAAATGGCTGGAAGAGAAATCCACTTCGAAGCTGGGTTCCGTATACGGGAAGAAGTGCGGCCGAAACCGAGTCGTAGTCCCCTTGCCCAGCAATTGCTCGAAGAAGTAGTCGAGCGTGGCTTTCAGATCCCGCACTGTCACATGCTTGTCCACATAGAGCCCTTCCACTTGGTGGAAATTAGCGCTGTGGGTAGCGTCCACGGTATCGCGACGAAAGCACCGTCCGGGCGATATGATGCGCACAGGAGGCTCGGTCTCGAGCATGGTACGAATCTGCACGGAAGACGTGTGCGTACGCAGCAAATAGCGCTCGTCAGTCTTTTTGGATACATTCCCAAACGATACATCGTCCTGCAGATAGAAAGTGTCCTGCAAATCCCGGGCTGGATGGTTGTCTGGAGTATTCAGGGCATCGAAACAGTAGTACTCCGTTTCCACTTCCGTGCCTTCAGCCACCGTGAATCCGATTTGCTTGAAAATGCGGCAAATCTCTTCCCGTATCTGCGTCAATGGGTGGCTGCTCCCTGGGCCGAAGTCTGAAGACGACAAGGAAGGGTCTACGGCCGAACCCAGCTCCGCGGCAATCTCCGAAGCCTGCACCGCTTCCAGCACGCGATCGAATATCGCCTGCACCGCTTGCTTAGCCTCGTTGATCCGCTTGCCGAACGCGGGCCGGTCTTCCTTGGGAATGTCCTTCATCCCCTTCATCACCCCGGTCAAACGTCCATTGGGACCCGAAATTTCCGCCTTGAGCGATTCTAGCTGGGCCCGCGTCGCTACCGCATCCGCCTGCTGGCCGGCATAAGCCACTATTTCATCAAGTTCTTTTTCCATGCGCCTTAAGAATTCCCGTAGGATTCAACAAAAATGGAGCTCGAGAAGAAACCCGAACCCCATCCGTTTAAAGTCGAAAATCGCCGAGGGGCCGCATTTGTCAGGCCGCTCGGAAATTCATACCATCCGCTTAGGCTGCCGTCTTCGCCTTCAGGGCGTCCTTGGCCTTTTCAACCAGTCCATTAAAGGCCTCTTCGTCCCGTACGGCGAGATCAGCCAAGACCTTGCGATCCAGAGTGATTTCCGCGGCTTTCAGACCTTCCTGAAAACGGCTGTAGCTAATGCCCTGGGCTCGGCAAGCGGCGTTAATACGGACAATCCAAAGCTGGCGCATCGTCCGTTTCTTAACGCGGCGATCGCGATAAGCGTATTGCAAAGCGTGATCGACCGCTTCTTTGGCGTACTTATAGAGACGCGACTTATTGCCGAAGTAGCCCTTGGCTTGCTTCAGCATCTTTTTGCGCCGTTTCCGGTACGCGGGTGAATTAGTGGCTCTAGGCATGTTGTTCCTTTCTTATGTTAGATTTCGGTAGGTCGCCTATTGATTCTGTTACCTATACGAAATAAATGCTCGCGATCGGCGATTAAAGGCCGTGTGGCAGGCCGCGCATCAAGTCAGCCTGACGGCCGGGCGATACGCTTTTGTCGCGACTTAGACTGCGCTTTTGCTTGGCGGATTTCTGGTGAAGATGGTGTCGCATCCCAGGGGAACGACGAATCAGCTTGCCAGATCCGGTCAGCTTGAAGCGCTTGGCTATGGATTTCTTAGTCTTTTGCATGACTTTTGAGAGAACCGAGAAGAAAGATGCAATTTATCACTCATGTAAAGGGGAAAGACGGCCCTTTTTCATGAAAATCATGGGAAAATTGAGGAGCGACTTCGAAATAGGGTCGGCTGATCTCGTGCCTAGACGAAACTACGGCGCCGCAAGCAGAACGGCCAAATAAAGTAGCACAGGCTTCCAGCCTGTGAACAATGCCTCCGCAAACAGGCAGGATGCCTGCGCTACTCTTGAAGCGACTGTAGGACCAGGAAACCCTGAGCAGTGACGAAGGGCTCGGTCTTCCAACTGTAACCGATAGGAAAAAATGAGACTCTAGCTTTGAACTAGGCACATAGCTGAAACCGTTCCTTCTTCCCAATTCCGATCCAGAGCTGACTTGCAATTGCTCGATCAACGTCGATCATTCCCTTCATAATCTGAGCCATCCCAATTCCCCATGAATCGCAGAAAATTCATTAGAAACGCAGCCGTCGTTGCCGGCGCATCCACCCTTCCCGCCTGGTATCTCGAAGAGTGCCTAGCCCAAACAACCGGAAAATATTCCAGATCGGCGAACGAGAAACTCGGCGTCGCCCTAGTAGGCTGCGGAGGTCGGGGAACCGGAGTCGGCAATGCGGCCGCCTACTACGGAGAGATGGTCGCCGTCTGTGATGTCGACGATGCTCAACTGGCCAAAGCCAAGGTTAATTGGCCCAAGGCCAAAGCCTTCAAGGATTTCCGCAAGGTAATGGAGCAGAAGAATGTCGATGTCGTCGTGTGCGGGACTGTCGACCACTGGCACACGCTGGTTTCTCTAGCAGCCATGAGAGCTGGCAAGGACGTTTATTGCGAAAAGCCTCTCACCTTAACCATCGACGAGGGCAAACATCTGGTCAAAGAGGAGAAAAAGTCTAAGCGTATCCTGCAAACGGGGACACAACAGCGTAGCGATCCTCGCTTCCGTTTGGCCTGCGAGATCGCCCGCAATAAAATTATTGGCGAACTCAAAGAGATCGATGTCTATTTGCCCGCGGGCCAGCGCCTCGGACCCTTCGAGAAGAAACCGGTCCCTAACGGTATGGACTGGGACATGTGGCAGGGGCAAACTCCCTACGTCGATTACGTCGAGGAACGGGCCCACCGGCTTTTTCGCTACTGGTGGGAATACTCGGGCGGCACCATGACCGATTGGGGCGCTCACCACAACGACATCGCCCTTTGGGCGACCGGATTCGAACGTAGCGGGCCCGTCTCCGCCGAAGGAAGAGCTCTAATCGACATGATTCCAGGAGGGTTCACTGCCGCCAGCGAATACGAGCTGGAATATGTTTACCCCAACGGCATCCGCCACCGCTGCCGCAGCACCAAAGCCAACGCTTGGAACGGTCGAGTCGTCGATCCCGACAGACAACAGCATGGCCTTAGGCTAACAGGTACGAATGGCTGGGTTTGGGTTACTCGCGGCGATATCCAAGCAAGTGATCCCGATATTCTGAATACGCCTTTGCCATCTAGCGCCGAGCGACTCTACAAGAGCGATAACCACATGACCAATTTCATCGAGTCGGTGCGTTCCCGAAAGAAAGCCATCTGCGACGCTGAAATCGGACACCGATCCGCAACCATGTGCCACCTTGGGGTAACCGCCGTCCGCATGGGCCGCAAAATCGAGTGGAATCCGAAGAAGGAACGCTTCATCAAGGATCGCGAAGCTGCTGCTACCATCTCCCGTCCCATGCGCAAGCCCTGGGACTATCGCATGGTGTAGAATCTAAAAGCCTCGCTAGTCTGAGCGGGCGCTCGACATTGGCAGTCTATCATTTCGAAGGCAGGAGCGGGATTAACCCGCGATCACTAGCATGGATTGACTGCCCTGTTGCCTAGAATGGAGACAGCAATAGCGTCTCGAAAGAAAGTCGCCCTATAACTTGCGTTACGCCTGCTCAAGCGCTAACCATTTTCCGAACTTCGATAGAAAACTAACGTATTCGTGTCGGAAAATTGACCCATCTTGCTCTCACTATGAAAAGGGAATCTCATATGGCTCTTACAGTCGGCATCATTCTGTCGACTGGTTTTTCCGCTTAGGCGGTAACCATCGATTTTGGTGGCCGCGGCGAACTCGACGAAATCGGCTTCACTGTGGACTTCGGTTCCGTGAGCTTCGTTTCCGATCTCAGTGCTGGCGGACTTCGCTTCAACCCAGTCTCCGCTGGAGGCACTCAAATCACAACCGACGACCTGAGCATCGAGACTGAGAGCCAACTGAGCTTCGACTAGTTCGTCGACGATCAATCCACTCTTTTCGAGCAGTCGTTTTATCAAATTTTGGAATTGGATGATAATCCGATTTCCTTGCACAATGGCAAAGGCACGGGAATCGCGAACGGATCGGTGTCGCGCCAAATTGGACCCGGCGCTTACCAACTACAGATTCGATCGGCCATTGGTAACGGGCAGCTTCGTTTAGAGGATCTTCTCGATCCGATGCCTGTAATCGACAGTTCGATACCATCGCCTGCCGAACACATGGATCTGGAAGTTGGGGAACGGCATAGGTACACTCATGAAATCATTCAATATCTGGATGCCATAGCCGAGATATCCCCTCGCATGCTCCCTCTCGGCTAGCATGCCCGTTCCTACGGAGGTCGTCCACTAGTCTCTTACCCTCAACGTTTCATAAATCTGTCACACAGCGTCGAGATAATTGCTCATATATTGTTCGACAATCGGATTGGCGTTAATTGTCAGGGTTGGCTTTCCTGCAGGGCGAGTGAAGCGGCCCGCCTTGCATATGAGGGAGTTTCGCATGGTCTGGATCTTCTCGAAAAGCCATATTAGAGAATGCTTTTCGATGGTGGGGCGAAGCTTGCTCCAGGTTCTCATTTGCAGTTCCCGGTTTAGGTTGTGCGCAATGATAGAGCAGAGCATGTAGCTTTGATTGGCCGCTTGGCAGCGGCAAGGAACGTACCCCAGAGCTCCCTGGCTTTTGAGCTCGGCGAACACGTTTTCCTGCGCTCCGCGGCCTTCGAGGAAACGCGTGGCTTTTTTGATGGAGCAGCTCTTGTTGGTGATGACGCACTTGTAGGCGTATTAAAATTCCAGTGCCTCGAAAAGGTCCAGTTGGAGAGCTCCTTTACGCATGGGGCACGGTAGCCAAGCCACTTCAGGAACGGAGTCATGGACAGCTACTTCAAAGCCGTAGAATCGGTTAAACTACGATTACTCTGGAGCTGGCAACCTTAGTTCCCTAATTCTGGATCTGGATGAGAGTTTTGGGAATTGATCTATCCTCACGCGAGAAAGGGACTTCCGCTTGCGTTATCGATTACGTGGGTAAAACAGGTCGATGCTCCCAGCCAAAAGAGCAATGCTCAGATGCGGAAATCGACACACTCATTGCGGATTCAGATGCGGTCGGCATCGATGCCCCGCTCGGCTGGCCAGACAAATTCAGGAAGGCCGTATCCGAATGGAAATCCGAGAGTTGGAGCCCTGAAATACGGGACGAACTACGATTCAGACTGACTGATCGCATCGTTCGCGATCGCATCGGAAGATGGCCGCTCAGTGTATCCTCTGACCTGATAGCCCTGCCCGCCATGCGAGCGATGGCACTGCTCAAGCGCCACAACGGGCAGGACAAGAGCGGAGGGGACGGAAGATTCTACGAAGTCTATCCCGCCGGTAGCCTAAGAATTTGGGGCATCTACAAAAGCGGTTACAAAAAATCAATGGAGGTCCGGAGCCGCCTGCTTTCTAACTTGAGAGCTAGATTTCCGCTCATACAGTTTCCCGACGCGTACGCCGACACCGATGACAATCTAGATTCGCTGGTGGCCGCGATAACCGTCGAACAAGCCGTTCGTGGCAGAACTTTAAACCCGACTGCTTCGCAACTGGGATTGGCCATAATTGAAGGTTGGATACATCTCCCCTTAGACTGAGCCGAAATCAGCGTATCATGCGAAAAGACAAACTGCCCACAAAGATTTGCCCCGTTTGCGGACAGCCTTTTGCGTGGAGGAAGAAGTGGGAGCGATGCTGGGACGAAGTCGTTTACTGTTCCGAGCGATGCCGCCGAAACAAAAGAAAAACGACCAAACGAGACCCCTAAACACCACCCGCCCGTAAGTTCTGAAAGCTCGTATGAAAAGATAGCCAGGCTAACACGCCCTGAAAAAATCGTTAGCCCCTCTCGAGGTGCTGTCGTCGGCTCTCAAATCGTTTCCGATGCTTCGTGCTTCGCTCAGATACCCGCTTTCTCCAATTGCGGAAGCTACTCCCCTTTAGATGAGATCGCATAAGGATAATCACCTCGGCTTCGCTTAATCCTGATTTCTCTTCGATCTCTTCGAACGTAATCCGGTCGGCCCAAGCAGCCCAGATCACCCAACTCTCAGTACCCAACTCTGGCTCCGGATTCTTAACCCTTGTAACTGGTCTGCCATACTTACCCTTGACCATCGTTACCCCTATCCACTACTCCTTCCCCGCGCTCAAACGGTTTTCGCAGGCGAGCAGCTATTGAACAATCTTGCGAATTGCGACCATGGTCCCGCGTCTTGGCTTGGGCTCTAGTGACCGCCCTCAGACGGCACGCCACTGCTTTAGCGGCGACTGCCGCGCCCTGCTCTCGCAGGTGTAACGGCAAATGGGCTCTAGAATCAATTCTAGGTAGCCTATGAATCGAAATTACACGGTCAGACCGTTCTTTTTTCTCGTGGAACGCTAAAATAAACAGGATCCTCTCACCCAACCACAAACAATGCGTCAAACACAATTTGATACGAAGGATCACAATTCGCCCCATACCTCACACTTCCGAGGTGGAGGCGAAGAGGCTGTGGTAGCGACGATTCGCCCTTAAGAGCAGGCATGCTTGCCCACAACATATTGGTGATTTTCACCGCCGCTTCGTTTTTGTATTACGCTACCAGCGCGCTGACCACAAAGCGAATGGCGATTGAATTTGAGAGATACGGATTTTCTGATAAGCGGGTCTTCATTGCTGTATCGCAAATATTGGGAGCGCTCGGTTTGCTGATGGGCCTCATCATGCCAATCATTGGCATTCTTACGTCAGCGGGTTTCACCGTCCAGATGGTCTGCGCCTGGGTTGTTCGGCGCAGAATCGGCGATGCTTTCCAGCAATCCTTGCCTGCCGTCGTTTATCTCGCGATCTCCATCGCTCTTATCGCTGGATTCACGATAAAAGCTATGAACTGAAAGCTAGAAGCAGAGATAGGAGGAGGACAACTGAAGCGGGCAATGACTTTGTCGCGGGATCCTTAACTTTTATGTGCATCGCGATGGCAACCAGCATAAGAATCGCCAGTATTGTGGCAGATGGGAAGACAAGTTGAGGAACGGAGATCCCAGTCAATAGGGCAACCGCGGCAGCTACCTTGATCACGCAAACCATCCACATGACCGTCCCCGGCAAACCATAAGCGGCGAATTCCTCTTTCATATTCGAAGAATCTCCAGCTCTATAGGGAGTTTTGGACCTAAAGCGGACTAGCCATACGTTGAGTATTCCTAGTCCAACAATCAATTGAGCAATAATTCTCAGAGTTTCCATAACCTTAAACTGCCAGTTTATTGGAGAGTCCTTGTACCATAGTGGCAAGAGGTTAATATCTGAATAGGCGGCAACGCGTTGACAGCGCGCGATCGCGACACGGTATTTCCTGAGCTCGCCGCCCTCTAAGCCCTTCCGTTGGAGCAAAGAAAAAGACGGCCCCCTCCTCAAAAGGCCGCCTTTTCTAAATCGACAATGCGGTATCGCCATTCGGGTTAGCATCGCACGGTCTCACTCAAGTGTGACGCGACAATCTGGTGCCCGCCCCAAGGGATCAAAGCAAAGCACACGATGAACCATTTTTGGGAAACTTCCTCGCCCCCATTGACCCTATCACACGTCATGAAAACTCGATTACGGCGCGGCAGCGAAATGATTTCCGAAAGTCGCAGTCTAGTGAGTCTGATTCTAAAAGAAATCGAGCATCTCGCCTTCGGTTGGCAAAAGGATCGCTAACTCCAAAGCTACGAATGGCAGAACGCGCCTACGGCACTCTCGTCCGAATAAAAATTCGTATCAGCATGTTCATATTGTATTCAAAAGGACAAAATACGTCAATAAGTGGTGCAAACATGGGCATTAAGGCTCAATGTTCCTATATTGAACAATATTTGTGTACTATAATACTGTTCTTAATTGTTCAAATTACTTGAATGCCCATGTGTCTGCGCCATGTTGCAGACATTGCTGGCACGGATCCGCAACAGGCGACATCTGAGGACTCAGCAGAAACAATTGGCGTTATAAAATGAGATCGAATTTAAGCGAAAATGACAAAAATGCGAAGCCGGTAGATGGCGAAGGCCGTAGCCGATTCGACGTCAAAAGCAGACTGGCATCGAGGCTGTGGCAGAGAGGCTTCCCAAAGGGTTTGAAACTCGGGAGTTCATCACCCCTCTCCTCGCGCCTGACCGCAAACTTTTAGGGAGTGTACGCAGGCTACCAAGCCTGCTAGGGATGCGTTCTCTACGTTAACAGGGGGACTAGAGCCATTGCGCCACCGGCGCGGTGGCTCTTTTTTTTGCTCGTCAACATTCTCGAACCCTACTCGAAGGCCTAGGCTACTTCCCGAGCAAACGTCATGCGAATCAAACTACGGCTCGAAAAAGGACGGCCAAACGAGGACTACCATTTCAGGACATGAACCCGCTCCAAAAGGAGAACCCTGCCCTGTCACAGTTTTTCATCGGAGTTTAGGACGACATTGAAAATCAAACACCCAACCGCTCAAGCCCGGCGCGAAGCAGCAGCCGCCATCTTTGCCTTCCCTTCTTTGAACTTCTCGCGGTTGCAATTGCAGTGCGGGCAAAGAGGCGTGTTGTAAAGGAGGACGAACTTCTCTTTTAGCTTGAGCGGCCGCTCCTGCCCGATCTCCACCATACGGAGGGCGGGTTCGCAATTTGGTATGACTGCCCCAACGGCATTGTAGATCCGGTCTGTCACGGATACTTTACGCTTACTCTCTTCACTCATGCGATATGCGTTGTATGTCTTTCACAAATTCCCATTCGTTAATAGTTCTTTTTCCCAATGAAGCGCCTTTGGACAAACACAGCCTTTCCCACTGCCACTTCCGAGGGGTACTGCCCCTCAACTGGACTCCAAACCCCTGGATCATTGGTAGGTTCCTGAGCAAACTCTTCAGAGCAAAAAACCCCCCGAAACCCCGCCATACGATGGTATTAATCAGCGATGTGGTCCGTCTACGCCCCGCAGGTTCGGGGCTGTGTCAAGATGCAGGG
>NZNM01000053.1 GCA_002694885.1 Opitutaceae bacterium | reverse complement strand
CATAGCCTTGACCACTGGGCAATTTCGCTCGAAGCCAATTTGGCTTTCTTGAACTCATGCGGCTAAGCTTTCTATTTGAAGAGAAAACTCAATCTAGAAAATTCGATCTGCGATTGAACCTATAGCGGTATTAGCTAGCGGATGCTGGCTTTGAGCGGAAAGGCTTTGATTTTTTAATCTTCAGAGTTCTTAACACAGTTGAATTTCGTTCATGAGTTCAAAGCTTTCAGATATTTCCCACGATCAACTAGCCGTCCGGCGCCAAAAGCTCACTGATCTACGCGATCAAGGCATCGATCCCTTTCGTTCGGCATTTAGTCCAGAGCACACGGCCGTTTCGGCAGTCAAGGCCTACGTAGGAGATTCCGAAGAGCAGCCGCGTGTGAGCGTAGCGGGGCGTCTGAAGTTCATTCGCAAAATGGGAAAGGCCCAGTTTGTGAAAATGCAGGACCAAACTGGCGTGATTCAGGCGTATGTCCGCATCGACGCCCTTGGTGAAGAGGCGTACGGAAACTTCAAAAAGCTCGACACCGGAGACATCATAGGTGTCGAGGGCTCATTGTTTAAGACTAAGACCGGGGAGATCACGATCCGCGCTGAGCGTTACGAGATGATTTCCAAAGCCTTGCGTCCATTGCCGGAAAAATTCCACGGATTGACGGACCAAGAGCAACGTATCCGCCAACGCCACTTGGATTTGATCATGAATCCGGATTCCCGCGAACGCTTCTTCAATAGGAGCCGTATCGTGTCGGGAATTCGCCGTTTTCTAGAGGATCGAGATTTTCTGGAAGTCGAGACCCCGGTGTTTCAGAACGTTGCTGGAGGAGCGGCGGCAAAACCATTTGTCACTCACCACAATACTTTGGACCGGGACTTTTCGCTACGCATCTCTCTTGAGCTCTATCTTAAGAGGTTGCTTGTAGGTGGCTTTGATAGGGTTTTCGAGATCGGGAGGAATTTTCGGAATGAAGGAATCTCCCGACGACATAATCCCGAGTTCACAATGCTTGAGCTTTACCAGGCCTATTCGGATTACCGGGGAATGATGGAACTCATCCAAAGCCTGATACGCTTTTTGGCGCGGGATGTTCTGGGAAACGATGAGATCAAAATGCCTGATGGCGAGGTGATTGATTTTATGGGCGAATGGAGAGAGGCGCGCTACAAAGACCTGGTCTGCGAGAAAGTGGACAATCCAGATTGGTTCGAATTGCCGAAGTCAGAAAAAATTGAGCGAGTTAAGGAACTCGGTTTGGAGGTAGATGATGGATTCGAAGACTATGAGGTCTCCAACGAAGTTTTCGGCAAGCTGATCGAGCCTAATTTGATTCAGCCGACTTTCGTGACCCATTTACCTAAGGAACTTTGCCCGTTGGCGAAGATCACATTGGATGATCCGACTACGATTGATGTCTTCGAACTTTGTATCGGGGGAATGGAGATCGCTCCAGCCTATTCGGAACAGAACGATCCAGATATGCAGCGGAAAATGTTTGAGAAACAGGCTGGCGAGGAGATCCAGAATATAGATGAAGATTTTCTAGAAACGCTCGAGTACGGTATGCCCTCTGCTGGGGGATTGGGAATGGGGATCGACCGGATCACGATCCTGCTAACTGAAGCCGAGAACATTCGCGATGTCATTCTTTATCCGCAATTGCGCTCCTAGTTCGGAGCTGCTGAAATGATCAAAGCTCCAGGGATGCCTTGGTACATCTACATCGCTCTCAGGCATCTGTTTCCGCAGGGAAAGCGGTTTCCGGTCTTTACGTTTATGTCCATTGCGGGCGTGGCTCTAGGTGTAGCGGTCCTAATTGTGGTCAACAGCGTTTTTAGCGGCTTTGGGCATGAGCTGCGTAATAAAATTGCGGATGCGTATGGAGATTTGAGGGTTGTTAATAACCAATCTTATCTGTATGATCCTGACAGTCTGGCAGAGTCCTTGGAAGCCTCTGAAAAAATCGAGCGAGCAGTCCCCTATGCTCACGGCGTAGTGATGCTTTTATATCGGAATAAGCCTTTGTATCCATTGATTGAAGGAGTAGATGTTCGCTCGGATGCCGAGCTCGCCAAGTATGAGACTTATCTGATTTCCGGTTCGATGGATGACTTGGACGACGACTCAATTCTCCTGAGCGTCGGTTTTGCGTCGCAGCTGAACCTAGCCCCTGGCGACGAAGTGGATGTTTATACGCCCTTGATGGGATTGCGCCTAAAGGACAGCGGTGGGGATGAAGTGGTATTGCCTCGATTGCTGCGCGTTGCGGGCATCTACCAGACTGGATGGCAGCGAGCGGATGAGAACACGGTCATCTGTACATTGCGACTTATGCAAGATTTGTATGATCTAGGAGAGGGAGCCCATGGCCTAAGGGTGGAATTGAAGGACGGGATCGACGCGGATCGCGCCGCTGTGGAGATTACCGAATCCTTGGGGCGCCCCTTCTATGCCCGGAGCTGGATGGAGTCTCAAGCGGAGTTCCTATCGGTGCTGCAGTTTGAAAAGCGCATGATGTTTTTTCTGCTATTCATCATAGTGATCGTCGCGGCGTTTTCGATCATGTCTTCGCTTCTAATCTTCGTCATTCGAAAGACTAGGGAGATCGGTCTATTCGCTGCTATGGGAGCGACGTCGCGGCAAGTAGCCGGCTGTTTTTGTTTCCAAGGATTGATCGTTGGCGTAACCGGCACTTTTACTGGGTTCTGTCTTGGGTTTACGCTCTTGGAATTCCGCACGCAGATAACTAAGGCTATTTCTTGGTCGATGGGGGTGAGCGATTCCATGAAGGAAATATACGCCTTTTCCTATTTGCCTGTCCATGTAGATCCATTTGATCTGATAATTATATCCGTTCTTTCAATACTAGTGGCACTGCTGGCTGGGCTGGTTCCTGCTTATAGGGCCAGCAAGCTCGAGCCTGTAGAAGCATTGAGAAGTGAGTGAGTTTATAATAGAGACTCAGGGTGTCTCCAGGCGCTTCATGAGTGGTGAAAAGCCGATCGAAGTTCTCCAAGGTGTCGATTTCGCGATCCGCTCTGGAGAAAGCTCCAGTATTCAAGGCGAGTCGGGATGCGGGAAATCGACGTTCTTGCATTTGCTGGCTGGATTGGATTCCCCAAGCAGCGGATCCGTTTTGTGGGAAGGGATCGATTTGAAATCTCTCGATAATGCGGCCCTAGCCAAAAAACGAGGTTCTTTGGTGGGAATGGTATTCCAGTCTTACTATCTTGTGCCGGAATTGAGGGCATTGGAAAATGTTCTGCTTGCGGCTAGGATAAGTGGTATCCTGAACCAGGATACCGAGAAAAAAGCCAGAGAGCTGCTGGATCGAGTGGGACTGACCGATCGGCTCTCAAGTCTGCCGTCAACCCTTTCTGGTGGTGAAAGGCAACGTGTGGCAATCGCTCGGGCCCTGATTTCCAGCCCCAAAGCGTTGTTGGCCGACGAGCCGACTGGAAACCTGGATGAGGAAACCGGTGATTCGATCATGGAGCTTCTGTTGGATCTTTGCGATGAGGAGGAAGTGGCTTTAGTTCTCGTGACGCACAATCCGTCATACGCGAATCGCCAAGACCGAGCGTGGCGATTGACGCAAGGTCGATTGGAGGAACAATCTTAGCAAAACGATATTTCAAATTTTGATGAGCGAGACGAAGTTAAAATGTGGCGTCGCCGGGGTCGGCTACCTGGGACAGCATCATGCCCGGCTCTATAAAGAGATCGATGGAGTGGACCTCGTGGGGATTTTCGAAACGAATGAGGAAAGGGCTAAGGAGGTAAGCGAGAGCTACGACTGTCCGGTTTTTTCATCGCTTACGGAGCTGGCGGAAAAATGCGATGCCGTTAGCGTGGTCGTGCCAACGGACAAGCACTACGATGTCGCGATTCCGTTGCTGCATGCCGGTTGCCACCTGCTCATTGAAAAGCCGATCTGCGCGAACGTAGAGGAAGCATCCCGGATTTTGGCGGCCGCTCGCGAGGCTAATGTTCTTGTTCAAGTCGGACACGTCGAGCACTTCAATCCGGTGATGAGCTATTTGGAAGAGGCCGTGGACCGTGCTCAGTACATCACCGCCGAACGCTTAGCGCCCTACCAGCCAAGGGGGACGGAAGTTGGCGTCGTCCTGGATTTGATGATACATGACATTGGGGTAGTTTTGCAGCTAGTGAATGCGGAGCCAGTCGATGTGCGTAGCGTTGGCGTTGCCGCTTTGTCGAAAACCGAGGACATTGCCAATGCTCGTATCGAATTCGCGAATGGCTGTGTTGCCAATTTGAGCGTAAGCCGTGTTAGTTCGAAGAAAGTTCGGGAAATTCGAGTATTCCAGTCAAGCGGCTACCTGTCCTTGGACTTCATGAATCAGACGGGGCATCACGTATCGATTGGGGCGACTGGATTAGATAAGCGAGAAATTCCGATTGAAAAGGGGGAGCCACTAAAGTTGGAGCTCGAGTCATTCGCGGAAAGCGTCAAAAATCGCAAAGATCCCAAGGTGGGTGGAGAGCTTGGCCGTACGGCATTGGATTTAGCGATCCAGATCACAGATCAAATCCGGGAAAGGATGCTGTGAGTTAGGCGTTCGTTAGGCCGAATCTCCCATGTCGCCTCAGAATCAAATGGAGCCGGTTTCCTCCTTGAAGCCTCCGAAAGAAGCTTCGGTTGACGTTCTTATTGTCGCTGGCGAGCACAGTGGCGATGAGCAGGCGGCCAGAATGCTCCGATCGCTGTTGGATATCAATGCTGGCGCCAATGTAGTTGCTTTAGGTGGCCCTGAGCTGAAAAAGGCTGGGGCGGATTTGATTTTCGATATGATGCCCTATGCCGTTATCGGTTTCGCGGAAGCGTTGAAACGCTATTCGGAATTCAAGGCATTGAGAGACGCGATTGTCAATTGGGTCATTGAATATCATCCCAAGGTCGTATGCTTCGTAGATTATCCCGGCTTGAACTTGCGTGTCGCTGAAATTTTGCATGACAAAAAGGTCACGAGAAAGTCGGGCGGATCGATCAGCATAGCGTACTATATCAGTCCTCAAGTGTGGGTATGGAAGGCGGGCCGCCGGTTTAAGATGGCTCGTTTGCTTGACGGCCTGGGAGTCATTTTTCCATTTGAAGTAGATTCTTTTAGCGATACGGATCTGGATACGAAGTTCGTTGGCCATCCTTTTCTGCAAAAGGATTATGAATTGCCCGTTGTTTTCGATCCCGATGGGGACATCCTGCTGCTTCCTGGAAGCCGAGAGGGCCCAATTTCGAGAATAGCCCCAGTCATGTTTGCCGCTCTGGAACTACTCTTGGAAGAAAAAGGGGAATTAAGGGCTCGCTGTATCTATTCAAGTAGTACGAATCGCAAATTGCTGTTGGAACTGCTCCAACGGCATCCGTCGCTGTCCGGCAAGGTTGAACTTGCTTCCAATTCCGAGAAATCCAAGACGCTCTGTGTTCTGACGAGCTCGGGAACGATGTCGCTGAATTGCGCCCTGGCCGGAGTGCCAGGAGCGATTGTGTATCGAATACACCCTTTCACGTATCTTCTAGGGAAATTGCTTGTGAAGATTCCCTATATAGGTATCGCCAACATAATTTTAGATAGTCTCATGTATCCCGAATACGTTCAGGGATCGGCTCAGCCCGAAGCATTGAAAATGGAATTGCTGGACTGTATCGACAATCCTGATCGTGTCTCAGGAGCGCGGAAATCGAGTGAACAACTAAGAACGATACTCGACCATCCTGCGGAAGGAGGCGCGGGCAGTTGGCTTCAGTCCTTTATCGAAGCTCCATAGCCGATTCTGCGCCCGCTTCGCGACCGTGTCAGGTTGCTTCGGCAAGCAAGGTTTCGATTTGATCTTGAATGACGTTCTTTCCAACAAGCCCCGTGTACCGCTGTTGGATTTTGCCATCCTGATCGAGAACCACAATAGTGGGTATGAATCTCACGGGACCAAACGCCCGATCTAAACTCTCGTTGTTGCGAACGATCTCGTAGTTGATATTTCGCGCGTTAACGAACGGATCGATGTTTTTGGAAGGCTCATCTAGATTGACTCCTATTATATCGACTTCCTGTTCGGTGAATTCGTTGCGTAAGGCGATCAAGGAAGGGATCTCTTCCAGGCAGGGAGCGCACCAAGTCGCCCAGTAAACGATCAATGAGACTTTGCCCTTGCAGTTTTCGGAGGTGATTTCCTGTCCCTCGATGCTAACAGCCTGCCACTGAGCGGAAGCTTGGTTGCCTACGACTTCGGTTCCATTTCCGCTTTTCCCTTGGGATCCGCCAAATACCATATCGCTGACGACGCAAACGGGACATTTGTCAGTCCCCATGCTAAAACCCAGATAGGCCGCAAGGGCTCCAATCAGTATCAGCGTCGACCAATTGCGTTTAAAGAAATCCATTTAGTTAAGTAGTTCGCTTTGCGCTTACTAGTGAACGCTCATCCGGGGAGTGTGATTTCAACCATAAAGTGGGTCTAGTCCTTATAGCGACGGTTTTACACTGTGGAACGCTAGCGCGTCTTTGAAATAGTAGATCGGCGGAACTAAGGGTTGGCTGAAATGCGTTCTTCGATAGTGCCAGATCCATATATGAACGCGAAATTCTCTTTTCGGGACCAACCGTCTTCGCCATTCGGGAGAGAGACTTTCACCCAGCCCAAAAACGATTTTGTTGGTAGGCATATGGAACCTTCGGGCAACGGAGTTTCGATCTGCTCGACCTCCAGATCGGTCGGAACGCTTTTAAGGCGGCTTTGGGACACTGCGACGAGCGCATCTGGGTTTGCTAGAAGGCCGTATTGACTGCGGGCATACTCAAATCCAAAAACGGAAGCAACCGAAGCCAGTCCCGCAATTGCCAGGGCGAAGCGCATACGTCTGAGACGGGGCGCGTAGGCCAAGGCAACCCAGCCTGAGAAGGCTAAGCCCGAAGCAATCATCGCCTGGTAGGCGAGCCGTTCCCATTGAGCTGGCGACCACAAAGAAATGTAGGCCATGAGGCCATCTCCTTTAACGAGGCGAGCTAGGGTAGGGTGGTAGCCACCGCCTTTGCTGAGGCCTACTTCGAGATTCCATTTGATATCGCTATTGCGAGTTTGCAGAAGAAATGCGGATGTCCAATGGGCTATGGCTTCTCCCCAACGATCTTGCTGAGCTGCAGACAGCCCAAGATTATTGCGCAGGGCCCAATCATCAGGGTTCAATTCGAGATCCTGTTTCCAATTCATCTCTGCTTTAGCGAATTCTCCAGAATTGTAGTTGTCGACTCCGCTATCGCTGCTGGTATCCAAAATGGATGCGATCAAGCAAGTAAAGGCTATGGAAGCGAACCAGGCTTTGTTCGTGAAGAGCTGATTTAGCGACAATCCTGGGGCTCGATTTTGATTAAGAAGGTCGCGAAGTTCAGTCTGCCAATCTTTGAACGAGGGGGCCCTTTTCCCAAACAGCATTCTATCGGAATTCTGCCAGAGGACCTTCCAACGGTTAGCGATGTCTGTATTGCCTTTTACGGATACGGCCTGGGCAATATCATCCGATGAAGGCTCTTCTAGATTGATCCCCCAGAACTGTTTGGCTGCCTCTCTCCATTCCAATTGAGCTTTTTTGAGACCGTCTTCAGAGTCTTCTAAAGACATTGCGGTCGCTTTGAGCTGCCTAAATGCTTGGCGGCGGGCGCGATTGGGGTCCAATTTGATAGAACGAAAGAAAGCTATGCCCAGCCATAGTATAGCGGGAGCGAGAAACGAAAATCCAAGATAGCTTAATCGCGATCCGCCTTGAGGAATCGCCCCTTTTGTCCCGGGCTCCATCGGGGATTTCAGGAGTTCCGCGGGTTTGCTTAGCAAGTTGATGCCGCTTGGTTCGAGCGACACTGTGGGATTGCTTTCATTTTCGGGTGAAGAAGTCGGGAGCGTCGCGTCACGTTGGGATTGGCCCGCGTTCCCCTGCGGCGCGATAGCGTTAACAACGATAGTCGTTTCCGGGACGCTGATAGTTTCGTATCGCTCTGATTTAGGATTGAAAAAACTAAACTCGACGGGCCCGAATTTGAAGTCCCCGCTTTCGGTGGGGATGAGGACGATGTCTTCCGTGAGACTGCCCTCGAAGGGAGATTCTTCGGAAACCTCTTTGTTGATATCGGGCTGTATCGTTCGAAAGCTCGTTGCCACGTTTCGCGGATTCAAGGAAAATCCTTGGGGCCAATTGCCGGTCCCGCTCAGTTTGAGCGTCCAGGTGATAGGTTCGCCAACTCGGACAATTTCCGGAACGATGGTGGATTCGAAGCCGAATTCTCCAACGGCTCCCGTGAAGGAGGGAGGTTCCCCTGTAGGGAGGGGCTTGATCTCCAATTCTAGTGTTTCCGAAGCGATATTGTAGTTGTCGACAACCGGATCGTCGAAAATAAAGCCTCTTCGACGTCCTACAACCATGGATACGGTTTGATTTACTTTGGGCAGTTTT
>NZNM01000007.1 GCA_002694885.1 Opitutaceae bacterium | reverse complement strand
GTCGGCTAACAATGCCACAGTTGGGGGGGCATTAATACCGCTGGTTTCCTTAGGGATCCCCGGCAGTGTCATCGATGCCATCCTACTAGGCGGGCTTCTGATACATGGCCTTCAGCCGGGTCCGTTGCTGTTTCAGCAGAATCCGGAAATGGTCTACACGATCATGGGCTCAATGTTTGTAGCGAATGTGTTCATGTTTGTTTTTATGGTTTTCGCCGCCCGCTACTTGGCTAAACTAGCTGAGATTCCTCGGGCCCTATTGATGCCGTCCATCCTGGTGTTTTGCATCATCGGTTCGTTCGCCTTATCCACTCGCATGTTTGACGTTTGGACAATGCTCGTATTTGGCCTACTGGGTTTTGGGTTCGAACGGGCGAAAATTCCGCTGGCTCCCTTCGTGATTGGGTTTATTCTGGCTCCGGTTGCAGAAGAAAATCTCTCTGTAGGGCTCATGGCCTCCAATGGTAGCTATTTACCCATCATTCAAAGCCCTTTCTCTTTGATATTCGTAGTTTGTTCTATTGTTCTACTCTCTATTCCCATTTACCGCCGATACAGGCGCGGCTCCCGCCCGTAATCCAAATTTTATCTTTATGCCCATTCGATTTCTACCTCCATTACTCGCCATTTTCTTATTGAGTGTGTCCGCGAGCGATCGTCCGAATATTCTATTCATCTATACCGATGATCAATCGACGCGGACGGTAAGTTCCTATGAAGACGCGTATCATTGGGTGAATACGCCGAATATAGATCGATTGGCTGAAGAAGGCATTCGATTTACACGTGCCAATATCGGCTCTTGGTGCATGGCTTCCCGGGCCTCGATCTTGACGGGTCTTCAGCAGCACAAAATCGAGTCGCTTCGGATGACTGGTCCGAATCCGATGAATACCTACGATCCGGAGCTTTGCCAGTTTTGGCCAAAGTCTTTTCGCGAACAGGGCTACTACACCGTTCAAATTGGCAAATGGCACACAGGAGTAGATTCGGGTTATGGTAGAGATTGGGATCATCAGATAGTTTGGAATCGTCCGAAGTACCCGGAGAACGCTCCGTATTACTACTACAATCAGCTAATCGAGTTCGATGGAGGCGAGCCAATTGAGGTGCCCGTGTATGCAACTGATAAATACACTGAATGGGCGCTTGATTTTATTCGCGGTAAAGGGGCTGATTCTGAAAAGCCTTGGTTTCTATGGCTTTGTTATGGGGCCGTTCATGGGCCTTTTACTCCGGCTCCCAGGCATTTGGATGATTATGCGGACGCTACCACCCCTAATATTCCAGACGTCTATCCGCCTAGAGAAGGGAAGCCTGAATACATGAGTAAGATGGAGTTCTGGGTAGAGGGAACCAATGGAGAGGCGGTTGAAAAAGGGCGTGAAGGCAGAGTTCCTGTAGGCATGCAAGATGTCCCCGGCCGGACCTTGAAGGACTGGGTGCGTCAGTATCAGCAAGGTGTATTGGCCATCGACGAAGGGGTGGGAAAATTGCTCTTGGCTTTGGAAGAGACAGGGCAGTATGAGGACACCATAGTTATTTTCACCTCGGACCAAGGGTTCGCTTGGGGGCAGCATGGAATGAAGTCGAAAGTGGCCCCTTATTTCTCTAGCATCGCCGCTCCATTGATTTTCAAACTTCCGGAGGCGATCTCAAAAGGCGGACTGAGCCGTGGGACCGTTGTCACCGATCCCGTAACCGCGGTGGATATTCCCGTAACGCTTTTTTCTCTAACGGAAACGAAAAGCCCGTGGCCAATGCATGGATACGACTTGAGCCAATTGCTACAGAACCCAGACGCGGATTGGAACAAGCCTTCCCTGCTCGTCCATACCGCGAAGCAGTACGGCTCAGATACGGATGTAATCCCCGATGTAGACGATCCGGATTTGTATCACGGTCCAGGTATCCCTTGGTACGTCTTGCTTAGCCAGGGACGATACAAGTATATTCGAACGCTGATAGAAGGAGAAACAGAGGAGCTTTATGATCTAATAAGCGATCCGCAAGAATTGAGAAACCTCGCTCAAAACCCAAACTACAGAGATTTGCTTCTCAGATACCGGAAAACAGCAGTTTCAGAACTCAAACGAACTGGGGCAGGATTCGTCGACAAACTGCCACGCGTCAAAACTTACTGACGATTCGCTATCGAGGCGTTAGGAATTGAACATTAGAAGAGATCAGCAATATGGAACGGCCTAACATTCTCTGGTACTGCACCGATCAGCAGCGATTCGATACTATTGGCGCGTTGGGAAACGAATTCGTCAAGACGCCAACGATAGACGGTTTAGTCGAAGAGGGGGTGGCCTTTACCAAAGCCTATTGTCAGAGCCCGATTTGCACACCGAGCCGAGCGAGTTTTATGACCGGCTTGTACCCGAGCCGCCTACACAATACGCGTAATGGAAACGACACATTTCCAGATGGTGTCCCCTTGATTTCGAAAATGATAGCGGATTCTGGATACGAATGCGGTTTGATTGGCAAATTTCACTTGGTGAGCGCGGGCCATCGTCCGGAGCCAAGGTTAGACGATGGCTTTACCTACTGGAAACATTCGCACGCCCCAAGGGACGATTGGCCCGAAGGTACTCACGACTATGCCGACTGGGTGAGAGAACAGGGGAAAGACCTGGATGAGATGCGCCAATCTGAGGCTCGAGTAGATCCGGAGTATCACCAAACAAAGTGGGCCTCGGATCGGGCCATCGAGTTCATGTCGCAAGAGCGGGATTGCCCTTGGCTACTCAATATAAATGTCTATGATCCACACCCGCCATTTATCCCGCCGGCCAGCTATGCGGAGAAGTTTCCGGCAGACCAAATGCCGGGTCCTTATTTCCGGGAGTCGGATTTGGAAACCCAGGCCAAGCTCGACGCCCTAGACTTTCAGGGCCACGCAAAGCGACCCGAAGAGCTCAATGGGAAGGATATCATTGGCAAATACTACGCGATGATTGCCCAGATCGACGACCAGTTTGCTCGGATACTGGAATGTCTGGAAAAAACCGGACAGCGGGACAATACGGTGATCATTTTCACCTCCGATCATGGGGAAATGCTCGGGGATCACGGACTGGTGAAAAAGGGCTGCCGGTTTTATGAAGGCCTCACCCGGGTGCCTCTTATTTTTTCGTGGCCTGGTCATTTTGTCAAAGGAGTGACTTGCGGAGGACTAGTCGAGTTGTTGGATCTTTCTGCCACCATTCTTGACGTTGCCGGCATTGAGATACCGGAGTACCATCAGGGCAAATCATTGCGACGCATATTAGAAGGTGAAGAAGATGGTTCCAACATTCGGGAGTTTGCGAGATGCGAGTATTTCGATGCCCTCGATTCTCATTTCACCGTAGGGACAGGTACCTTTGCCACAATGTATCGAACGGATAAGTACAAAATTTCAGCTTATCACGATCATGGTCTCGGAGAGCTGTACGATTTGGAGAAAGACCCGTGGGAATTCGAAAACCTTTGGGATGATCCGGCTTCGGCGGAAACGAAGAATGAGCTCGTCTGGAAGAGTTTCAACGCTCACGTCAATCTAACCACCGACGTTGGCTCCAAGCGTATCGCTCCCATGTAAGGAAGGTCAGCGCAGAAAAAGGGTAGTACAGACTTCCAGCCTGAAATAGCATATGCCTTATCGCGGTCCCGCGCGGCGTGGACCGCTCCTGCAAGTTGCTTAGCCGATGGTAGGGCTGGTTGTCCCTAACCGGCCGATTCCCTTGTTTGTTGACCATCCTGCACGGCTGCTTGGGGACAAGCAGCCCTTCCATAATTATCGCCTCCTTCAATTTCTAGAATCCAGCAGACGCACATACGCGCAAAGCGTATCGACATTATCAATAAAGACGCGACTGCTAATGCGATCGAGAACTTCGTATTCTCCCTGCCAAAGTTGACCAGGCGCACGCTTCTTGAATCGATCTTCTTTTGTAATCCAGGCTCCGTTGGAGTCCTGAGAATTGATTATGGCTGATACCTCAGCGGAGAGTTGCGAAATCCTTCTCTCGCGATCCGAAGCAGAAGGTTTCCTCTCTGATCGAGCTACATAGGCGTCTCTGCCTAGATTCATTATCTGCTCATACCGTTGTTTGACCGAGTTCAATTTTCTTTGCAAATCAACTTGGTAGCCGTATCCGAGCCGCCGTTCCTCGCTGAGCTCGTCCAGAGAATCGACCCGAATGCGGCCTCGATCATAGTAGAGTGGCTTGCCCGTGTTAAGCTCCACAAAGCGGGCCCATTTCCCGTTAAGTAATCGTATACTTTCGATCCAGCGAAGCGAGTCAGGGATAGCTTCGAGGTATTCACTCCGGCCAAGGGATATATACAGGTCCATTAGCGAGTCGATATTGTTCAGGGTCACGGATGGGCAAACCGAAGGAGGTTCGAAGCTGCGAGCCCAGGCGGGTTGGAGAAACTCGTTGTACTGCTGGGCCCAACCTGGTTGAGGAGGAGGCAATTGAGATATCATCAAAAAGCGTCCTGCTCTCAGCAATACGCTTTCGATATCATCTCGACCATAGAAGCGGTGAGCTTCCAGCATGACTCGAAGGCAATCATTGATCCCCTCGTCGTTGAAGGTCGCGTAATCGTGATAGTCGCCTTGGCTCGGGTAGCGGTGTGGCCATCCGCCGTTTTCAAGTTGGGCTTCTTTCATTAGAGTCAATGCTTTGTTTATCGCGGCTGTCAGTTCAGAGTCGTCCACTTCCTGATCGAGAGCCATCAAGAAGCTGATAGCGCTTTGAGTCTGATCGTCATCAAAACTGACCATATCACCTGCTGGTCGATCAAATCGGATTGTATGTTGCCAACCTCCGCAAGTGTTTTGCCCGAGTATAAGAGCTTGGGCAGCATCGCGGGCGGCGTTGAGGGCAATCGAGGAGCCGGTCGCTTTGTAAGCGTTCAGCAAAGCCATGCCAACCGCAGGCGTCCCTGGTGGCTGTACCTCGATCGTATTTTCATCGAGAACGCCTTCTCCCCATCGGCGGGATAGATCGGGGGTCAAGAAATAGACGTAGCCGCCCCGATTGGACAGGGAATGAAAGTAGTTTATCCCACGCTCGATCGCAGCTCCCGCCTGAGCTCGTGATACTTCGGCAAAACTCGTCGAAACGGTGAAAGCTGAGATGATGCAAAAGCTTATTCTAGCGAGCGTGTTCACGAGATTGGAGTATAGGTAAATCGGCAACGCCTTTGAGAATTATTTATTGGTGATATTTCGAAATTGGGTATTTGCCAATCGGATTCTGCGCCGTTCGGTTTTGATCGGTGGTTTAATGGTAGGGAGGACCGGCTCGGTCCTCCTTGCCTACAAGGATATTTTGTTGAATCCGCGTAAATGGTGAGTAGTTTTTCAGCCTTAATCATCTCTATGAAAAAACACCGCAAGTATTTAGCATTTATCGTCTCATCACTGTCGCTCCTCCTAGCTGGTTGTAGCCCTTCTAGCAATTCCACTACAGAATCGGTCGAGTTATTCAATGGTTCCGATCTCAAAGGTTGGCAGAATTTTGGAGGCGGAAAATTCTATGTGGAGGATGGTGCCATCGTCGGCGAGTCTGCTCCTGATCTCCCCAACAGCTTCCTGGCGACAAAAGGGATGTATGACGACTTCGAACTGGAAGTTGAGTTCTGGGTGGACCCTCTATTGAACTCGGGCATTCAGATTCGCAGCCACACCTATCCTGAAGAGACGACGACCATTCGATGGGGTGGGCGGTTTAAGGATGATGGCACCAAGGACGTGAAGGAACGCGTTTGGGAGAGGGGTCGGTTCTGGGGCTACCAAATTGAGATCGATCCAACCGAACGTGCCTGGAGCGGAACCGTATATGAAGAGGGCGGTCGTGGTTTTCTGCATACACCAGGGGAAAACGAAGTCGCTAAAAAGGCTTTCAAGCCCGAACAATGGAACCATTTTCGGATTATCGCTAACGGCGACCATTTTCAAACCTGGCTGAATGGCGTTCCCGTGGCTGATATGCATGACGACCTTACGGCTTCAGGCTACATCGCCCTCCAACTGCACGGTATCGGCAAGAACTTGGAAAAAAGCGGCAAGAAAGTGATCTGGCGTAACATCCGCCTAAAGCGGTTATGAGGGCTACGAATTCGCTCGCCGCTCTGTTTCTATCTATCGCGGTTTGGGTCGCAACCGATACCTTCGGACAATCTGATGAGCAGCCGAATATCCTGCTTATCGTGTCTGACGATCAGGGATACAACGATCTTGGTTTGCTGAACGGAGATATTATTACTCCCAACCTCGATCGGCTAGCGAAAGAGGGAACGCGTCTTACCAGCTTCTATGTAGCTTGGCCCGCATGCACGCCTTCGCGAGGAGCCTTTCTGTCAGGACGCTATCCTCAGCGAAATGGCATTTACGATATGATTCGTAACGAGGCGCCCGACTACGGCTACAAATACGATCCAGAAACCTATGCCATTACGTGGGAGCGAATAGGAGGAATGGACGTCAGAGAGATTCTGATACCTGAAGTCCTCAAGTCCGAAGGGTATTATTCCGGGATATTCGGTAAATGGGATTTGGGAATTAGCAAACGGTTTCTGCCCCTGGCCAAAGGCTTCAACGAATTCTACGGATTGGTAAACACCGGGATAGATTACTACACCCACGAGCGCTACGGTGTTCACAGCATGTATCGCAACAACGAGCGGACTGAGGAGGATAAAGGTGCCTACGCCACTTATTTGTTCGAGCGAGAAGCTCTAAGGTTTCTCGATGAACGCAAGCAGGATGAGCCCTTTTTCCTCTATGTTCCCTTCAATGCTCCGCATGTTTCCTCCGCCTTGGATCCCAAAATTAGAGGCACTGTGCAGGCGCCTCCAGAATTCGAAGCGATGTATCCAGCTGTAGAGACGGCCTATCAATTGGGAACACGTTACGGCGAAGAAACGCTCGTGCCTACAAGGGAAAAGCGAAAACGTGATTTCCGAGCAGCGACGACGTGCATGGATGCCTCCATTGGGAAAATTCTCGATACGCTAGATCGGAAGGGACTGGTGGACAATACCATCGTCATTTTCTTTGCTGACAATGGGGGTGGTGGTCCGGCGGACAATGGAGCTTTGCGTGGAGGGAAGGGCGATACGTGGGAAGGTGGCGTAAGGGTACTGTCAATCGTCCGCTGGCCGGATGGAGGCATACCCGCAGGCGTGGAGAATAACGCCTTTCTGACGGGAATGGAACTGCTGCCTAGCTTGGCCGCCGCTACTGGAGCTCAGTTGCCAGAAGGCGTCGTACTTGATGGATACAATTGGTGGCCAACTTTGCGAGGCGAGGCGGAAAGCCCGCGTCAGGACATGTTCTGGAAGCGACGTGGCTTGCGAGGCGCTCGCGTGGGCGACTGGAAGTGGGTTGATATGGGTGAGGGCCGAGGTGGCCTATTCAATTTAGCCGAGGATATCGGCGAAAGCCGGGATCTATCGAAAACTAGACCCGACATGCTTGCCCGCCTTCAACGCCGTTTCGACGAATGGTATCAAGAGACCATGATCGAGGCCGAACCACGAGGCCCGTTCAAGGACTTCTGAAGTAGCTCATTGGCGACAACGCAAGTTCGCCCTCGCTCAACGGTATCGAGCTCCGCCGTTTTTCGCCTGGAATCAAGGTGGAACGCGACGTTCCGGCGCGTTTTAATACTCTAAGTCCAGTTAAGTTGGTTTGTATGCGCAGCAGCGCGATCGAGATTTTGATTCCGTGACGCTCTCAGACGTAAACTTACCAGAAATCGAGTGTAGGAGCGGCTTTACGCCGCGATAGATTTTGATCGACGCTATTGAAATCTCAGGACCGAACTCCACCTGCTATAGTAAACTTTAAGGGTGGAACCCGGCCTCCAGGCGGGTTTTGAAAACTCAAAAGGCGTTGTCCTGACAACCTTAGCTAAAGCAGAAGATCACCTGCTGCCGCAAATCGCATGCGTAGATCTTTGCTGTTGGTAGCGAGATCTGCGCTCCAATTCAAATCTGCGAAAAATTCGTCGGGACCAAGATGTTGTCTGTAATCGTGGATACGGTTCCAGTGTAACGCTTATTTGCCCTCAGTTTCTGCCAAGCAGGGTCGGCGCTAAAACGTTTCCAATTGGCATCCCGTTCCGCCATGTCCTTAAAACCAAGCATGTAAGTCAAATTGGGCATCAGCGGTCCCACCAAAGTCTTGCCGAAGAATACAGGGTGCAGACCGACATCGCGAAAGATATCGATTTCTCCCCCCTCGTTAAACATCTCTACTTTTAGGTCGCCCTTCAGCCGGTTGTGGCTCTCGTAAATGCGTATCTCGAAAACGCGGCTTTTCTCCCCTTTTATCACGGAAGGAACTTCGACTTGCGGCATGTGAGAAAAGGCTTTCATCAACGAGCTCTCCATTCGCTGGTAGAGAGGCGTATCCATTTCCGTGTTGGAGGCTTTCTGGTATCCAGGCGTCTGAACCAGCTTATCCCAGGTCGCCAGGAACGAATCGATGGTCTTGTGAGGCACGAGCATAAATACGTTCGTCCCATGGGCTCCATGCTTCGGTCGGAAGACGCCGATCGGCGAGCAACCGAGATCATTCAAACCTGGAACGACTACGTCCTTGAGAAATGTCTCCAATGCCCCGCGCCGGGCGTTGTTGAGCACCTCGAACTTGATCCATTCTAGGTAGTGAGCATCTTCAGAGCCACTGTGGTGGGCTCCTAAGAGAGTGGCAGGGGTAGCGGCGGCAGCCGCAGCAACGAATTTCCGGCGATTCATAGGAGCCTAGTTGAACGTGCCAATCGATACATGTCAATCGAGCCCTGACCATCATAGGCAAAATCGATCTCACTGATGCGATCGCGCCATCCCAGTCATGGAAGCCCACAAAAAGGAAAATCAGACAGCGAATCCAGCTAACTAAAGAGCCATTTACTTGTATAACCTAATGCAATAAACTGGCAATCGAGAGGGTCGCATCACAGGTTGAGTGCAGGTAATAGTGTGAATCATGCGATTGAAGGCAAAGTCGAGGCGTCTTTTGGATTTACTTCTAATGTCTGGGATGGATGCGTTATCCTTCATGGCTCATCCCAAGGGTTTGATTTATGATTCTGTGGGTTGGGAAAGCCAGAGGAGCGCTCGAAGGAACTTAGCGTCGCTCCAAGAAAATGGACTAGTTTCAGTAAGTCATGACAGGAGAACCGGTAAATGGGTAGTTGCCCTCACCCAATTAGGTCGATCGTTTGCATCGGGGAAATTCAACCCGGAAGAAAGTTGGGCGAGCGAATGGAATGGGCGTTGGACAGCTGTATCATTCGATCTTCCGCAGTCGGCATACCGTGAACGTAGCCAGTTGGGGAGATGGTTAAGGGAAAATCGATTTGGCTGCCTTCAAGGCAGTCTTTGGATAACCCATCGGGGTTATCGAGAGTGGGCAGACGAGTTAAGGAGCCGACGTATCGATCCGAGTGCAGCGCTCTTCTATGAAATTGTTTCCGTTGGCCCCACAAAGAATCGGGATTACGCAGCGCGTTCGTGGTCTTTCGAAAAGATAGATAAATGCTATGCGGATTACCTTAACTTCGTAAATAAGGGCCCGAGCCTAAGATCGAACGATCACTATTCCAAGTGGCTGGAAATGGAAAAGGCCTTGTGGAACAAGGCCTTTGAGCAGGATCCGTTTCTTCCCGATTCTCTTTTACCGAATGGATACCTGGGAAAAAGAGCGTGGAACGAACGAAAAGCCCTTTATCGCACCCTAGCGGAAGAGGGTATTCAACATTGAGAGCAGAGCATACCGGGGCCGAGTCCGAAAAACATTTCGTAAACGATCCAAGAGAAAGGGATTCAAAAAGCCAATAAGTTGAATAAGGTTATCCATATAAATGGCTCTTCGCTAGGGTGGATGAAATTCCGGGTTTGTGTGTTATGGCGGGTTTAGAGGGAATCGATGGGGATTCTTTTGGGCTGATTAGTTTGGATAGGATTAAGGATTTTGCGATTGGCTTTCTGGGCGGCAGTCAGCAAAGATGGGGGCTATGAAACACGTTACTCTGTTATTCGCTTTTATTTCGCTTTTGGGTGCGGCGGCGTTTGCGGCCCACCATGGAGGAAAATGGCATTCGCTGTTCGATGGGAAAACCCTCGATGGCTGGACGGCCAATAAGGAGAACCCCAATTCCTACTTTGTGGAGAATGGCAACCTCGTTGTTCGCGGAGGCCGTTCTCATCTATTCTACACGGGTAAAGTGGGCGGTGCTAACTTCAAGAACTTCGAGCTGAAGATGAAGGTGAAGACTATGGACAATGCTAACTCGGGCGTTTATTTCCACACAGCTTACCAAGACGAAGGTTGGCCTTCACAGGGATTTGAGGCCCAAGTGAATACGAGCCATAAGGATCCCAAGAAAACAGGCAGTCTATACGCGATCGCCAATGTTTATGTTCCGATGGAAGAAGAAGAGCCCTTCGTGGTTCGGGTTGGCAGGATGGGAGCCGAGGTCTATCGGGAGAAAGCTCCGTCCACCGATGGCCAGTGGTTCGACTATCACATCAAGGTGGTTGGCGATGAGATTACTTTGAGAGTGAACGGGGAGATAACTGCGGCTTGGACTCAGCCGGAGGGCTACAAGGGACCGAATCCCAACATGGCTGGGCGCCGAATTGGCAGTGGCACGATTGCATTTCAGGCACACGACCCAGGATGCGAAGTTCACTACAAGGACATCCAGATTAAGCTGCTGGATTAGTTGAGAGGATAAACAGATTTTCCAGAGCCGCGCGATGCTGAGAAGCCGCGCGGCTTTTTTGTGGGCCTAGAGAATGGGTTAAAAGGGAAGCTGGAGTCGTGGATGGTTGTCAGTTTAAGCTCACCGGGAAATCGAAGGCCACCGATCGGAAATCGCTTTAGGGTAGAACCCGATCTCCGCTCGGGTCTTTCTAGCTAGATATTAGGCAATGGGCGAAATTTGGGTATAACAGACATCTTGTCTGTTGCTGGCATAGTCGAGCCATAGGAGGATGAAAAACGATCTGTGTGTTAAACAGGCCAGTCGGCGCTCAAAGAACTATGCCCGGCAAGACAGGATGCCTGTCATACTTTTGAATCGTTTGACGCTTTGGTCTGAAGACCGCGGCTACTGCTTGAACTTTTCGTCGAACATTGCTTGCAGTTGAGCAATGTCCTCCTCCGAAATTCGAGGGGAAAGGACGGCTTTTCGCAGGAATGCTCTCGCTTGAGCGGGGTCTTCCGCAAGTACATAGAAAATTGTGATCAATTTTATGCTTAGCGGATTGCTGGGCTCGGTCTTAAGAGCTCTCTGCAGATATTTTAGGGCTTTTCCGTTTTCCCCCAAGTTTAGGTATGCCCGAGCTAGGTAGTTATATCCAACTGCCTTTTCGGGAGCAGCTCTAACGCTTGTCTCAAAAAAGGGGATCGCGTCCCGGAACAGTGCTTTTTTGATAAGATCTTCGCCTTTGTAGTTATTGATAACATATGAGTTGGGGCACTTGGCAATCGCCTGATCGATAATTTGGGAAGCCCTTGATTGGTTGCCGGACTTCAACTCGACCGAAATCAGCCCAGCCCAGCCTCGGTCGAATGTGGGCGACACTTTTATGCAGGCTTCGTAGGCTAAGCGGGCCTGGTTCAGATTTCCTTGGGCTACGTAGGTTTCAGCTAAGTGATTGTGGGCGTTTTGATCGAGGGGATCCAAACTTATGGCCTTCTTCAACAGTTCGATCGCCCGGGTGGTGTTCCCTCTTCGACCAGCTTTCCCTCCAGCCATGGCCACTTCGAATGAATCGTAGCAAACGGAGACAAGATCGTCGATCCACGGATCGGGTATGTCTACGTGACTGCTCCAGGTTACGTCATGAAGAAGGGCTCGGGCCTTTGACGTTTCACCCAGTGTTTCGTAAACGTCGGCAAGGAGATCTCCCCCAATGCGCTTATTGGAACGCCGAGCAGACTCGAGAAGTCGCTGGGCTATTTTAGTATCATCTTGAGTTAACGCGACTCGAGCCAGTCCAAACAAAGCGAATGGGTTGGAGGGGTCTTTATCGTAGGCCGATTGATAAGCGTGTTGCGCTTGTTCATATCGGTTCAGCTTCAAGAGTGTATCTCCGAGGTGTATATGCGTGGGAGTGTATTCTGAATTGAGCTTAATGGCATTTCGATACAAGGTCACGGAATCATCAAGATGTCCAAAGTTGGAGACGATCGTAGCCAACCGGTAGGGCCAGAGAGGATTGTTATTATCAAGTTCGATCAAGATCCGGTAATTTTGCCAAGCTCGGCTTAGGTATCCGTTCGCGTGGTACAAACTACTCAGTTCTGCTAGAGATTCGACCCGATTGGGGCCTTCGGTTGTCCGTCTATTCAATTCAGCAATGCGATTGCCGAGCTCCGGATGAAGGCCTTTGGAACTAGGAGGCGGTAATAGATGGGCTTGGATTGTTGCCGCTAGACGTCTTTGTTTATTCCAGTAGAGCCCACCGGTTACTATGCCGGCGGTAAGGATGACGCCAACAGCTAGCATTAGGGGCTTCCTCATCGACTAGTCCTTTCCTTCCAGATGGCGAAACGATTAATGCGTTCGAAAGGAGGGGCACTGGGGAAACAACCAGAGATGATTTCGCCCACTCCATCGCCATCGAAGTCCGCGAAATCGATCGTAAGCAATTGAATTGGTTCATGGGCGAGCGTGACTTTCGTGAAGCCCTGATCCTCGTCATTTCGAAACCAAACGAGAGAATCTGATTCAGAATTGCCCCAGTCGTTGAATGCGCTGACGCTAAGCACGTCTTGATCTCCGTCTTGGTCGATGTCTCTTACTACCGGGCTGTAGGCTCCAGCAAGATCGCCGATTCGATTGTAGTTGAAATTGCCATCACCCGTATTCTTAAGCCATTGAAGGCCGTGCCAGGGTCGAGGACCAGGCTTTAGAGTGGGGCCAAATCCATCGCCGTTGGCGAAGACAATATCGGGCATGCCGTCTTGATTCAGATCCGCCACCGTCATACCACTCGATGCGAAGTCATGATTGGTTGAGCCCCAAATTATCTTGCTGGTGAAATTCCCCTTCCCGTCGTTTTCAAAGAGATGGATCTCTTCCCATTGCTGGGAGAATTGGGCGGCGATGTCTGGGTGTCTGTCACCATTGAAGTCATCGACGCAAACATTGATCAGCCCGGAAAGTTGAAGAAGCGAATGACTTTCGTACTGCCAATGGCCAACGTTTTCCATCCAGCGAACTTCCCCTTGATCGTATCCAAATTGACCAACAATTAGGTCTAGGTCCCCATCGCCATCCATGTCTTGGGCTTTTGCATCGTTTACTCGTTCGACGCCTTCTAGTAGAATTCTTTTAGTGAAGTTCTCGCCCCCGTCGTTCTCAAGAGCTATCAGGGCACCGATTTTGTCGTTGTTGGGGAAGACGATATTCATGCAGGATACGAGGACGTCTAAATCACCATCCTCGTCCAGATCGGAGATTTCGGCGTGGACGGGGGCCTGCATATTGGAGGCGAGAAGAACTTCCGTGAACTGTCCATTTCCTTCCTGCCGAAGCCAAATGACTTCATCGTGTTTCGCTTCGCATCCGATGGCATCCATCAAACCATCTTGATTCAAATCAAAGGCTCTCACATGGGCGATCCAAGGAACGCCTTCAGGCTTTTTGCCGATAGCCTTTCGGGTGTAGCGGTCGAGATCGACCTCTGCCCTGGTTATGGGAGGGGATGGCGAATCCAGTACAACTTCAGGAATCGCACAGCCTGGTTGAAACATGGCGAGCAATAATGCTGATAAAATTGCCGTATGGCTTAGTAGATTCATTTCCCGTATAGTGCTCAGCGTTTCGATTGAGTTCCTCGACACGGAGAGATCTATGAATCGTAACTCAATGGGGCAGCGGCTTTATCGCAAGATCAATGGGGAGGTTAGTTTATAAGGGAGAGTTTCAAGAGGAGAAGATAACAATCTTCGTTGAGGCGGCACCATCATCACGTCACGGCCGGAGTCACTTTGTTTTAGCATGTTTTCGCGACGCGGAATCCTGTAGCGAAGTGCATCCTGTTGAATTTAGGCGCGAGTGGTCGTCCTGCCTCGACCTGCCAGGGTCTCCGCCAGTCAAACACAACTTCATTTAAGGCCAACGCACAAAAAAGGCCCGGCGATATGCCGGGCCTTTGAAAAGATTTTGTTAAACGCTTTTACTAGAAACGGAACGTGTTTGTGAGCCAGATCTGTCTCGGAGGAGCGAAACGTGCCCGGGCATCACTTCCGTCGGGTTGAAAGCGGAAGACGTCCATGTCGGTATTATCCCAATTGTGGATGTTACGGACGTTGATTTGCATACGCCAATCCACATCTCCCATGATTTTCTTGCGGTATCCCAGTGTAAGGTCAACTGCAAGGTCCGTGGGTGTCCAGTAGCCCTCTTCCACGATGGGCCGATAGGTTTGGCTTGGCTCGTGATAGAAGATCGGATAGCCGCCGTTTACAGAGTCTTGCCAGCGAGCGGCACCTCCGATTTGGAACCCAGAAAGCGGACCCTCACGGAATGTGTAGTTCGTGATCAAGTTGAAACGCCACTCGCGTTGCTCGGCAGTAGGTTTACCTTCGAGGCCCTTGACGTAGAAATACTCGACCAAGCGATCAGAGGTAGTCGTGGCGAATGTAGCACCTTGGGGAGTTCCTGTCGGATTACCCCAGTCGAGGTGACCGAACTCGGCCATGTAGGGCAGGAGGAAATCTTCCACCAACACCCCGAGACGAGGTGATATATTGTCTAACACAACTTCCTGTTGGGCCGCGTTGAAGGCGATACGCCAGCTCTTGGATGGATTCAAGATAACTTCCGCCTCCATACCCTTGGAGGTAATATCGGTTGTGTCAGCAATTGCACCCGCCCACTGGATATTAACATCGCCATCAGGCAAGAAGCGAGCGTTGAAGGAGTGGATGAGTTTCTCATCGAATACGTACTTTTTTAGAGGCTCGCGAGCTGCTTTGGTTGCTTCCAAATATGGCCACTGAGCGTCTATCGCGTCCTGAAGGTTTACGAAACCATCTTCGGCGTCTTCACCAACGTAATAAAGACCATCATCTGGATCTTGAGTGATGAATTCATCAACGATTTGCGGGTCGACCTTGCCATCACCTTCGAATAAGAATTCTCCGGTTTCATTGTCGTACGAGTCGAAACGGCGAGAATCGCGATTAAGGCGGCCGTACCATTGGAAAATACGTACGTGATTCCTGTTGAAAATGCCCGAAGTTGGGGCTGTCGCATTTTCCAAGGTCGCCTCGTAGAAATTCACTCGAGCGACCACTTTGTTATTCCACAAGTAAGCGCTTACTCCCCAGTCCTTGGTGTCGCCAACCTGTGAACTAACCGGCTCGCGGTATTGGTCAACGCGCTCTAGCGAAGGCACGAAGTTGTCAGAAGTGTTATAGTGGAATGTGATATCGTTGACTGCCTCAGGAAGGGGGATTATGTCCTTCGGCCAATACAAAACAGCGCCATAGCCAAAAATATTCTTTTTGACAGAATTATAGTTGCCATCCTCCAAAAGCCATTTTTCTGGCGTCACATCTGGTATTTCATCCAAGTTCCCGGGAATGAAGGGAGGTTCGGTATTGAGCCAATTTTCCACTGAATCCTCACGGTAGCCTAAATTGACTACTAGATGATCGCTGAAAAACTTAGACTGGGTATTAGCAGCGAGCGACTGTACCGAGGTTTCTTGGCGCCGCACGTTTTTACTAGGTGTATTGATGGGCATCCAAGTAGCCTCGTTCCAATACTCATTCCCGTTCGATCGGTCTATATCATCTGCTAGTGCCTGAGCGTCTGCATCAACCCCTAGGTTCCAGGCGATCTTATCGTAGCTCCGAGCGGTAGTGCTGCGGAGATCGTAGTATGCTGGGTGGATTTCGAAGTCCGATATGCTAGTATAGCTCGTGTACGCCTCTGGCTGCGGTGGTCCAATATAGACCAAATTGGGCGTGTTGCGGGCATTGTTGAGGGCCTGACGAGCATTGGCAGGGCCAATGTGAAGTGCAGGCTCAGGATTGCCGAAAGAACCTCTGAACCAGTTGATCATCATCTCATGGTGGCGGTTCTCATCGCCCAATATTGTAAAGGTGTGATTTCCAAGAAGGTTGGCTAGGTTGTCATTGTTCAGATGATCTCGGAAATCGTATTTCGCGAAAGCAGTGACGCGTTTAGAAGTGCGCTGGTCGTCGTTCGTGCGTTGACCTGATTTAGTCATTATCACTGGGCGTGCGAAATTGGGATTTTCTCTTAAATTATAGTTCCCAGACTCGGCATAGTTGATGTCCTCAGGAAGCAAGATATGGGTATTCGTATCGAAGGTTATGACTGAATTTCCACCATTGAGTGCGGTGTAGCTGTCTCGATAGAGATCCTGGAAATCGTATTCGATCGAAATTCCACCTTTTCCTTCCCAGAAGGTCTGCTCCAATGCGAATGCGTAATTGAAAAAGTCCCGAGAGTACCAGTCATTATCCCAACCGAGGTTAGCACGGCTGAAGTCAAAGGTATCTAGGTCGGTGAAGCCTTGGTCTAGCCAACCGATTCCCATGATTTCGCCCTTATTTCCTGGATAGACGCCCTGTGGAGCGCCTCCATTTTTTCCCACATTATTTTTATAGGGACCTCCAGACCAAAAATTCGGGATTTCATTGAATTTAGGATCAGATCTCCTTTCGATAGTCATTCCTGGGTACTGGTCTGTGTAGGAGAATGCAGGCTGGTCGTAGCCATTGCTACCATCCCAAACGAATCCATAGGCGCCGCCACCCCAGCGAATATTGCGATACTGAAGGGCAGGATATTGAGCTCCAGGGTAAGTGGTCTCAGGACGATCCCGCACAATGTATCCTGCGGCTGTGAATGCCTCTCGATCCGCGGGCGAGTAGAATTTCTTGTTGTTGAATTGTCCCTTGGTTGGCCCCTCATGATGCTGGGCGGCCAGTGGCCAGTCTTTGTTACGACGGTTTTTGACCATCATACCGGAATTGAACTTGGCCGGGGTGAGAAGGAATTGCTCAAAGTTAACTTGTGGCAAGAGAACGTCGGGCGCATTTCCGTAGATTTCTCCGGTTTCCATATGTCCTCTGATAACGGTGTTCTCATTGCCGAAAGGACGATATGAGAAAGCGGTGTAGATCCGGTCGTCGTCTTTAAATGTGGGGCGTTGACGGTACTGGGTACGGTCCATCAATCCGGCCACATGCACCGCTAGCTTATCCTCGAAAACAACGCGGTTGATCTTGAACTCACCACGATAAGATGGGTCTTTCCCGCCGCTGCCTACACGGAAGCGAAACTCGTTAGTGTTGCGGAAGCGAGCGCGAGCGAGGTCATTATTGATGATACCAGCGGGTGAAGCTAGTCCGAAAAGGAAGGAATTAGCTCCGCGGTTGATGTCAATACGCTCGGTGTTGTAGGAGTCGAAAGGTATTTGCGTAACGAAAAAGTTACGGGTCCGGTCAGGAGCTGTTAAACCGCGAACACGAGTAGCTCCATCGGGATCGCGACGTGCGCTGCCGACGTTTGTCTCTCCAAGTCCGCCTTCTTCGGCTCCCGAGATGTTGCCAAGGATACCGGCGACCTCCGAACTCGTAGTGTATTGCAGGAGTTCTTCGATGCCCGTGGCTCCCAGGTCGTCCATGAATTCCTTGGTGACGACTTGAACAGCAGCTCCCGTGTCTTTGAGGGAAGCACTGAGGCGGCCACCAGCCATGGTTTGTGATGCGTAGTAGCCCTCGTCGCCTGCTGCGTCTACGGTGAAGGGCGAAAGTTCAAAGACTTCTTCCTCCGTTTCCTGTGCCCAACCTGTAAAGGTCGCACAGGCAAAGCCGAGCACTAGGAGCGCAGCTTTGGATAGGTTATGATGATATATCTTATTCATAAGTGATTGGCTGATATCTGCTTGTAGGTTGTGAAAGCATACTGATCGCATTTGGGCACTGATCGAGTAATCATTATGGCCTTGGAGGCCAGGTGATTTCCTCAATCTGAAAGCCGAGCAAACGCGGTCAGCTAGCTGTGGGTTAGGAATTAGGGATTAACTCAGGTGTACGAGGTATTTTCTTAAGGTGGAAAATATGTGTAGTGTGATTTGATAAGCGAAAAGGTCGTAAATAAAAACGAAATTTACCCCTTTCAACCAAAAAAGGACTGAACGTTTACATGCGGGCTGTCAACAGAAAGCTGGAAACATTAACCGGCATAGGAGAATCCCCGATGGAAAATGACCCGCGACGACCAAGGGTAGTTAGATTTCTACCAATTATTGGCGGGATTCCACAATGTGATTGGCCTAGGTATTTAGCTGTCGCTTTTTAATAGAGAAGTTCTTGTTGAAGATTGGGGCCGCTTGGGGTTCGGGCACTGCATTAGCGCCTCGCGCAAGACCGCTGTCTCCTCCGGTGCTGATTTATGTAGCCACCCAAACTCCTGCCCTTCACTACGGCGACGCAAGACGAACTGCCGTTGAACAATGCCGTGGTTCAACTAGGTTGCATCGATGTGGGCGCTCGGAGATCGCCCGCTACCTGAGGTGATTGGTTCAAAGCCGGTCCCGGTCATTTCGGCTGCCATTGTGGGGTTCGGTGAATTCCGCGGTCGGTTGTCTAAGAATATTTATGGCGAGACGCTCCACCCAAGTTTGGATCGACTTGGAAACGGGCATGTTCTTAATTTGGCCTATCTCGATAGATTTATGAATTTCAGATTGCTTTGCCCCTTCCTGACAACCGCGTTAATTTTGGCCATTCCGGTTTTTGCTGATGATGCCGTTTCAACTGGAGATTTCATCGTGGAACCCGCGACCTTCCACAACGCCGGTTTCGAATGGAAGTTATCCGGTGACGATAATCGCAACGCTACCGTATCGGTTCGATTCCGCGCCTTGGATGAGAGCGCATGGACGGAGGCTCAGCCATTGCTGCGCATCGGAGACGAGAAAGTTTGGCGAGCTCGCGAGTATTTGGAGTATTGGACGCCGCGAATGTTTGCGGGAAGCATTTTCGGATTGGAACCAGGCAAGACCTACCAGTGCGCGTTTGAAATGTCCGATCCTGATGGGGTGAACGGATCTGCCAAGCAAACAGTCGAGGTGACGACGCGAGCGTATCCAAAAACCTATGCGGGTGGTCGAGTTTTGCATGTCTATCCCCCGAATTACGAAGGTCCTCGCGAAGAACCTTCCTTTACTGGTTTGCTGGAGGCATATTACGGGCCAGGCCTGGGCGACTGGGATGTTGTTAGGACCCGTCCCGTCAATCCCGGAGATACAATCTTGGTGCATGCGGGATTGTACAGGGCGGATCGGCGGGACTATGTAAATCCGCACCAGATTCCATTTCATGGATCCTATGTATTCACTCGAGACGGTACGGCAGAAAAGCCGATCACCATTAAGGCGGCTGGCGACGGAGAGGCTATTTTCGATGGGGACAATGTCTATAAGCTCTTCGATGTTATGGCTGCGGATCATCACATTTTCGAAGGCCTGACGCTTCGGAATGCGGAGATCGCCGTCTATGCTGGGCTCAAGGACGTCCTGGGCTGTTCGAACCTCACCGTGAAGAATTGCCGTCTCGAGGATGTTGGGATCGGCGTTCATAATGAATGGGCTGGATCGAAGGATTTCTATATTACCGATAACGTGATGATCGGTCGGGATGATCACTATCGTCTAAATGGCTGGAATGGCATGACCACTTATGGCCCTTCGCCAGTTAACTCCTACTACGGAGTGAAAGTTTACGGATCGGGGCATGTTATTTCCCACAATAAGGTATCCTTTTTCCATGACGGAATTTGCATCAGCACCTATGGACTGCCGGAGGAGGAGCAGGATTTGAAATGCGTATCCATCGATATCCACAATAACGATGTTTTTCTGTCGGTGGACGATTTTATCGAAACGGATGGAGGAAATCACAATATTCGCGTGTATCAGAATCGCGGATTCAATGCGGCGCATCATGGTTTGAGCGCTCAGCCTATGTTTGGCGGTCCGGTCTACTTTATTCGCAACCTCGTCTATAATGTCCCTTGGGGTGGAGCTATTAAAACGGGAGGATCGAATCCAGCCGGAGTGCTTGCTTATCATAATACCTTCATTGCTGAAAACAGCAACACTTCGGGGCTCTCAAACGCCCACTACCGGAACAATCTCTTTATTGGAACGAATCACCCGAAGAAACCCGTTTTGCGGCAGCTTAACCATACGAGCTACAGCTCCACTGACTACAACGGGTATCGGGTAAACGACAACAGTCTTCCCAAATTCATGTGGGGAGTTCCCGAAGGAAAGATGCGCGATTTCGAGTCTGTGGAGTATGGGGAATATCGTTCGTTGGATGAGTTTCGCAGAAAGACGGGTCAAGAGGAGCATGGCGTAATCCTGGATACGGACATATTCGAAAAGATGATACTGCCCGATCCGGCAACGCCACATGTGGGATACGCTTCCGACTCTGTTGATTTTCGATTGAAAAGAGGATCTGCCGCAGTCGATGCCGGATTGGCCATGCCGAATATCAATGACGGCTATTCTGGATCGGCTCCTGATCTAGGCGCGTTGGAGCTAGGTTCGGATACCGTTGTTTACGGCCCGAGAGTGGAGTGAAATTTGGATACTTGATTAACGGGATACATTCAACTATTGCAGGATCTGCATGATGCCTACGCCAACTTGATAGGATCTTAACAACGTCCCGCGGTCGCGCATTGGCGTCAACTTAAGTCAAG
>NZNM01000052.1 GCA_002694885.1 Opitutaceae bacterium | reverse complement strand
GTGGCTATGTCGTTCGTCAATGGGGTGAAGGCATCAGCAAGCTAGTTAAGTCGCTTAGAATTTGGGATCATGTCCGGTTTTATCGAAGAAGTTATCGGCATTTGGACCGCGGGGGGGTCTCTCATGATACCTTTGGCGATCCTGGGAGTGCTCATCTACTACACGCTTTACGAGATCCTGGTCTACTTGAACGCCAATAACTTCTACGACAGCGATCCTGACCTGTGGGGCCATTGGATCGATTCTCCGAGCGAAGCAACGGGACCAGCGGGAGAGATCCTCCAGTACGCTCAGCACAATGTCGGTACTATGCAAGACGTGAGGGATCGACTAGCGGAAATTAGAAATGTACATATGGGACGTTTAAACGGCCGATTGGTCTTCGCGTCGATTCTGATAGGGACCGCGCCTCTCACTGGTTTGCTGGGAACGGTGACGGGCATGCTAAGCACCTTCGGAGGCTTGGCCGTGAGTTCGGGTGGCAACACGGTAGATATGGTTGCTGGGGGGATCTCCGAAGCGCTGATCACGACGCAAACCGGGCTCGTGCTTGCGATTCCTGGATACATTCTGTTGAGTATCGCCAAACGGAAACGCAGTCAAATGGACGCATTCTATACCCAAGTTGAAATAATGACGCTTAAACGTGTCGAAAGTGAGGGGGATCAGCCCTGATATGAGTGTAAAACGCAGATTTTCTGGAATTAGCGAGGGGAGTGATGAAATCAATATATCGCCTCTCATCGACATGGTGTTCATTCTGTTGATATTCTTTATAGTTACGACCGTATTTGTGGAGGAGACTGGCGTAGAAGTAAACAAACCGCAGGCATCCTCTGCCCAGGATCTTGAGAAGAACAGTATCCTGATAGCCATCACAGCTAATGGAAAAGTGGTATACGGGGGAAGAGAGATTGGTCCGACGGGGGTTCGTTCGACGGTCAAGCGCCTATCCCAAAAGGAGAAGATGCCAGTGATTGTCCAGGCGGACAAGACGGTAACTACGGAGTTGCTTATTCGCGTTATCGATGAAGCCAAATTGGCTGGAGCCCTGTCAGTGAACGTATCCACCGATTAATCGAATGAGCGACACGGCGCCAACGCAATCGAAGTTCTCGAATGGTTACCAGCCCAAGAAGCATGGAATTGGTTTCATTCGAGCCTTAGCCTATGCGATCGTCACTATACTCGCTATATACGTTTTACTTCCCTTTACGCAGATGCTTACCGGAGATGGCAAAGACGTAATAGAGTACCGAGAATTCGACATATCGCCTCCGCCTCCGCCAAGCCCGCCGGATATGGAGGATCCCCCTGAACCTGAAGAGCAGGAGGAGCCGCCGCCGGAACTTCAGGAGCCTCCACCACCACTGGATTTGGCTCAACTGGAAATGGCGATGAATCCAGGAATTGGAGACGCTCAAGCGGCTGGTTTGGGTTTTGGGTCGCTGGAGTCCCAACCGAACGCGTTAGCGGATCTGGAGCTTTTCGATGTGAAGGACTTGGATGAACGCCCCAACCCGATCAAGCGGGTAAATATTATCCCGCCTATTCAATTCAAGAAAGAGCGGAGGTCCGGTGTGGTCCGTCTCGAAGTTATGATCGACGAGAAGGGCGCCACCATGGTGCTAGAAATAGTCGAATCCTCTGATCCAGCTCTGGAAGCTCCGGCAATTGAGGCGGCTGAACAATGGATTTGGACAGCTCCCAAGAAGAATGGAGAACCTGTGAAGGCCCGCTATATCTTTCCCATCGGATTTAGATTCTAAACCAAAATATTTTTTATGAAACATACGTTCCTACGCCTATCGATTGCCTTTGGCGGCTTATTCGGGCCCGCCTACTTGGCTAACAGCGCTTCCGATGGAGTTTATCCCTTGACGGAGAACTCATGGAGCAATCCTGAGTTCAAAAAGCGTTTTCTCGGCAGTTATGGTTTCGATATGGAAATCAATCCCAAGATCACTTCCGAGGAGGCGGAGCTTCTGGGAGTAGTAGCGGAGTTCATGAATACCGATACTGGCGAAGCGATACGCCAGCTGGAAGCGGCGATCACACCGGAGACTTCGGCGGCGATCATTTACACAATTGGAAGTCTATATTTGCAGGAAGGGGAACTGGACAAGGCAATCGAGCGTTACAGAACCTCGATTGAGCGATTCCCCAATTTCTTCAGAGCCTATCAGAATATTGGCTACGCGTTAGTGCAAAAAGGCGATTACGTGGGCGCGAAGCCCATGCTGGTAGAAGCGATTGAGATCGGAGGAGGCAATGGGACGCTCTATGGATTGCTGGGATACTGTTTTTTAAACACCGGGGATGCGTCATTCGCCTTGGACTCATACCGCCAAGCATTGCTTTTTCAGCCTGACAGCAACGATTGGTTGCTAGGGAAACTAAATTCGCTGCTCGATACGGGTATGACACAGGAGGCTATTGCTATGCTCAGCGATATGATCGAAAAAGATCCTTCCAATGCCAATTTTTGGATGATGCAGGCCAATGCTTTTATGGGAGAGAGCGATCACGAAAAGGCGATTGCAAACTTGGAACTACTCGACAGAATGGGCGGAAATTCACCGCGGAGCCTGGCTCTGCTGGGCGATCTTTTTTTAAATGAGAACCTTCCGCATCTTGCCGTAGAGCGTTATAAAAAGGCTGCTGGATTTTCGGAGTTGAGTACCGACAAGATCATACGAATGGCGGAGGGTCTGGGAGCTCGAGGCGCCCACAGCGATGCGGTAGAGCTCGTCAACGAGCTCAACTCGGCCAGGGCGACCATCTCGCCAAAAGAGCAGCTGATGATTTTGAACCTGCAAGCCGAAGCCTCGATCGCTATGGGCAGAGCGGATGAGGCTGCCAGCATCTTAGAAGACATCGTCGCTCAGGATCCTCTTAATGGAAAAGCTCTTCTAAGTCTGGGAGATTACTACCGAAGCAAGGAAGACTTGGAAAACGCTATGATTCAATACGAGCGGGCGTCTAAAGTCAAAGGTTTCGAGTCCAAGGGCCTTATCGCTCTGGCCAGAGTAGAGGTAACGTTAAGGGACTACGCCAATGCGGTCTCGCGATTGAAGCGGGCCAACGCTCTCGACCCGAAGGATTACCTGGAGGACTACATCCGTCGCCTAGAGGCAGTCTTGCGTTCTAGCTAAAGGCGATGCCTACAGCCGATGCTAGTGATTTGGCCTAAATGAGTTAGTTGGTGCTGATATTCAGCTACACGATCTTCCAAAGTTTCAAAACGCATGGCCCATCACTATTTGGATAAGTCGATCACCTACAATCGCTGGGACCGCAGCTACGAGCCGAGGCTGCGTATCGATTCAGGCGATACGGTGACTATCGAGATGAACGATGCTAGCGATGGGCAGCTGACTAAAGAGTCGACAGCGGTAGATTGGGAGAAGGCTGACAAGATGAAGGTCCATGGCCTTACGGGGCCTATCGAAATAGCGGGGGCGACCAAAGGCGATCAGCTAAAAATAGACATTCTCGAATATGAGCATGAAAACTGGGCCTGGACGAGTATCATACCTGGACTGGGTTTGCTGGATGATGAATTCGATCAGGTCTTTCTACAGATTTGGGAGCTAGAAGAAACGCAAACGCGATCCATGCCGGGTATTACTTTGGATCTTAATCCATTCTGTGGCATCATTGGCGTTCAGCGAGAAGAAGAAGGCGAGTTTCGCACTCGTCCCCCAGGCCCCTTCGGGGGCAACATGGATGTTAAGCATTTAGTAGCGGGATCGACCCTTCACTTGCCGGTATTCACTCCCGGAGCAGGATTGTGCACCGGTGACTGCCATGCGGCTCAGGGCGACGGCGAAGTGAGCATCAATGGAATGGAAGCTCCCATGAAGGTGACAGTAAGGGTGGAGCTCATAAAGGATGCTCTGCTCGAATCCCCTTATTTGGTCACTCCCGGAGATTTAGTCTCTCCTCGTTATCGCGAGAAGCCGTTCCACGCCTTTATCGAGTCTGGAGAAGATCCGAGGGAATTGTGCAAGAGTGTCGTGAGAAGGGCGATACGCTATCTACAGGATCGCGTCGGTCTTTCCCAGCAGCAGGCTTACGTAACCTGCTCTGTGGCTTTGGACTTGAAAGTCAGTCAGTTGGTCAACGTGCCAACTACAACGATCACGGGATACTTGCCTGAAGCGATCTTCGATTGAGAAATCGGATTGTTTCGGCTATCTACCAATTTTGATTAGCGATATTCATACCCAGTGAAAATCTGCTGTTTATGAGATCGCTTCAATTATTCGCAATGGCACGTCCGATTTCGGATCCCGGTACAGGATTTGAATTCCTGTAGACTCACCACTCCCATTCCGTATCGGTATCGTGAATATGGGCAGGCGGGCCAGACTTCCAGGGCTGGTCAGATCCAAAAGCTGGCTGCGATAGGCGTCTGTGTGCTCTTTAGCCGAGATCGCTGAGGTCCAGCTAGCTGGGAGAGTAATGAAATCGTATTCTTCAAAAGCGGCATCGAAGAAGGACATGATTTTCTCTTCGCCTTTCTTGGCGGCCTCGATGTCTTCCGCCGTCCAGTCTCTTGCTCGGGCGATTCGCTGCCAGACGACGGGATCGTATTGATGCCGTCGCTCCTCGAGCCAATCTTTATGAACTTCGAGGGCTTCAGCGCTTTGGAGAACACTGAAGTGCTTGCTCAGTTCCAAGGTAGCACTGGCGTAGGCTTCGGAATAAGCATTGTCAGTGGTTGCTCGAAGTTTTGAGTAAGTATCCAGAATTCGGCGATTGTAGTCCGAGCTCTCCAGTTTTTTCCTATCGGTTAAGTCCAAGCCCTTAAGATCCCGGGGCACTCCCAGTCCAGTTACTAGGACCTTAAAAGAGGTTTTGAAATCTTCGGCGCTTGAGCAGAACCATCCGGCAGTGTCGTAGCTTGGAGCTAGCGGAAAGCAACCTTCTTTAGACCAACGATCCGGACTGAGTCGGAGGCCGAAAAGCCCACACCAAGCTGCTGGCACGCGGATGGATCCTCCCGTGTCGGTACCGAAGCCGATCGGGGCGATGCCTCGAGAAACTGCCCAAGCGGATCCGCTGCTTGAACCTCCGGATAAGGCGCCCGCGATAAAGGGGTGTGGGCAATTTCCATAGTGGAGATTCTCTCCGGATAGGCCATAGGCAAACTCGTTTAGCTGCGTTTTTCCTCCGAAGACGGCTCCATGCTCGCGCAGGTCGTGGGATACGGCTGAGTCGCCGTGCGGGCCCGGGCGGACTTCCTCGAGAAAGGTTGAGGAGGCCGTGGTGGCCGTGTTCGGGAAGTCGAAAAGATCCTTTAGAAGGTAGGGTACTCCAGCAATTTGTCCGGAAGCCTTGGATACGGAGCTAGTGAATGCATCCTTGAGCGATGGAAGATTAGGAAGGAGGCTGAAAATTCGTGTTCGATCGGATTGGGGAATCCGATCGAGATTCGCCCAATAGGTGTTTGCCGATTTTTCGGGGTCCTCGGCCGATAAGGCTTTCCATTCCTCTATTGAGCGGGGAGAAGTCATTCTGATTAGGTAGCGATTCTGGAACTCGAAACGATCAATTGGAGCGGTTGTCTATCTCGGGGCTCTAAGATCGTGTGCGAACAAGATAGAGCGCTTGGTTATTTCGTCAGGTCCTCCTCCTTCTTTCCGGTTTAGCAAATCGCCATTGGAATCGAAATAGCGAATTTCCAGTCGGCGATTGTCTAAAGGTCCCTTAAAATCGAGAGTGACAAAGTTGCGTTGGCCGACGCGATCAACCTCTACCTCGTCGAATATATCGTAGCGAGCGCCGTTTTTGTTAGGGCCACTCCAGGAGCCTGCGGTCAGTGGGGATGAGGTGATTTCATGGAAAACGTAGGTCTCATTCAGCTTTCCCGCTTTTCCGGGAGTTCCTGGTTTCCCTCCTCCGGTGTACACCATTCGATTGACCTCGCCGTGGTGAACATCGCCGGATAGAAAGATTACGCCGTCAATTCCCTCTTCCACGATTCGATCAATCAGGTAGCTCCATTCGTCGGGGAAGTTAAGATAGTGGTGTGGGTTCTCGTCCTCGCTCAGGACTTGATTGCCAATGCAAATTATATTGAAGCGAGCAGGGTAGCTTTTGCCATCGTGTGACATCTGGCTTTGAGCCCAGGAAAGGTGATCGACAAGCCAGTCGACTTGCTCCTGGCCAAGCAGGCTTTTTTGTTTTCCGAATGCTTCAGGCTTGGATACGGAAGTTGTCAGATAGCTTCGATTGTCGAGCAGGTAGAAATTGGCGTCCCCCCAATTAAAATAAGTGAAGATTCCAGGCGTTTCTGGCAGTCCCGAGCTCGGATTTCCCCAGAAGAGATCAAAGACTTCCTTGGCGATTCCTTTGTGGGTGTAGGAGCTTCCGATATCGTTTGGGCCATAATCATGGTCGTCCCAGACAGCAAAGTGGTGGGTATTCGCCAAAAGGGCGCGTAGCTCCGGTATCGATCGATCATGCGTCCAGCGGTGGATCATGCCAGAACGGCTCTCGAAGTCGTTTTCACGATAGTATACCGCGTCCCCGAGCCAAATCATGAGATCAGGCTGTTTCTCGTATATTGATTCAAAGATGTGATACGCATCACCGTACGGCTTTCCTCCTTCGCGATCATAGCCTTCTTCGTTGATGTAGGCGCAGCTCCCGGCCGCGATACGAAAGTCGAATATGCTGTGCGATACATCCCCGTCGGGAACGAATCTCCATCGAGGCTTAACTTGGAAGGTCATTGGGATTTTCTCTCCAGGTCTGTATTCGTTGCGAAAGTACAGATCTTGAGCGATTCCGTTTACGAAAACCTGATAGCGATAGCGTTTTCCCGGCTGTATTCCAGCCGTTAGCCTTACTTTGGCTACATGAGCGGCTTCCGGCGAAGTTTTCACCGGGTTTGAGCGAAAGGACCGGCTAGGATCGCCATTCTCGGGCCAATATTCGATATGGACTTCAGCAGACTCGGAAGTTTGGGTCCAGATTAGCACTTCGTTTATGGCGCTTGCGGCGGGCATGGGGCCGTTGATAAGTTTCGGGACTGCGTCGCACAGGGAATAGCCAAGAAACACCGCAGAAAGCAGAATTCCACGAAGCGAGAGGATGGTTAGTTTGGCCATAGATTCAGGTCTCGTTGGAATGCAAGAATCGAGCCAACCTAGAAGCGGATCAAAAGGAAATTTATCCCGGAAAGTATAGGTTTCCAAAAAGGGCTCATGGGAATCTTAGATAAGGGCAAGCGGCGCGTTCTATGCTCTTATGAATCCTATGAGCAGCGCAGCTATCGAAAACATGCCTTCCTACGAAAACGACTTCGCAGTGAATGGGGAAGCGTCCCACGTTGGATTGGACCAGTTTGACCACCTTGGAGCTTATAAGAAGCTGGGTCCCGTTTACAGTGTTGAATTCAGAGGCGAGCGTTGGGTCTGCATCGGTGGTCTGGAAGCGAATGCCGCGGCGTGGAAGAACCCCGACATTTGGAATTACCATGAAGCTCTCAAACCATTCCGCGAGGTTATGGGTGATCGTCATGTTACCCAAATGGATGGGGAGCCCCATCGCGAAAAGCGCAAGCAATTGAAGCCTGGCTTTGGAATGGGGGCTATCGCCCGCTGGATTCCCGCGATCGATGGAGTCATTAGATCCGAACTCGAGCGATTAGAGGAAAAGGAGAGTTCCTTACATTCCTTCTTCATGACTACGCTGACCTTGGCGAACGCCTCGACATTGCTTAAAACGGATTTGAGCGTAGAAGAAGCGTCGATTTTCATCCGCTTCGAAGAGACTTTCATAAACTCAACAGTAATGTCTGACGAGGACCGAGCCTCCTTCTACCAGAATCCTGTTTTCGTGGAAGACAAAAAGTTTGTATTCGACTTTTTAAGACGTGAAATAAGAGAGCGTCTATTGGGGAGGGAGGTGGACGACAATTTCGCTCATGTTATCGAGCGTACGGCCGTGGAAGGTAAAGACGTGGATATTCAGGAGCTGGTTTCCGAGGCGTATTTGCTTCTCATGGCTGGAACCGGAAATACCTCGAAACTTCTGAATTGCGGCCTGCAATACATCTTGAGCGATATCGAATGGCTGGATACATTGCGTAGGGAATTGGAGCCGTACTCTGCAGAATCCTTCTTGGAGGGCATGAAGAGCTTCCCAATACTGAAGGCCACTATAGCCGAAATAGAGCGACTGTTTCCCGCGGCCCCAGTATTGTCGCGAGTTGTCGCGAAACCTTTTGAGTTCAATGGCTTCTTGCTGGAGGAGGGGACAAAAGTGCTTCATATGCAGACGATTACCCACTTTCTAGAAGAGGTTTATGATGAGCCTTATCGCTTCAAACCGCAGAGGTGGCTAGAGAATGACTATTCGAAGAAGGCCCAAGGGACTTTTGGAGGCAGTACTCACATTTGCTTGGGCATGAACTTGGCCCGCGTTCATATGCCCATCGCTCTAGCCAACATCCTGAAAAATTACGATCTAGTCTGCAAGACAGAGCCCGACATACAATTGAATTTCAACTACGGCGTACCGCAAGTGGCGGATCTGCGCGGCGTATTCCGGAGGCGGTAAATTTCCGCTTCCTACTCTTTAGGTTTAGGAAGCTCGGTTCGATACCTATCCCAATTGGCGATGATTTCGCGTACCGCTTTACTGCCAACGTCGTAGGCAGCTTCGAGAGATGGAATGAAGGCGGAATACCCGCCTTTCTTTTCACCGCTTAGATTAACGGCAGGGTTTACACCTGGAGGAGGCATGGAGAAATTGCTTGCCGTCCTCAGCACTAGAACACGCTGAGCGTCTACTTTGCCGGCTTGTTCCAGAAAGGTTAAAGACTGAAGGGTACCCGTTTCTTCCATCGCTGATGTCACGAATTCGCCTTTGCCCTCAGTCCAGTAATCGACCCAATCGTTGGCCCAGTTGTTCATAAGTTCTCCATGCCAAAAAGTCATCGCTGCCAGATGATCTCCTTTAAGCACGAATGGCGGTTTTTGAGCATTGGGATAGCCGACATATTTTTTTCGAAGAATCTTCATGGCATCGGTATCCTTGATTTTCACATCCTTGGTAAGCTGGTAGGCCCATTCTACGAGATCGGAATCAAGCCGATAGAGGAGCCCTTCCTTGTTTTCGGGAAGCGGGTCGATCCAGGGGAATTCAGGATGGCGAATAGGCGTGTATCCATATTCCCAATCTTCTGGAGCCTCCCGAATATCGATTTCGTGGGAAAGGTCTCCATCGATCAGCCACTCGGCCCACGCTGCTGAGCCCAGCGACATGTCGTTTGGATCGACGCCGGCTATTCCTGCAACGAGCCAATAGGCTTCGCTGAGGTCGAAGCGAGGATCCATCCCCAAAGCCATTATGGAAGCGGCGGAACGGAAAGTTCCGATTCCGGTTACGATGCCCAGCACGCCATCTTCCTCGTTGTAGCGTAGATCCCGATAGCCTTGGGGGAAGGGGATCCTCTGATGGAGCGGGTAGCGCTCGACCCAGTTCTGAAACTCGGCGGGCCGGTCTCCCTCGTCTTCGCCGAGTTCAAACATAGCGACGACTACCGCTTTGATTTTGGTTTTGGTCTCTTCGGCTCTAGGGATACGATAGGATGTTTCATTCCAGTCCTCGATCAGCTTGTGGGCGACAACGCTGCCAAGCTTGTATGCGGCCTCAAGTGCCGGGCGACCTTGGTCCGGGTAGGGAGCCGTCGCGCTCCAAGAAGCGGCTTTGTCCTTGGGCTGCATAGAGTAATTACTGGCGGTTCTCAAAACCAGGACGCGTTCGAAATCAGTCCTTCCGGCTTGAGCGAGGCGGCGCAGGGCGGTTAGGGTACCGCTGTCTTCCATGTTGGACATGACGAATTCCGCTTGGCCATCGGTGTGGAGCTTCATCCAGTCGTTGGCCCATTGATTGAGTTTCTCGCCATGAAAGTAGGTAGAAGAGCTGAGGGAGTCGCCGATGATCACCCGAGGCGGAGTCATGGCATTTGGGTAGCCAGCGAATAGCTCCCGGAATTCCTTCAATGCTGGGGTGTCATCAACCGGCATATCTTTGGTTAGCTGATAGGCCCATTCGACAAGCCCCTCGTTCAATTGAAAAGCGATGTTGTCCACAGTCCATCCGGTATCGAGTTGATTGGGCTCGTAGCCGCCGAGGGGTATGATGCCATAGGGCCAATCCGCTGGAATTTCTCGAGCGTCTAGCTCGTAAAGAAGATCCCCATCGACTACCCACTTCGCCCAAGCAGCGGTTCCGAGGGAAGCATCATTTGGATCCGCTCCCGCGATGCCCGCGACGATCCAATAAGCTTTGGAAAAGTCGAAACGCGGATCCATCCCCAGAGCAGTGATCGTCGTGGCAGCGTGGGTGACGCCTCCGCCAGTAAGAGCAACCATGAGGCCTTCTTCGCTCATCAGGAGGTCCGTTCTACCCATCGGGAATGGCAAGACGATATCTAGATTCTCGCGTTCAGCCCAGAACTGAAGCTCCCCCGGTCGGTCGCCCGTAATTTCGCCCATTTCGTACATTGCCAGAACAACGACTTTTACCGGTATCGGTTTTTCCGAGAAGGCGGACGCGCTTGCGGCCGACAGGATCGTGAAAAG
>NZNM01000051.1 GCA_002694885.1 Opitutaceae bacterium | reverse complement strand
GTTCAGTTTACTCCAGATTTATTGCCTAGCGATCTAGTGGGAAGTCAGGTTTACGACCCCAAGGAACATACGTTTACGGCTGAAAAAGGACCTGTATTCGCGAATCTGCTACTAGCGGACGAGATCAATCGCGCTCCCGCAAAGGTGCAGAGCGCGTTGCTGGAATCGATGCAGGAAAAGCAGGTCACTCTGGGAAAGGAGACTTACCGTTTGCCACATCCGTTCTTGGTTCTGGCAACGCAGAATCCGATCGAGCAGGAGGGCACCTATACCCTGCCCGAGGCTCAAGTGGACCGGTTCATGTTTAAACTTAAAGTCGGCTACCCGAGCATGGAAGAAGAGCATCAGATTATGCGTCGCATGGCTCGATCGACTCCAAAAACCAACGTTGAGCCCGTCATCGATCTGAACGACATACTAGAAACGCGCGGGCTGCTCGACAAGGTGTTCATCGACGAGAAAGTGGAAAGGTACATATTGCGGATTGTCGACGCGACGCGTAATCCGTCCGCCTACGGGGTAGATATTTCTCGCTATCTGCGTTTCGGCGCTTCCCCACGGGCAACCATCTATTTGTCCCTGGCTGCTCGTGGGCTAGCCATGCTGAATCAGCGCGAATTCGCGGTTCCCCAAGATATAAAGGATGTCGCTGGAGATGTGCTTAGGCATCGAATGGCGCTTTCATATCGAGCGGAGGCGGAAGGTCTCACTTCCGACGATCTTATTGAAAAGATTCTGAATACCGTTCCCATCATGGAGGAATGAATCCAGTCGAGGAGAGACGACTTGATTTACTAGAGCTCAAATGCCGGCGTCCGGTCGAGCATTTGCTCGCGGGCGAATATCGGAGCGTATTCAAAGGTCGGGGAATCGAATTCGAAGATGTGAGACCCTACGCGCCCGGAGACGACGTGCGTTCGATGGATTGGAAGGTGACTGCCCGAACAGGAGTTCCGCACGTCAAACGCTATGTGGAAGAACGGGAGCAAATATTCCATCTCATGGTTGACCTTTCAGCATCTACATTGAGTGATGCTGAAAAACTTAAACGGAGGACAGTAGCGGAGTTTTGCGGATTGCTAACGCTTTCTGCGCTCTCTAACAACGATCGCGTTGGATTGATAATGTTCACCGATCGAGTGGAACTGGTGGTGCCCGCCTCGAAAGGAAGGCAGCAAGGTATGAGAATTCTCGACGCTCTGTCGGGTTACGAGCCAAAAGGATCAGGGACACGGATTGATGTCGCTCTGGATACTTTTGGGCACCTAGCTCGAAAGCGTTCTGTAGGTTTCGTGATCTCCGATTTTCTGGCGGAAAATTATGAGCAAGAACTCTCCGTGGCAGGATTTCGGCATGACGTCATCGCTGTCAATCTACATGAAGCCATTGAACTAGAAACGCCGAAATCCGGGATGGTACGTATTCGCGATGCGGAGACAGGAGATCTTAATATTGTAGACTTCCAGGCGGCTCAATCCGAAAGTCGTCTGGCCAAGATCAGGGAACTGGCATTGGAGTGCGGTGTGGATTTGATAAACCTACAGGCCGGGGAAGATTGCGTGGCCGCGCTCTCCGAATTTTTCAAATCGAGGCAACGGATGGCGGCCGACGAGACAGGAGGATAGAAGTAATTTCGATGAATCCAAGACGCCTTCTATTATTGTCCATTTGGGCGATAGCGCCAATTGGCCCGACATTTGGGGAAACGCCCCGAAATGAAGTAAATAGTATTTCGAACGTTGAGTGGCGCATGGATACAGACCGGGATTACGTTCCGGGTGATATTATAGAGCTATCCCTAGTCGCTACCTGCCGCTCCTACATCGAACTGGAACTAAAGGCGCCCGTCCATCCGCATGCCAGATTGCTGGAAATTCAACCATTTCCGATAGCTCAAAATGAGGGGGGACTGTTTCAAAGCGAGTGGGTAGTGGTCTATCAAATCGGGCGTTCCGGTTCAGTGGCCTTAGAGGGAGGAAGCGTCGCCCTAAAGCCCGATCCAGAATCGCCGGCCCATGTGTTGCCACAGATATCTTTCACCGTAGGTTCAATCGGGCAAGATCCTGCCGGCGATTCTCCGGAAAGCTGGGTTGATGAAACGCCTTCGGAAAGCGTGATAGACATCATAGGCGTGATTGTTGTCATAGCGTTAGGGGTGGCACTGTATTTGGTTTTTCAGCGCTATATTAAGAGAGGCCTCAAGGGGACTACTGATATGCCGGGGACTTCTGCTCAAGTTAGCGCAGTGCGTCTCTGTAAAAATTTGGAGCAGGAAAACTGCGATCCCCGGGAACTGGAGCGGTTTTTGCAGGAGTATCATTCGAAGTGCTCGGATCGGCTCATAGCTCTGTTTGAAACGCGCTTGTATTCTCGCAATCCTGGGAACGAAGAACTCATGAGGTCTTTGAAGAAGGAGTTTGCAGAATGAGTTTCGCGTTTCCATGGGCGTTCCTTCTTTTGCCCATCGTTCTTTGGGCAGTGTTTCGGGATGGCAAAAAGTCGGGAACGACTGTGGCCTCGCTAAATCAATGGGGCAGCTTTGGGAGTGGGAGGACCCGATTTCTTTGGATACAAAAAGCATCGGAAGCGATTTTTTTCGTGGGGCTCATATTCGCGCTGGCCCGTCCCCAGGCGGGGACGAGCGAGACTGTCGAAGAAGCGGAAGGAATCGCTATTGAATTGCTGGTAGACGTGTCCAGCAGCATGGATCGTTCTGTCGAGGTTCCCGGCGAAGGAGTAAAGACAAGAATGGAAATCGCCAAAGATCTGCTAGAACGATTTATAGCCGGGGATGGCGAACGGCTCGCTGGGAGACCTAATGACCTCATTGGTTTGGTCAGTTTCGCTCGATATGCCGACACACGAAGCCCGCTTACCTTCGGTCACGAAGCCCTCGTGCAAATTGTGAGGGAACTGGAGATACAAGATCGTCCCAATGAAGATGGAACTGCCTATGGGGATGCGCTCACCCTAGCCTGCGCAAGACTGGAGAAACTGGACGAGTTGAAATCCCTAAACGCGGGCAGGCAACTCACAGATATAAAAAGCCGTATCATTATTCTACTTACAGATGGCGAGAATAATTCTGGCAATCACTTGCCTCTGGAGGCGGCAGGCTTGGCCAAACTTTGGGGCTGCCGTGTGTATTCCATTAGCCTGGGCGATTCGAACGACGCGGACGACCTGGAGCCAACTGGCGGGGGAGAAAGATATTCCAACGCGGAACTAACATTGCAGCGTATCAGCGAAGAAACCGGCGGGGTTTTCAGGAGAGCGACAGGCTATGAGTCCTTGCTGTCAATTTACGGAGAAATTGATGAACTGGAACGCACTCAGATAGAAACGAGATCTTTCACTATTGTGTCTGAATGGTATTGGGCCCCCTTGCTCGGAGCCGCGATTTTTTTACTTGGCGGTATATTTTTAAGAATGACTTGGTTGAGAGTGGCGTAATGAAACCCTTCGTTTTGCAGTGGCCTTGGGCCTTGGCTCTATTGATAGCGATTCTGCCGTTAGTGTGGCTTGCTATGAATGCTCAAAGTCAGCGTCGAGCGATGAAGTCGATGCTGGGAGGTGATTCTAGCGGCAAATGGAATGCCCGAGATTGGCTGTGGATCGGTGTATTCACCCTTTTAGCGCTGGCCTTGACTCGCCCCGGATATCAACCCGAGCGATACTCCATCGAGCAGTCCGGCCGTGATGTCGTGTTCGCCTTGGATGTTTCCCGTAGTATGCTAGCTCGTGATGCTTACCCGTCTCGGTTAGAAGCCGCGAAGCAGGGCATACGAGACTGCCTTGAAGGATTTGAGGGTGAACAAGTGGGTCTCGTTATTTACGCCGGGAGTTCATCGATCAGTTGCCCGTTAACATCCGACTACGACTTTGTCCGCTACATGCTTTCACAGATTCAGCCTCGAAGCGTGGAATTCGGAGGCACTCTTCTGCTATCGGCCATCGAAAAATGCGTTGATCAAGTGCTTAGTTCCGAGCGGAGGGGGTTTCAGGATATCATTCTTTTAACCGACGGAGAAGATCACGGACCTGGACTCGAGCTGGTGGCCCAAAGGATAGAAGAAAGTGAAGTCAAATTGCTGGTTGTGGGTCTTGGAGATTCAGAGCAGGGTTCGAGGATCCCCATTGTGAACGAAGACGGGGAAACCATCCCGCTAAAACACAAGGGTGAAATCGTCTATACTCGATTACGGGATACCGAACTGGGAGGACTGGCCAAGAAATCACCAGACGGTGAATACATCAATGCCGGAACCTTACCTTTTCATTTAGGCGAAATTTATCGATCCTTTTCTGAAGACAAGGAGCGAACCGCTTCTGGAAGCGAATCTGGGTACGTCATCTATAAAGAAGGCGCTTTTTTCATTTTGCCCTTAGCTTTGCTGCTGGCGTTAGTTGCCAAATCGGATCTGCGGATCGTGAATAACGCTACCGCCAGCCTAGCTGCCCTTGCGACTATCGCCTTAACGTCTTCTGACCTTTGGGCGCAGGACGAAGATTCGATTGAAGCTAGATTCATGTCAGCGACCAAACTGCTAGAGCAAGGCAGCTATTCGGAATCGGAGATCGCCTTCTCCGAGCTGGTCGAAGTTCTTGAAGCATCTGGTATGGGATCGTCAAATATTGCAGCGGCCCTGTTCAACCAAGGTTTGAGTCGACTGAAGCAAGCTGAGGAGTTGTCTGGGTCCTCTCCACGCGATGCTCTGGACGTGGCGCGAGGGGCTCAAGGATTGTTTTTCGGGGCAGCCCGATATCGCCCCGGTTTCGAAAGAACGGGCGCTCGGCTTGATGAAGTAGCGGGAATGCTGGAAGTCTTAAAGGCGCGAGTTCGCGATGAAGAAAAACGGGAACAAGAACAAGACGAGAAGATCGAAGCCCTGCTCCAGAGAATCCGCGAGCTCCGCGACAGGCAACTGAAACTCAGGAAGTCCGTCGAAAGACTGGATGTAGAAAGACGTCCAGCCCGCCCAAGTAGGTTCTCGCGAGCGTCATTCAAAGAGCAAGCGGTTCCGGAAAATGCAGATGCTAAAGGCAAAGTCTTCGCCGGAAGCCAAGCGGCGCTGAGGCAGGAAAGTTTGTCTATAGAGAAAGAGATGGGGAATTTGGATACTGAGTTCTCGATGGCCAGCGCTTTGTCCCATGACAATTCGAGCGAGTCCGTGCAGACCGTTATGCGACAACCCATGAAACTGATCGAAAGCGCCATAGAAGCGCAAAAGGAGGCTGAAAAGCTTTTAACCCAATGGCGATATTGGATTTCGGCTCGAGCCCGCCAATCAGAGGCAATCGATCGCCTTCAAGAGATTCTGGATCTATTCGCTTCCAATAGCGAAGATGAAGGAGAAGGGGATTGGGATGAAGAAGATTGGGAAGAGTTTATGGATACAGATCCAGGTGAAGCCGTAGCCGCGTCCATGCCCATGAAAGGCGAATTCCGCAAAGATGCCATGATGCAGCCGCTTCCCATTCCAAATTTTTCGGCAGAAGACATTCTCATGGAGGAAAAGAGCAGCCAGCAGTTTAGGCAGCAACAACGGGCTAAGGCCAATGCTGGAAAGGTGGAAAAAGACTGGTGACTGCGTTTTCCAGTAAATCCTTCTGTTTTCGAGTTGCTCTCGTCTTTTTGGCCATGGCCCGTTTATCGGGAATCCAGCTTTATGGCCAAGATGCGAACTCGCTGGAGGATAGTTTGAGATTCGAGTTTCGCGAGGCGAGTTGGTTTGCTGGCGAAGTGGCGACCGCGTGGGTATTCATTTCTAGCGAATCCCTGCCTGAGATAGCGCCATCTAGCGAAGTCGGAGATATCCGAATCGTGGGAACGAGGGTTCACGAATTAGACAATGACGACAGGGGCGACTATTTGGCCGTCATCGAATTTGCCCCGAAACGGGCGGGCATCCGCATATTTCCCCCAATTAAGATTAAGACGGGAGAGGTTCTGGTTCAGACTGCATCGAGACAGATCGTGGTAGGGGAACCTTATAAAACGGATGCCATGTCTTTTCATGTCCAGCCCAGCAAGACCGAAGTCTATGAGGGGGAACCATTGAAGGTTACTTTCGAGTGGCGTTGCGACTTGCCCATGAATCAAATACGCGACGTTAACCTGTATCCAGAAATTTTTAACAATCCAGCAATAGAGATCATTATTCCACGTAGCCAGGCACCCGAGGAATCGCAATTCGGGATTCCCGTATCCGAGCGTCGCGTAATTGCTCAGCGTTTCGAAAAAGGTAGCGCGTTTCCGGAAATTCTAGGTGTATTGAGATTCGACCTGTATCTGCGTTTCCGTGAACCCGGCTCTTACTCCTTGTCAAAAACCCGCCTACAATGCTCGCGACTTTTGGAAGACGATGCTCAATCGAACCGGTACGCAGCCTACTTCAATAACGCATTATTCGAAGAGATTGATTCCTCGTCTCCGCATGAGAGGATTTACGCGGAATCAGAGGCGCTGGAGATAGCCGTACGTCCGTTGCCTGGAGAGGGTAGACTGGATTCTTTCAGTGATATCTTCGATCCTAACTCCATAAATGTTTCCATAAATCCACAGTCAGCTACAGTTGGCCAATTGATCGAGATACAGATCGATGTTCGCTCTGACGCGTGTTCAGAAATGCTGAGTTTGCCTGACATGAGCCATCAATCTTCGATGAGGAACCGGTTTTGGGTGGGACAAGAAGTAAATGAAATTTGGAGATCGGATGGCAGGAGATTTGTGATACGGGCCCGTCCATTAACCACTCAGATCGCCGCGTTTCCTAGCTTGTCATTCCAGGTTTTCGACTCTGACGCCGGTACCTATCGATTGATAAATACGGAACCGCTTACTTTCGATGTGACTTCTCGCGATGGATCGGCGTTTTTCCCAATGGAGAAGATCCCGGGGGCCCAGATTTCAGTTGCCGCGAATGCCGAGGGAATATGGCATAACCAACCAAGCACGATTATGGGAGACATCCTAAACGGAATCATCAATACCCTGGCCACCGGAGTTTGGCTTTGGTTTGGGCTGGGGGTACTGACTCTCGGCCTGGGCTCGGTTTGGGCCCGCGAAGCGCGGCGGCGTTCCCTTGATGCGGATTACCGTCGCAAGATCGAAGCTATTGAACGGTTTCGAAAAGCTGTATCCATAAATTCATACGATTTCGAAGCTTTTCGCAGATTGGTTGGCGACTATTTTGGACTTCCTAGTCAGGCTTTGACTGCAGACGATGTAGCGACGCTACTAACAAAAGCTTCTTCCGATGAAAAACTGATCGAGGAGATTAGGCAGGAAATCGATGCTCTGGATTTTCCCAATTATCAATCAAAACCGACTCCGCCAAGGCCTCCGAAGTCCGCGAGGGAGATTGGAGCTAACCTGATACGCCTTTTGAGAGGCAGTGCAATAATCCTGTTTGCTGCAGCTTGGTTTGGCGGCCCTGAAGGTCGTGCCGATACTTGGTCGGAGGCAGAGGTGCTTTTCGCGGAAGCTCTCCAGATGGCGGAATCGCTACCTGATATCGAGCGAGTGAATGCGAAATTCGCGGAAGCGGCACTAGCTTTTGAACGTTCAGCCCAGGACGGCGTGCGCCCTGGAGCATCCTGGTACAATGCCGGGAACGCCTGGTTTCAAGCCGGGGAAGTGGGTCGATCCATCGCCAATTATAAGCAATCGCTTTCAAGAAGGCCTTTTGACGCACGCGTTTCTCGTAGCCTGCAAGCGGCCCGAGGATTGAGAATCGATCGTTTTGCAGAGAAGGTAAGTGAACCTGTCATTTCACCTTGGGGAATGCGAGCCAGCTTTTCGATCACCTGGTTAACGACTGCCGCTCTGATTGTACTTTGGATTCGTTTCCGCATCCGCTATTTGCTTGTCGCCACCTGCCTCGCGATGCTCGCCTCAACTTTGTTCGGCGGCAGCTTGGTTTGGGACTCGTTTTCAAGCCGAGGTTCAGGCGTAGTCATCGCCGAGGAAATCTATGCCCGCAAAGGCCCCGGCTACGCGTACGCATCCGCTTTTATGGATTCCTTGCATGATGGCCTAGAACTAGAGATCCTGGAATTTCGATCTGACTGGCTACGGGCTCGTTTGGCAGATGGAAACGAATGTTGGTTACCACTAGCGACGGTGCAGCGCTTGAAGTCGTAGCGGCATTCTACTTTCTCTGGTAGGGAGGACCGAGCCGGTCCTCCCTACCTAGTGCCATTTTGAGTTTAGTCGTGCAGTCCAGATTCGCTTCGATCTGGACAACGCCTTTAAAATCGGGCACCCAATTAGGGAAGCCCACCATGCTTCCAAGAGTTTTCAAATTAGAGCGCCTCGCCCTCCGCCCAATTAAGATCGCTCAATCTCTTTTGATAGGCGGATTTTTGGTGTTCGTGTCCGGATCCATAAACGTATCCGCCGAAGAGGAATCAATCTCGTTCAATAAGGACATTCGACCGATTTTGTCCGACATCTGCTTCCAATGTCACGGCCCTGACGCGAATTCCAGAGAAGCGGATCTACGGCTGGATGCACGTGAAAGCGCCATGGCTGACAGAGGAGGTTACTCTGCCTTGGTTCCTGGAGATCCGGATGAAAGCGAACTGATTTGGCTGATTTTTTCAGAGGATTCGTCAGAGCAAATGCCCCCATCGGAGCATCCCCGTCAATTGAGTCAGGCGGAGAAGGAGCTTATTCGAGATTGGGTAGAGCAGGGCGCGGAATACGAGGCTCACTGGGCATTTATTCCACCGGAAAAAAATCTTCCCGACGTTGAGGACGACAGGAATTGGGCTCGGAACGAAATCGATGCCTTCGTTTTAGCCAAGCTGGATAAGGAGGGCTTGGAGCCATCGCCGGAAGCGGACAAAGAAACATTGATCAGGCGCCTGTCGCTCGACTTGAATGGCATTCCGCCAACTTTGGAAGAGATCGAGCGTTTTTTGTCCGAGGGCTCTCCCGAAGCTTACGAAAGTCTTGTCGATCGTTTGTTGGCGTCGCCTCGTTACGGAGAGCGAATGGTTTGGGAATGGCTGGAGGCTTCACGATACGCTGATAGCAACGGCTACCAGAATGACGATGAGCGGGGAATGTGGCCGTGGCGCGACTGGGTTATCGACGCCATGAATGAAAACATGCCATTCGATAAGTTCACTATCGAGCAAATCGCCGGTGATCTTCTGGCGGAGTCGTCTCAGGACCAAAAGCTGGCGACCGCGTTTCTTCGAAACCATATGATCAATGGAGAAGGCGGGAGATTGCCGGAGGAAAACCGAATCGATTATCTGGTCGATCAGACAGATACAGTATCCACTATCTGGATGGGCCTAACTATGGGGTGCGCACGGTGCCATGATCACAAATACGACCCCATTTCCCAGAAAGAGTATTATCAACTGATGGCCTTCTTTGATAAGACGGAGGTCGACGGTAAAGGGCGTGATCCCCAAACGCCTCCAGTGCTCGACTTGACCACCGATGAGCATGATCGTCGAATGGAAGATCTCAAACAGGCTAAGGCGGAGGCAGCGGAGCGTCTAGACGAGGTGGAAAAGATTCTCTTCCCTAGGCCGGAGGGAAAGTTGGCCATCGATTCGGAACGGGCGAAATCGATTACGAATGGAACGATTCAAGGCTTGTTAAAGCAGCCGGTTAACGAGCGAAGGCCGGAGCCACTGATAGAGGTGGTCGCCGTTTTTGGCAAAACCGAGCCTGAATACGTAGAAAAGACCTTGGACTACATAAAGGCCTATCAAGATCTCGATATCTACGGGAAATCCCGCCCGATTGTGATGATTATGGAAGACACGGTGGAGAGGGACACCTACATCCTTGAAAACGGACTCTATGATTCTCCAACTGAGAAAGTGATTACCGGGTTTCCGGCTGCCCTGAATGGCGGATTCGACGAAACGGGGGATTTGAACCGGCTCGATCTTGCCAATTGGCTCATGGCCGATGAGAACCCGCTCACTGCTCGAGTCACGGTAAACCGTTATTGGCAGCAATTTTTCGGCCGAGGAATCCTGCCTCAAGTCGAGAATTTCGGGGTGCAAAGCAAACCGCCAACATACGAAGACTTGCTGGACTGGCTAGCGGTTGAGTTTAAAGAGAACGGTTGGGATGTTAAAGCGATCCATAAGCTCATTGTAATGAGCGCCACCTATCGGCAATCGTCGCGGGTCGATCCAGAATTGCTGGAGCGTGATCCCGAAAACGAACTTTTGGCTAGAGGACCCCGCTTCCGAATGCCATCCTGGATGTTGCGCGATCAAGCTCTAGCCCTTGGTGGACTGCTCAACGAAACGTCTGGCGGGCCGCCGGTAAAACCTTATCAGCCTGAAGGGATTTGGGAAGAGGCTTCCTTTGGTTTCATAAAATACTATCCGGATACTGGAGAGGAATTGTATCGCCGTAGTCTATACACGTTTTGGCGGCGAATCGTTGGTCCACCCGTTTTCTTCGATTCTGGAGCCAGGCAAGTATGCGAAGTGAAGTCTCTTCGGACAAACACCCCGTTACACGCCCTAACGACCTTGAATGACACGACTTACGCCGAAGCGGCGCGCAGTTTTGCTCAGCGCATTTTGACTGAGTTGGAGGGCAGCGACGCGATGCGATTGCGCGAGGCCTTTCGGATGGCGACTTCCCGATATCCAAATCGATCGGAAGCCAAGACGCTGAAAAACGCTTTAACGCAATACCGCAAGCACTTTACCAAGAATCGGGAAGCAGCCACTGAGGTGGCGTCAGTGGGAGAATCTCAACGAGATGGCTCTTTAGATCCGATTGATCACGCATCCTGGTCAACCCTAGGGTTGATGCTCTTGAATTTGGACGAAACGCTTACGAAAGAATAGAAACTTCATTTTGAATCCGATATAGAAGACGATGGATCCGTTACAAGACGCCAAAAGACAATTTACACGTAGGGAATTTTTCGGTACGGCAGCCAAAGGGGTCGGAGGAGTCGCCTTGGCTAGTCTGCTAAATCCGAAATCCTACTCGAATTCCTATTCCGGACTTTCGGCTTTGCCCCATTTCGCTCCCAAAGCGAAACGGGTCATCTATTTGCTTCAAAATGGGGCCCCATCCCATGTCGACCTGTTTGACTACAAGCCCATACTGGCTAAGCTGGAACGCGAGCCGGTTCCCGATTCAGTGCTCCGTGGCAAGCGTTTCAGCTCGATGACCAATACCAAGGAGAAGCTGCTTTTGCCGAATATCACGACCTACGCTCGGTATGGAAAGTGCGGCCGCTCTCTGAGCAATTTTCTTCCCTATACCTCGGAGATCGTAGACGATCTTTGTTTCATTAGATCGATGCACACGACTTCGGTCAATCACGCCCCAGGTATTAACTATTTTCTTTCTGGAGCGGAAATACCGGGGCGACCCAGTATGGGCGCCTGGTTAAGCTATGGTCTAGGTTCAGACGCCGATGATCTTCCCGCTTTTGTCGCCATGACCTCCCGCGATAAGGAAGCCTCCTGCGGGCAAATCTTCTACGATTTCTACTGGGGCTCTGGGTTTTTGCCAACAAAGTATCAAGGAGTCAAATTTCGGGGTAGTGGCGATCCGGTCCTTTATTTGTCGAATCCGCAAGGAGTCAGCCGCCCTCTGCGCCGCAGTATGCTCGACGACTTGGCGAAAATGAATGAAGCCAAGCTCAAGGACTACGGCGATCCGGAAATCGCAACGCGAATTTCCCAGTATGAGATGGCCTACAAAATGCAAATTAGCGTGCCGGAGCTGACCGACTTTTCCGACGAGTCGGATGATACGCTCGAGATGTATGGACCGGATGTACATCGAGAAGGAAGTTATGGATACAACTGCTTGATGGCTCGGCGACTCATAGAACGGGGAACGCGATTCGTGCAGCTGATGCACGCTGGATGGGATCAGCACAATAACCTGACTCGTCAACTGAAAGTCCAATGCCAGGACACGGATCAGCCTAGCGCTGCGTTAATCAAGGATCTTAAGCGCCTGGGGCTTCTAGACGAAACGCTAGTTATTTGGGGCGGCGAATTCGGGCGTACGCCATTCCTGCAAGGCGACTATGACAACTATGCTCGTTGGGGCCGGGACCATCACCCTTACGGATTTACGGTTTGGATGGCGGGTGGAGGCATCAAGCCTGGTTTCGCTTACGGGGCCACAGATGAATTTGGGTTCAACGCCGTCGAGAATCCAGTCCATGTCCATGATTTTCAAGCGACCATACTGCATCTACTAGGCATCGATCACGAGCGCTTCACTTACAAATTTCAAGGTCGCAACTATAGACTGACGGACGTGCACGGGCACGTAGTTAAGGACGTGCTCGCGTAGAGATGGTCTAGCCGCTGCGGTTTTTTAGATTTAAGCGTGATTGGGCTGACTGCTTGTCGGGCTTAGTCTTGTCATCGCGGGTGTCCGCAAACTTAAGCCCTACCGGAGGTCGATCCCCACCTTTCTCGACCTGCGTAAAGGTGGAACGCGAAGTCCCGGCGCGTTCATTTCTTCTTTTTTCCGTTACATCGACACCATTGCGCCATTACGGGATTAAGACTGATCCCCAATAAGTTTGTCTTTGAAAAATTGCGTGAGGAAAGAATAATCCGCTTATGTTCGTACTCAGTTACAGATCCTTTTTCGTGATTCTCGGGCTTGTAGCTATTTGCCTGTGCGCGAGTCAGCTGGCTTTAGGCCAGAGCGAAGCGTACCTACAGGGCAAGAGAGCGCTGTTTCTTATCGCAGAGCGAGAATATGGGTCTGATCAATCATTGCCGGCATTCGCCAATTCCGCCTTGATTCCGAAGGGAGTCGCTTGTGCTTTCGTCTTCGCTAGTAGTAATGATCGGGACTCTATCGAGTGTCACCAATTCGAAGGATTGGATAAGCTGGATAATGCAGACATCCTAGTTATCAGCGCTCGTCGACGCTATCCGCGATCAGAAGATTTGTATCGAATTCGCCGGTGGATTGAATCGGGAAAACCGACGATTTTGATTCGAACTGCAAGCCACGCATTCGGTGAACGAACGAAAGGGACCGGCTATCAGGCGCCGCCCGGACATGCCGCTTGGAACACCTTTGATCGAGATGTCCTAGGGGCTACTTACGAAGGCCATTATCGGGATTGGGTAGAAGAGCCCAGAAAACGCGTAAGGATGTGGCCTGAACCTGAGAAATTAGATAACCTTATATTGAGAGGCTTTGATGTCGGCGACTTTATCCCGATTGGAGACAAACTCTACAAATACACCGATCTAGATCCGGAAGTGGAGGTACTCTTGAGCGCCCGCTATCCGAACGAGGAAGCGATTCATCCCGTTGCTTGGATCAACGAAACAGGCGGCAAGCGCGTCTTCTATACTTCTCTGGGGGGGCTCGAAGAAATAAAGTCACCCGTGACTCAGCGACTCTTGACTAACGCTTTTATTTGGGCTGCAGCAGCCAAGAGTGTCGCCAAAGTGTCCGTCAATCCAGTGAAAGAAGCCACTGCTGAACGGCAGTCACCGGAAGCGTCGCATAGGTCAATTCTCTCTGCCGATGGAATCGCCGTCGATTTAGTGGCTTCCGAGCCGCTGGTAGCCCAACCATCGTTCATCGACTTCGACGAAAGTGGCCGCATGTGGGTGGTGCAGTACAGGCAGTATCCATTCCCGGCCGGGCTCGAGATAAAGGATCGAGACCGGTTTTGGAGGACAAAATATTCGGATACGCCGGAAGCGCCCGGGCGACCTGGCTATATTCCGGGGAAAGACAGTATCACCATACATGAAGATAGCGATGGCGACGGCGTTTTCGAGCAATCGAAATCGTTTCTGGAAGGCTTGAACATGGTGACGAGCCTAGCTTGGGATGCCGATGGAGTTTGGGTGCTTCAACCACCGTATTTGTTGTTTTACTACGATCGCAATCACGACGATGTTCCAGATGGTCCACCTGATGTCCGCTTGAGTGGCTTTGGATTGGAAGATACCCATTCTACAGTGAATAGCCTGACTTGGGGTCCGGACGGTTGGTTGTACGGGGCTCAAGGCTCCACCGTAACCGCTTCAGTAAGCGTGGCCGGAAGGGATGAAGGTCCTATCAAAAGCATCGGCCAGTTGATGTGGCGATATCACCCTGTAAGAAACGAATATGAAGTTTTTGCCGAAGGAGGCGGCAATATCTGGAGTTGCGAGTTCGACTCGAAGGGGCGGCTGCTGGCAGGGGCTAATGAGGGGCGCAAACTGGGATACCACTACATGCAAGGTTCCTATAGCCGCAAGAATTTCGGGAAGCATGGAGATCTATCCAATGACTACGCATTCGGCTACTTTACCGGTATCGAAGAGGCCGGTTCCCAGCGGGTAACCACGAATTTGATGGTCTATGAGGAGGGCGCTTTGCCCGCTCGCTATAATGGAGCCATATTGACAGCGAATCCCTTGGCGGGCAAGGTGCTAGCCTCTCGGAAGCGTTCCATAGGCGCCAGCTTTCACTCGGATGCGATTGATGAAGCTATGGTGGCCAATGACCGTTGGGTGCGTCCGGTTTACCTAGCTCCTGGACCTGATGGGGCGGTGTATGTTGCCGACTGGTACGATCGCCAAGTGAACCACATGCGAAATAGCGAAGGACTTTTAAGCGCTGTGGATGGAAGAATCTACCGATTGCGCCATTCTGAATCAAATCCTGGCGTAAAAGTAGATCTAGGAAAAGCGACAAGTAGGGAATTAGTCGATACGCTATCTGATACGCGAAGGTGGTATCGAGAAACTGCTCGACGGCTGCTGCGGGAGCGGCAAGACCGAAGTATCGTGCCTAAATTGAAAACTTTGCTGAGGAAGGAGAGAGGTCAAGTTGCCCTGGAGACTCTTTGGGCACTGAATTCTCTAGGCGAGCTTGGAGAGTCATTGCGCCTGGAGGCTTTAGAGCATGCCAATCCTTGGGTTCGCCTGTGGTCCACCCGTCTAATTGGCGATGAGGGATCGGGCTCTCCGGCAGAATATACGAAGCTAGTGGCGTTGGCCAAAAAAGATGCGCACAGCGAAGTCCGACAGCAATTAGCCTCCACGGCAAAAAGATTACCTTCCGTTCCTTCTGCTAATATTCTTAAGGAACTCCTGAAAAGAGACGAGGATGCATCGGATCCTTATATGCCTCTTATGGTCTGGTGGGCTCTGGAGAATCTCTGCTCAGAAAACCCGGAACTCGCAGTCGAGCTATTCGAAGATTCATCCTTATTTGGATACGCGATGGTACAGGACCACATGCTCGGTTTCGTGATGAAACGATTCGCTATGGAGGGAAGCCGTCGATCATTAGGCTATTGCGCTAATCTATTGGAACTGGCCCCAGACCAATCATCGAAATCGTCACTGCTAGCAGGATTCGAGGAAGCCTTTGAGGGCCGAGCGATGCAGGGCTTGCCGGACGAACTTGTCGATGCGATCGCCCAAGCTGGAGGTGGCTCCTCGGCAATGGGGATACGTCGCCACGACTCTGCAGCAATCGAAACCGCCATCGGAAAGCTGGGTGGTGAGGACATTGAAGAGTCAGAAAGGCGGCAAATAATCAGCGCTCTAGGAGAGTTAGCCGATGGAGAGTATGCTGAAATTCTTATCGATCAACTTTCGCGAGAAGATGAAGCGACAATAATGGTAGCCCTGGCTTCACTCCAGAAGTTCGACAGTATAATGGTTGCCGATGCCGTTCTGGAACGGTACCCAAATTTCAGCGACAAGATTCAAGTAGCTGCCAGAGCTATGCTTTCCAGCCGATCGAAATGGTCTCTCCGCTGGCTCAAGGCAATCCAGTCAGGAAACCTATCTCGAGATTCGATGCCTAGCTACGTGGTTGAAGGAATGGCCCGGCATGACGACGACGAGATCGATCGTCTCGTTGCTCATTTGTGGGAAAATGAGGAAATTTCGATCGCCACCCATCGGGAAGTCGAGATGAATAGGTATAGAGGGATTCTGGATGCCGCCTCATTTAGTGGCGACCGCTATGCGGGAAGAGACATCTACTTGGGAAGGTGCGCTGCCTGCCACCGACTGCACAGCGAAGGTGGTGAAGTAGGACCCGACCTTACCGGCTACCAACGCCACGATTTGGATAGCCTGCTTCTGGCCATTTCCGATCCCAATGCCGAGGTTCGCGAGGGCTTCGAGAACTATTCGGTGGAGACGCGGGATGGCCAAAAGATCGTTGGTTTTTTGGCGGATCAAGACGAGCGCGTTGTTGAAATACGCCCTGTTGGAGGTCAGCGGTTGATTATCGAAAAGTCTGAGATCAGCGAAATGGAAAGCCTAGGGGGTTCGCTTATGCCAGCGGGGCTTCTTAATGGGTTGGACGACAAGGCAGTGGTGGATTTCTTCGCCTACCTGCAGTCGACGCAGCCGTTGAATATCCGTTGAGATTTCTCGATCCTTACCTATTAGTTAGCAGTTCCTCGCTCACTTCAAGGAACGTCGGATAAACTGGCGATTCATCGCAGACGGGGAACGAACTCATACGAAAAGAACGGAAAATCCATGGTTTGTCTTTTCGTACAAAATGTTTTGAAGAATAGACTAGGCATGATTTGGCGTTTGAGAGTGCAGATTGCTGGAGTCTTAAAGAATCCCCTGCGATGCGTTCCTTTTTCGAACTCTTCGAATATCATCCGACAGCTTATTTTCACGCCAAGGATCGCCATCATCGGTACATTTACGTCAATCAACTAGTACTCAGAGATGTATTCGGAATGCTCTCGTTGGATCAAGTAGTTGGCAAAACAGACTTGGATTTCCAGCCCCCAGCTTTGGCAGAGGCGTACCACGCCGAGGACCAACGAGTGATGGATGGCGGTCGGCCGATTCCGAACGAGGTTTGGCTGGTGCCGCACGTGCAAGGATTCCCAAAATGGTATGTTTCTACGATGACACCCCTCCGCTGCAACGAAGGGAACATTGTCGGGACAACCGGCGTCATGTACCCCGTTCTTACATCAGACGATCGGGAAGCCTATTTTCGCGAGCTGGCTCCGGTCATTTCGCACATTGAGACCCATTATGGATCCGATCTTTCCATGAAAGAGATGGCGGTTATGGCTGGGCTCTCCAGTACTCAATTCAACAAGCGATTTCGCGAACTTCTGCGAATGTCCCCTAGCGAATACATTCTTAAGCTAAGAATTGAGGTCGCCCAGAACTTGTTGAACTCCAGCAACAAAAGCATTGCGGAAATCTCTGCGGAAGCCGGATTTTATGATCAGAGCCACTTTACGAAACGATTCAGAAAGGTCACAGGCATGACACCAATGGCCTTTCGAAAAGAATTCCATTGACCGTCAAAACGTACCCAAATTGACGTATCTCGATACTAGACTCAGCAAGCCAAGAGCGCTATTCTCCGATGCTCTTAATGATATTCCGAATTCTACCCTGTCTGATTTTATTAGAATTTTCCGCTACACTGCTGGTGGCGGAAGAGCCACTTTCTTTCAACGAGCATATTCGGCCAATTCTTTCTGATCGCTGTTTCAAATGCCATGGGCCGGACGCCGAAAATCAAAAGTCAGAGTTCAGATTGGACACTCGAGAACACGCCACTGCGGATCTCGGAGATGGGTTTTTCGGGATCGTGCCGGGCAATCTCAAAGAAAGCGATTTGCATTGGCGCATCTGGGACGAAGAGGAGGAGGATCGAATGCCGCCTCCCGATTCGAATTTAGCCCTTTCTGACGAAGAGCGGAAACTACTGGATCGTTGGATCGAAGAGGGAGCTCCTTATGATACCCATTGGTCACTTAAACCCTTGCCGAAATCGGTAGAGCCGCCCTCCGGGGATTCGACTTGGGCGAGAAATGAGATAGACAAATACATAGAAAGGGGATTCGCCATGAAGGGAGTCGTTCCGGCGAAAGAGTCTCGCCGTGAAAAATGGCTGCGGCGCGTGAGTTTCGATCTTACGGGCTTGCCTCCCAGCGTCTCCGAAATTGAAGCCTTCTTGGCTGACGAGTCGGAGCAGGCATTTGAGAAGGTGGTCGAGCGCTTACTGACATCCGATGCTTATGCTGAACGTATGACTAGCGAATGGCTCGATGTCGCTAGGTATTCGGATTCCAATGGTTATCAGCGAGATCATGAACGGCGAGTTTGGCCCTGGCGAGATTGGGTGATTCAGTCGTTTCAGGAAAACATGCCATACGACGAATTCGTTACCACGCAATTGGCGGGTGATCTATTTCCGGATGCGACCCAAGATCAGGTTTTGGCGACAGCATTTAATCGATTGCATGGACATCTGATGGAAGGAGGGATCGTTCCGGAAGAGTACCGCGTAGAGTATGTCGCGGACCGTACTCACACCTTTGGCTCTGCATTCCTCGGACTAACGATGGAATGCTCTCGGTGCCACGATCATAAATACGATCCGCTGACTATGGAGGACTACTATTCGCTTAGCTCTTTCTTTGCCAACATCGAGGAAGCTGGATTGATTGCCTTTTTTTCATTTGCAACGCCGACACCGGCTCTGGCGATATCCGACGAAAAGACGGATGAGTCTCTGGCTAAAGCCCAAAAAAAGATCGACGCCATTGCTGCCGAGCTGGAGGAGATCGAAACAGCTCCGGAAACTAAGGCGAACTTCGAAAACTGGCTGGCCACGAACCCTAGACTCGACTGGCCTGGGCGGGAAGCTTGGATTTCGTTTGATGAGCGCGAAGGCGAGAATTTCGCCAACGCGGTCGCTCCGGACGTCCCTGCCATTTCGCCAGAAATCAATAAACTCGTCCCAGGCGTATTTGGAAAAGCGCTACAATTTACTGGTGATGACAAGATGGAAGTGTTCGATGTGGGCCACTTTCCACGCGAGCACCCGTTCTCAGCTTCTGTTTGGGTTCGCCCGAATCAGTACGCTCCCCGCGAAAGCATTTTTAGCCGCGGTGGTGGAGCCGATGACGCCGCGAGTATGGGCTACGAATTCATGCTGATGGATGGTAAGCCGACTGCATCGTGGATTCACTTTTGGCCGGGCAATGCTATGCGTGTTCAGGCCAAGGACCGCATACCTGCTGGTGAATGGTCGCACCTCGTGCTTAGCTATGATGGTTCTGCAATAGCCTCCGGGGCAAAGATTTTCCTAAACGGCGAACCGATGGAATTGGTCACCGTTAAGGATCACCTCACTAAGGAGATCACCAGTTGGCAAACGCCTAGTGGCCAAAGAGTCCGTCAGCATCTTGTTCTAGGGGAGCGCTATCGAGACCGTGGTTTCGTGAAGGGCAGAATGGACGAGTTTCAAATGTTCGATCGTGAAGTTTCCGAGTTGGAGGCGCGCATGCTTTTTCGAATGCAACCGACATCTCCACTGCTGGGAACTCCGATTGGGAATATAGCCGACGTCGAGTTGGATGAATTGTATAACCATTTTCTGGCTACAGCTTACTTGCCGGCTATGAAGACGAGGGCGGAGTTGCAATCAGCGCGAGCAGAACGAAACCGCATCATGGATGGATTGGAAGCTATCAGTGTGATGCGCGAAACCGAGGAACCACGTCCGGCCTACATCCTCAATCGAGGAGCCTATGACGCCCGGGGAGAAGAGGTTATAGCGGATACACCTTCGGCCCTTCCGGAGTTTCCTGAAGACCAGCCACGAAATCGCCTTGGCCTTGCTCGTTGGCTGACCGATCCCGATCATCCGTTAACGGCTCGGGTGGCTGTAAACCGCTATTGGCAAATGATCTTTAGTGAAGGATTGGTTCGTACTCCCGAGGACTTTGGTAGCCAAGGAAGCAATCCGACCCATCCTGAGCTGCTGGATTGGCTGGCTCGCGACTTCGTCAATCATGGCTGGGACCTGCATCGTTTAATGCGCCAAATGGTGCTTTCCACGACCTACCGTCAAAGCACCTTTGGCGATCTGGCTAGCATGGAGAAGGATCCGGAGAACCTGACCTTCTGCCGGAGCAATCCGACTCGACTGGCTGCTGAGATGATTCGCGACAACGCCTTAGCGTTAAGTGGATTGCTCGTGGACGATATTGGGGGACCACCCGTTAAGCCTTACGAGGTAGCGGCTTCCTTTAAGCCCATGGAACCAGACGAGGGGGAAGGATTATATCGCAGGAGCCTCTACACGCTCTGGAAGCGAAATTCTCCTGCTCCGATGATGGTGGCTTTTGATGCTCCAAAGAGGGATGTGTGTAGCTTGAAACGCGAACCGACGACTTCACCTTTGCAGCCCCTCGTCATACTAAATGGCCCGCAGTTCGTTGAAGCCGCTCGCGTGTTCGGCGAAAGGCTTTTGGCGAAGCATAGCGGAGATCGAAAGGCTGTCATCGAAGACGCGTTTTATCAATTAACGAGCAGAAAGCCCGATTCGGAGGAAGCGCGGATCCTAGCCGATCTCTACGAGGCCCAACGCCAGGAATTCGATGCCAATCCAGTAGAGGCTAATGCTTTGCTCGAAGTGGGTCATGCTCCCGTTACTCTTTACGAAAACCCGAGGGAGCACGCGGCCGCTACGGTCGTAATAAATGCGATCATGAACATCAACGAATCTCTGATAGAACGATGAAAGAACCGCTTTGTACAGGTTATGAAAGCCCGATTGGGATGTCGCGCCGCTCATTCCTCAAGCAGATGGGCATGGGACTCGGGGGATTGGCTTTGGGCAGCCTGGTGAATCCCTTGAAAGTCGTCGCCAAAGATGCTCCTGCATTGGCGAATACTCACTTCCCAGGAACTGCAAAGCGTATCATTTATTTGTTCCAGTCTGGCGGACCATCCCAGATGGACTTATTTGACTACAAGCCGCGGCTAAACAAGGAGCACGGTGAAGAGCTGCCGGACTCCGTTCGACGAGGCCAAAGACTGACTGGCATGTCGACTAGCCAAGCAAGTTTTCCGCTGGCAGGGTCCCCCTTCAAGTTTGAGCAGCATGGCGAGAGTGGAGCTTGGTTTAGCGAGACCTTACCGCATATGGCGTCAATCGCCGACAAAATGTGTTTCGTCAAAACCTTGTACACCGAGGCTATCAATCATGGTCCTGGTGTGACTATGATGATGTCGGGATCTCAGATTCCAGGACGGCCCACCGCGGGATCTTGGCTCTCTTATGGACTGGGAAGTCCGAACAAGAATCTGCCCTCCTATGTTGTATTGACGCCAAAAGTACAAAAAGGGCAGCCATTGACATCACGCTACTGGGGCAGCGGTTTTCTGCCAGGACGGCATGACGGAGTCCGGTTCCGGCCAGAAAAGGATGCTGTTCTCTATTTAAACAATCCAGATGGGGTCAGTCGATCGAGCCGAAAAAAGACCATCGATCACTTGAAGGAACTGCATGAGTATCAAGTGAGCAAGCAAAGCGATCCGGTTTTGGAAAACCAGATTGAACAATATGAAATGGCCTTCCGCATGCAGGCCTCCGTCCCTGAAGTTTCCGACATTAGCGGGGAATCCAGGGCAACCTTGGAATTATACGGGGATGATGTGACCGAGCCCGGGACCTTTGCTGCTAATTGCTTACTGGCCCGTAGGCTAGCGGAGCGGGAGGTTCCCTTTGTCCAAGTGTTTCACACTGGCTGGGATGCCCACAGTGGGTGCCCAGGCAACGTGAGGTCGAACTCGCAAAAGACTGACCGAGCCTCGGCTGCCTTGATTAAGGACTTAGAATCTCGCGGAATGCTCGACGATACGCTGGTTATTTGGGGCGGTGAATTTGGCCGGACAAATTATTGCCAAGGCAAGATGACCAAAACGAATTTCGGCCGCGATCATCATCCCCGTTGCTTCACGATTTGGATGGCCGGTGGCGGTGTGAATCCTGGGTACAGTCACGGGGGAACAGACGACTACTGCTACAACATCGAGGCCGATGGCGTGCATGTTCACGATTTTCACGCGACGATGATGCACCTCTTGGGCATCGACCATGAACGCCTTACGTACAAGTTCCAAGGTCGCTACTTTAGGCTGACCGACGTACATGGCCATGTCATTAAGGAGTTGCTCGCCTAGCGCTTCACTCGAGATAGCGTAAAATCAAGTCGGTATATACAAATGCTGAAACCGGCATAATTAATTTTCTCCGTATTTATCGCTATTTCCTCTCTAGGATTTGGCCACGGTATCGACGGATCACATAGCCCAAACAACCCTAAAGATTTGTCAGGCGACGAGGGGACCCTCGGGCACAATGGGCTTGAATTTTCTGTTGATTTGAACAGGGCCAAAGTGGATCCAAACATTGCTCCGGTCATCAATTCTCACGCTATCGCCGAAGGCAGGGACGGATTGCTCTATCTGGTGACGGACCATCCCAAAGCGGCATATATAGTCCTAAAAAAAGACGGTACTTTTGTACGTTCGTTTGGCGAGGGCTTGGTGGGAGGCCACGGACTGGAGATATTTGAAAAGAATGGGGAAGAGTACGTGATCCACGTAGATTGCGGCTGGCATTTTGAAGCCGCGGGATGGAATGCCCATCCTAGCAATGGGAGAATCACCATTCTCAAAACCGAAGGGACGATCGCTAATCGTCTGCCCACGCCGTTCGAAATGGGAATCGGAGAAGCGGGAGACAGGCAATTCATGCCATGCGACGTCGCCGTAACGCCTAAAGGGACGGTCCTTATCGCTGATGGATATGCTTCAGACCTTGTTTATGAGATGACAATGGACGGAGCTCTTGTCAAACGCTGGGGTGCTCCCAAAGAAGACGATCCGAACCACTTGCAAAATGCCCATGGGATTTCACTCGATTTGTCAGGAGATACGCCACTCGTCTGGGTGCCTTCGAGGGCTGAGAATAAGATCAAGGCTTTTACCTTGGAAGGCGATTACGTGGAAACAATTAACTTGCCTGGCGCCTTCGCCGGTCAGTTGTTTTTTCGAGGCGACAAAATTTACACGGCGGTTTGCTGGTCCAAGGAAAATGGAGTCGGTAAACGCCTATCCGAGTCTGGTTTTCTTCTTATAATGGATCGGGAAACCAAGCGAGTTCTCAGCGCTCCGGGAGGGAGCGAGCCCGTCTATGTCGATGGCGAGTTGCAACCTCTCTACCAAACTAGTCAGACGTTCGTCCATGGACACGATCTCTACGTCGATAGCGATGGAGCTATCTATATTGGTGAATGGAACGCCAATAGACGCTATCCGGCTAAACTGTCCCTTTCCCGGTAGGCCATTCACAATTTGGTTAGCAGCAACTGAGCTTGGTGAAGAAGAGAAAAATTTTTGCCACCATCACGTTGCATTTTTGGAAAAACTTCCTAAAAATTACAGATGTAATGGGTTTGTGCGAATTCGCAATCAAGTGAGAGTCCAATTCCTTTGACATATTAGGTAGTACAAGTCCTACAACCAGTTAAAGAGCGCGAGGGAAGATTGGTGACGCATGGCCTCCCATTGGAGCGCGAGGTTAAGTCAATGATAGCAACGAAATTTTTAGAGAACTCTTTGATTAACCGAGTAGCTTTCCGCATCGCCACTACTTTCGCCCTGTACGCAATTATGGCTGGGGATGAACTGTGGGCGAAGGCCGCTATTGACCCTGATGAAGGGGGAAGGGAGAAAATGCCAAAAAGCGACGCGATCGTTAGCGAGAAAGACGAAGTCGAGCTCGTCGAGGACTCCAATGTCAGCGAAGCCATTCAGCGACGGCCAGATCTGAGTTTCGCGAATGTGACCATCGACGGGGAGGGTTCGCGTCAATCGTTGGATACCATCTCCGCGGAAGCCGTTTCATCGGTGGAAGTTCTGAAAGCGGTCACGCCAGATCAAGACGCAGATTCTCGAGGAGGATCGATTCGGCTCAAAACACGCCCATCCTACACGCAAAAAGGAGTTTCGACGAAAATTATGCTCGAGACCGACTACAGCTCCTTCGTGGAAGAATTTGGTTATGAAGGGAGCGTGTCCGTCGGCGGTCCTCTAAACGAAGCGCGAACGATTGGGGGACGCTTTACGGTAGGCTACGAAAGTCAGCGTCGGGGCGATCAGTACATCAATAAGGATTGGTTTCGAAGGAGAGTCGATGGCGAGTCTAAACTAGCGCTACGTGAATTGAATCTGAACGATATTGAGGAGTGGAATTCGGATCGGGACCTCAGCGCTGCCCTAGACTTTAAAGCCAGCGATTCACTTCGGTTTTCGTGGAAAGGCAGTCACAGCCTATATCGAAATCACGAAAAACGACCGCAGCTAGAATTCCGGTTCAACAAAGGGGACTACGTGTCAATCAATCCCAGTGGGGCGAGCATTGAGAATATTGAGGTCGAGCGAGGCTACTTTGAATTCGAAAACGAGTTTGAAGTGGCGGAAACCACATTTGGGGCGGACTGGACGCGAGGCGATTGGGAAGCTAATTTCAAGGCAGTGTACCAGGATGATCAATACCGTCCGCTTGAGTATTTCAATATTGATTTCGTGAATCCGGATGTTGATGCAACTTACGGATTGGATAGTTACGTTTTTCCTACTGTTACTTTGGATAAGGGCACTTCTATCGAGAACGCTTCACAATTCCTGCTTGAAGATTTCACCTATAGGGACCGCCGTAGAGCTGAGATAGATACGATCGGCGCGGCCAATTTAAAATGGAGTAACGCGTTCGGTAACGAAAACCTAGCTTTGCGATTCGGGGCGAAGACCCGAAAACGCGTCAACGACTCATTCAATGAAACTTCTTATTACGACGATTCCGCTTCGGGATCGCCGTTCGCGCTATCTGACGTAGAGTGGGCCAATAACGGCATCGACTTTTTCGGGAGTCGTTACGACCTAGGTCCAGCTGTCGATCGGCAGCTGACAGATGCGTTTATCGAAAATGATTTCGATCGATTCACTTACGATGAGCGACGCTCAAGAGAACGATCCGACTCTTCTACATATTCTGTCCAAGAGCAAGTGGATGCCCTCTATGCCATGGGGGACTACAGCTTGGGAAAATGGCGAGCGCTCGTTGGCGTACGTCAGGAGAGCACCTTTATAGATTTTGAAGCCAACGAAGTACTCCTTGGCAAAGATGCCTTGGACAAGGACTCGGATGGCGATTTAAACGAGATCGTCTACTTAGGCTCAACCCCGACTTTCGGATCCAACGAATACAGCCACAATTTTCCGAATACTCACGTCCGCTACAAGCTGAACGAAAACACGACCTTCATAACTTCATACACTAAAACAATTGATCGCCCTGATTATGCTGATGTTGTTCCTTATCGTCTCGTGGCCCTGGAAGACCGTGAAGTCGAGGAGGGTAATCCGCTTCTAAAACCTACACTCTATACCAATATCGATTTTTCGGTCGATATGAGAATACGAGACGGCGGAATGGTGTCGGTGGAGTTGTTCGACCGGCAACTGGAAGACTATATATTCGGAAATGAAACCATCGTTGTTGGCGGAATCTATGACGGTTTTGAGTTGGAACGCCAGGAGAACAGTTCTAGCGCTTTTTTGAGAGGCGTATCTATGACTTGGAGCCAACCTATTAGGCTACCGCTCATAGAGGATGGATTTTCATTCAACGCTAAGTACGTGAGACAGGAGTCCGAGCTGCAGTATCCCGAGCGTCCAGGCGAAGTGCTCCCACTTCCAAGAATGCCAGACAATGAAGTGAACGTCTCTTTAACTTACGAGAAAGAAAAGCTATTTGCTCAAGTAAAGCTATGGAATGAAGACGACAATGTATTCAGAGTAGGGAACAGCGCCGAAAGCGATCGATACGCCGGATCGAGAAGCCGTGTAGATCTCACAGTAAGCTACAAGCTGCAAAAGAAGTCGCGGCTCTATGTGGAGTGGGATAACATAACAAGCGAACCCTATTTTAGAATCTACGAAGGCAGCCCGCTTTACGCGACCTTCTACCGTACTCGTCCCTGGAGCTTGACGACCGGAATGAGGATCGAGCTTTAGACGCTTGATCCAATTTAGTTCACAGCGCATTGCCGTGGATCGGAGCGGGCCCACTTAGCCGGAGTCGGCTAAATCGGTTTGGCGAAAATCATGAAGTGCTGCCAAGGGAGATCGTTTTTGGTTTCCACCCATTCGAATCCGACAAAACTCATCTCTTTTTTCGCCTGAGCCTGAGTCATCTTGTGGAGCGGTTTGATCGGGACCTTTGGATCTTCTGCTCGGTATTCCAGCAAGTAAAGGATTCCACCCGGTTTTAGAGCGGAGAAGATTGATCGCATCATCTCATAGGGATGAGAAAATTCGTGATAGGCATCGACGAACAGCGCGGCATCAATGCTTTCCGCTGGCAGTTGGATACTTTGAACTGAGCCAAGATGGATTTCCACGTTCGAGACATCACTCTCTCTCGATTTCCGCTTAATAAAATCCAGCATTTCTGGCTGAATATCGACGGCGATGACCTTGGAATCGGGAAATCGTTGAGCGATTCTAAAACTATAGTATCCCGATCCAGCGCCAATGTCGGCTATAGCTTGACCAGGCTTCAGCTGGATCATTCCGATTGCCTTGCTGGGCGCTTCCTCGTCTTCCCGATTGTCGCGCTCCAACCACGAAATTCCTCGGTGCCCCATTACTTGGGCGATCTCTCGACCTTGATAGTATTTACCGATCCCATCACGCGTTCTCTGGCCGCTCTCGTATATCGATTCGCGCTCGCTTTGAGCCAGCAAGTTGGCGCTCATTACCAAAGCGGCGATAAGTAGCAAACTTGACACCTGTGAAACTGGAAAAATCCGATTCATATCAATGGAAACGTATCAGGCACTATCAGAGAATGCGATGGTTGTACTGAATGAGCCAATTAAATCGTCATGACTTTGTAACATTCTAGTGTTTATATTTAATCGGTTGGCGTCGAGAACAGGAGACGTCGTTTAAAGGACCCTATTTTTAGTTCTGAATCCAACTCTAACAACTAAACGAATTTTCTAATGCCTGATGATGTTAGTCTAGACGAGGTGAATGGGCTGAATCGCGTGAAGTCTATCGGCATCGTACCTGTAGACGAATGGCGCAAGTCCTTCGAAAAAATACTGGCATTAAAGGAGGAGCACCGAATCAATTGTCTTTTGATCGATAGCAAAGAACAGATGGAGACATCCGATTATGGAGAAATCCTGGAGTTCGCTAAAACAATTCCTAAAGATCTCAAATTGGCGTTTTTAGTAGAAGATATATCGGGCGGGAAAGCCCAGACAACCGAACCGAAAATTCGGTTTCTAGAAGCAGTTGGATCCAAGGAAGAGCTGGATGTTCGCTCGTTTATCGACGAAGACGAAGCTCTCAGATGGCTCAAAAACTGAATTGGATCCAGCTGGAACTATCCGCGTTCCGCTGGCCAAAGCTGGTTGCCGCTTTCATCGAATTTCATGGCTTCGAGTTCTCCGTCAATTTCGAGATCGTCGCGCTCTTCGATTTCGGAGAGGTAAGCGGATGATAGCCAGATCCGATTGATTTGCTTGGTATTCGCGATTTGAGCGATTCGTATTTTGTCCGATTCCTCGGCGACCGCCATACG
>NZNM01000050.1 GCA_002694885.1 Opitutaceae bacterium | reverse complement strand
ATTTGCGAAGCTTTTCGAGTTTCTTCGTGTCTTTCCTGGTTGAGAGCCTTAAATTTTTTGAAACGTTCGAGTTAAGTCGCATAGAAAATCTGACTAAATTGGCTTTGAGCGGATAGCAAGTCTCGCGATATCGAGGTGGCAATTGGCGATGACAGTCGCGGACAGTCAAGGAATGCGCTAGCGCACCTGTGGTATATTCTACATGAAAACCCCATTTAAAACTTCTGTTTTGTGCCTTCTTTTCTTCATCCGTGAGAACGCTGTATCTAACCCCAGCGATGCCACCGATGATTTGGGGTTCCTGGTCTTCCGAGACCATTGTATCGCCTGTCACTTGCAATCTGGTCATGGTATCGAAGCGATGGGCCCCCTCCATAGCGGGATTACCTCGATGGTACGTAACAGACCAGTTGAGAAAATTTCGCCGAAACGAACGCGGGTATTTCGATGAAGACGCTCAAGGGAATTTGATGCAGACTAATGCCTATGCTCTCGATGAACGGTCAATCGCCTTTGTCGGGCGCTACATCGAGTCTCTCGATCGAAATCAATCGAGAGCAACCCATGAACCTTCATCGAGTTCTGCCGGAAAGCTGTCGTACGAAGATTCCTGCTGATCTTGTCATGGAGAATCCGGCGAAGGGGATCGTTCCCAAAGAGCTACGCCGCTCATTAATCAGCAAGACTGGTATCTACTCAGGCAATGGCAAAAATTCTCCTCGGAACAGCGCCATCATTACGATGGCTCGGATACGGTAGAGATCGACCAAGCGGAATTGGAGGACACCGTTTCATGGATCGCTGGCTTGCCTTAGAAGGGCGGATAGCAGTTAAATCCAGAGAAATAGCTTCCAGTCGTTCCTATGAAAGTTAGCATTGGTCCTAATTTAGTTGAACACCCCATATCCACAATCGTCAAAGAACCCCCAAGCTTCAAGCCCTATGAAATCGCTGATTGTTAATTCACTAGCCTCTGCAGCAGTCTTATTCATTTCAGTAGTTGAGGGACAGGTAGTGGCCGATCCGCATCGATTTGATGAAGCAATCGAGGCGTTTGAGGCAGCCGATCGAAAGTCCATGCCACGCAAAGGAGACGTTCTCTTTCTGGGAAGCTCATCAATACGCCGCTGGGATACGGCTGCTGCCTTTAAAGGCATCGACTCCATAAATCGCGGATTCGGCGGTTCTCAAACTTCCGATTGTATTTATTTTTTCGATAGGATCGTAACGCCTTATGAGCCAAGCGTCATCGTCTTTTATGAGGGCGACAACGATATCTCCGCAGGAAAAACCGTTGAACAAGTATTCAATGATTTTCAGACTTTCTACGGATTGGTTCGCGAGAAGTTGCCTGACACTAAAATCGTTTATATCCCTATCAAACCCAGTATCAAACGAGCGCAACTTTGGCCACTGATGCACTTGGTAAACCAGTTGATTTACGTTAGGAGCCAAAAGAGTCCCCATCTTTACTACGCAGACATCGCCACTCCAATGCTGGATACTGGAATGCCTCCGAGCAAATCGCTTTTCGCCAATGATGGCCTCCATTTGAGCGACGAAGGCAACGAGCTATGGGCAGGTATTGTCCGTCCAGTTCTAGAGAAGGGCCTTTCGGACAATTAAGCAAATGACGCCCCGTACTTCAAAGCCCAGGCCAAAAGAAGGCCTTAATAGAAGGGAATGCATTCGAAACTTGGCCCTAGGTGGCGGAGTTGCCCTGACAGCAGGCTCTCTAGCGGCGGCCAGACCGACTTCGCGAGGGAAGCGAATGGGGATCGTCGTCTATTCCTATTCAATAAGGCGATCGTCAAGGAACTCGAGCAAACGGTATCCACCATTCAAAGACGCTATCGAATTGATGGATCACTGCCATTCTATTGGAGCGGGAGGCTTTCAAGTGGGAGTCCAAGGATGGGAAAAGGCATTTGCCAGAAACGTTCGAGATCGAAGAGAGGAATTGGGGCTTTATCTAGAGGGACAAATTCGACTGCCCAAAGAACGTGAAGATCTGAGTCGGTTTGAACAGGATATCTCAGCCGCTAAAGAGGCTGGGGCGAACGTCCTAAGAGTCGCAGTCGGTGGACGCCGCTACGAACAATTTGATTCGTTCGAGGGTTGGAAAGGCATGAAAGAACAGGCTTGGGAATCCTTTCGATTGGCAGAGCCGATAGCGGCAAAACACCGGGTAAAACTAGCTGTCGAGAACCACAAGGATTGGCGTATCGATGATTTAGTGGAGTTTGTTAGAGGTATCAGCAGCGAATGGTTCGGTATATGCTTGGACACGGGTAATAGCATCGCGCTGTTGGAGGATCCGCTCGAGACTGCGAGAGCGCTATCCCCGAGCGTATTCACGACTCACGTGAAAGATATGGGAGTAAAGGAATACGCAGATGGATTTCTACTTTCGGAAGTGCCACTGGGCAGGGGATTTCTCGATTTAAAAAGCGTTTTCAATCTCTGTGAAAAATCGAACCCGCAGGTCCAATTCTGCTTGGAAATGATCACACGAGACCCCCTTAAAGTCCCTTGCTTTACTCAAGACTACTGGGCGACTTTCCAAGACGTTGGAGCTAAAGCTCTAGCGGGAGCCATGCGAATGGTGCGTGCTAATGCAAGCCAGCATCCACTTCCTAACATTTCGAATCGCCCTCCCGACGGCCAGCTCCAGTACGAGGAAGCGAATATTCGGTACTGCCTAAAGTACGCAGAGGACGAATTGGGGATGACCGGATAGATTTCGCGGCGCCTTTGTTGGGAGAAACGGGGAGAGCGCTATATCCGTTTTTTTGTTGATCGGAAGAGTCTGACTATCAGGATACCGCCCTACGCGACACTCCCCCGAAGTCGCTTCTCTCGTAAACCCTTATCTCGACACCTATGCTTCCTCTCGTTCTCGCCGCAACCAATTCGTCTGCTTGGCCATTCACTGTTCTCTTAATTGGGATTCTATTTGTAGTGGTAGCTATCGCTGTTTTTCGGATACACGCGTTTCTATCGCTAATTTTGGCTTCAGTTGTCGTTGGCGGTCTCGCGACTTCGTTGCCTGGAATGGATGGCGGCAATCAGATTGTCACAGCGATCGGCCTAACCATGACAGAGTTTGGCAGCACCGCTGGAAAAATAGCCTGGGTGATCGCTTTGGCGGCCATAATTGGGGTTTGCTTGATGGAGAGCGGAGCGGCAGACCGAATTGTCCGCGGCATGGTTCGGACTCTCGGCGAATCCAGGGCTGGAGTAGCCTTGGTCATTTGCTCTTTTATACTAAGCATTCCCGTGTTTTTTGACACGGTCTTTTTTCTACTCATTCCTCTCGCCCAAGCTTTAGCATTTCGATTGGGCAAACACTACCTTTATTTTGTTATGGCCACCTGTAGTGGTGGCGCCATTACACATGGATTGGTTCCACCGACCCCGGGTCCATTGGTAATGGTAGAGACCTTGGATTTGAATCTTGGCTTCACAATCGTCGCTGGCTTTGCTCTTGGGGTCATCCCCGCGATTTCCGGGCTCTACTACGGCAAATGGATCGACAAGCGCATGCCCATTACGGTGAGGGAGAGTCCAGGCATAAAAATCGCCGATATTGAAGCAATCGTGGCCAAAGATGACAAGGAATTGCCACCTTTCTTCATGTCCATGCTGCCTGTAATACTTCCAGTGCTGCTCATCGCCTTCGCCTCATTTCTGGCAATCTGGACGACCGAAGGTCCGTTTTATCGCGTCGTAGAAGTTCTTGGAAACAAGAACGTAGCCATGTTCATCGGAACGGTAATCGCGCTGTACTTGCTGGCCAAGCAACGTCGCGTCAGCATCAAGCACTTAGGCAATGCGATGGAAGGTCCTCTGGGTACGGCAGGCACAATCATTCTGATCACTTCAGCTGGCGGCGCTTTTGGAGCCATGATTCGCCATGCCGGAGTAGGCGATGCCATCTCCGCCATTTCAAAGGGAAGCGGATTCTCGCTTATTATTCTAGCCTGGCTAGTTGCGGCTGTTTTGAAGGTTGCCCAAGGGTCCGGAACCGTTTCCATGATAACGACTTCCGGAATCGTGGCAGCGATATTGGGAGGCGGTGTCGTGATCGACTACCATCCTATCTATTTGTTCGCCGCGATCGCCTTTGGATCTCAAGTCGGCTCTTGGATGAATGACAGCGGTTTTTGGGTCGTCTGCAAACTCAGCGGTTTCACCGAGAAAGAGACATTGAAAACATGGACTGTGTTGCTAGCCCTTATGGGGGTGGTCGGTTTGATCGAAATACTCATTGTTTCCGCCATCCTACCCAATTTCTTCATGTAAGGGATCTCTCTCCTCGTAGGCTGCAAGACGGGACCCACGGTTTCCGACGCTCACTAAAGTTGTAGTCGAGCGTAGGAGCAGGTTTATCCCGCGATAAAAAATTGGGCATACCGTTGAAATCGCAGGATAAACCCGCTCCTACGAGTCACCACCGTTAGAGAAACCTCGGCCCATTGATCTAAGTTAACGTATCTGCGTTTGCGAAACGACGCTGCGTTAACTCTACGAAAACGAATTGATCTGTGTTTGTTGAATACCCTTTGAGGGGAATTGACTCGCAAACTAGCGATTGCCGATATTCCGTGCCTTCACGATTTGCTCAACAACATCTAGCAGGGCCTCGGTTTCTAGCGCCTCCAAAACATACTCGGCGCCAGCCTCCTTGAGGGCATCGATTCGTCGACCCGTTCCTATGAAGGGAATTCCCAACATGCTGCAGGCTCTGATGTCCCAAACCCCATCGCCGACATAGATGGTGTCTTGCAAATCGCGACGCGATCGCTCCGCAGCCAAGTGAATGATGTTCGAACGTATTGGATTGTCCGAGGAGGTCGCGTGAACAAATCGCTCGAGCTCGATTCCAGCCGCCTCGAGCTTAAAGCGAATCGTCTTGAACCAATCTCCGGTCGCGATAGCCACATCAAACGATTCGTCGGTCTCGAGATGCTCGAGCAGTTTCCTAGTCTCTTGGGAGCTGCCAAAAGCGTTCGGATTCCGTTCCCGTTCTTCCTGGAGATTTTCCAAACAGCGATCGCGTACACGTAGCTCTAGTTCTGCTCTCTTATCCTGGGGCAAATCCTCGAGACCTTGGTGCACGATCGCTGATGCGGTCACTTCATCTAAGGATTTCCAAAATTCAACGGAGAAGGCTCGACCAGTAATCTCGGTAAATGCGTCATTGAACGATTTCCAATCATACTCCTCCCCATCAATTAGCGTCCCATCAACATCGAATACTACGAGCATGTGGAAGGACTAGTTGGCTTGAATGGGAATTCAAGCTCATCATTAAACGAAATAGTTTACGGGTAGGGAGGACCGGCTCGGTCCTCCACCAACTCCTAATGCACGGAGGACTGAGCCAGCCCTCCCTACCTAAAAAAATTAGGATATACCTCCTTTCTCCTCGCTAAAAAAGCCCGCGAACGAATTCGCGGGCTAGAAAAGTGATTGAATTCAGAAATGAACTACAGCTTACCGCCATAAACGGCGTTTGGTCCGAGTTCCTCTTCGATTCGGAGCAGCTGATTGTATTTCGCCACCCGATCGCTTCGGCAAAGCGAACCGGTTTTGATCTGACCCGCGTTAGTAGCTACCGCGATATCAGCAATAGTCGTATCCTCGGTTTCGCCTGAACGGTGGGAGATGACCGAAGTGTATGAAGCTTCCTTGGCCATCTCGATGGCGTCCATCGTTTCCGTGAGCGAACCAATTTGATTGACCTTGACCAAGATCGAGTTGCCCACGCCCATGTCGATCCCCTTCTTCAGGAACTCTGTGTTGGTAACGAACAAATCGTCGCCAACCAATTGCGTATCCGCCCCCATCTCGTCGGTGAGAATTTTCCAGCCCTTCCAGTCGTTCTCAGCCAATCCATCTTCGATGGAAATAATAGGGTAACGGCTTTGGAGGTCCTTTAGGAAATCGACCATTTGCTTGCTCGTTTTCTTAGATCCATCCGACTTGTCAAAAACGTATCGGCTGTTCTTGTAAAACTCGCTCGAGGCCACGTCCAAGGCGATGAAGATATCTTTCCCGAGCTTGTATCCAGCCTTTTTTGTCGCAGCGGCAATCACTTCCAAAGCATGCTCATTGGAGTCCAGCGCGGGAGCGAATCCACCTTCGTCACCGACAGCGGTGGAAAGATTCTTCGCCTTTAACACTCCTTTCAGGGCGTGAAAGATTTCCGCTCCCATGCGCAGCGCTTCACGGAAGGTGTCAGCTCCCTTTGGCATAATCATGAACTCCTGAATATCAATAGGAGCATCGGAATGAGCGCCGCCATTGAGTATGTTCATCATGGGTACAGGAAGCACCTTGGCATTAGGTCCACCGAGGTATTTGTAGAGTTCCAGGCCAGAAGCTTGAGCCGCTGCTTTGGCGTTGGCTAGAGAAACGCCCAGTATCGCGTTTGCTCCGAGCTTCGACTTATTCTTAGCGCCATCCAAGGCCAGCATGGCATTGTCCACCGACACTTGGTCGCACGAATCGATACCGACAATTTCCGGGAGAATCTGATCGTGAATATTGGCGACTGCTGCTAGAACGCCTTTTCCCAGGTACCGCTTCTTAGCGCCTTTTGGAGCTTTCTTTGGAGGCAGGGCTCCATCGCGCATTTCTAGCGCTTCGTTCTCGCCCGTGCTGGCTCCTGAGGGAACGGCTGCTCGTCCTACAATTCCGGATGCAAGCACTACGTCCACTTCAACAGTCGGGTTGCCGCGAGAATCAATGATTTCGCGAGCATTTATATCGATGATGTCAGTCGTCATGTTTTCTTATTTCTAAGTTTCAAGGATCTCCTAGGTAGAGAAAGCCTGGTTCTTATGACGTTTGGTTTTCGAAACGCAAGCGAGCAATTGAAACGGTTTCGGCAGGGTATCTAGGGTAGTATTCGAGCCCGTTGGTCCGCTGTAGGTAGAGGACAATTAGCCTTGTCTATAATCGATCGCCGACGTTCCGCAACCCGATCGTAAAACCAATCGCGAAATCCAACGGGCAAGATTTTCGCCAAAGCCGCGACCTTCCAGAAACCTCCAACGCGTTTCAGGATCTCGATCGTCGCTTCTGACTTTGTCCAAACCTTTTGCGACACATCCAAATAGACCAGAGTCTTGAGATTCTCCGGATTCCTCAGTTCCTCGCTTAGAAGACGGTTCGCTGTTTCGCCTTGCAACGGAGCGAAACGAAGATGCCGTTTCCGATCGATCTGCATGATCCGCCGAACAGCCGTGTCGCAAAACCCGCATTCTCCATCGAAAAAGATGATGTCCGTTTCACTGCTCATTTCCTACCATTCTACAAACTCGAATGCCCACTTCCAGAGCGAATTCCTTGGTGACAATTTTGTTTCGCCCCGTTTCTTCTGCGCTTGCTTTTTGAAATGCGGCTGGCTTCATTAGCCAACTTCATTTTTTCAAGTTTCTTACCTAACATTCAAAAACGCGCCACTCAATGGAACAATTTTCGCTATTATTCGCCCAAGCGGCCCCTGGAGGAGGGGGCTCAGGACTGGGAGGCTTTCTTCCCATTATCATCATGTTCGCCGCCATGTACTTTCTTTTGATCGCTCCGCAAAGAAAGAAACAGAAGCAGCATCAGAAGATGATATCCGAGTTAGCATCCGGAGCCGATGTGGTCACCTCAGGGGGCATCTACGGGACTGTCACTAACGTCAAGGACGACCGATTCGTCGTCAGAATAGCGGAAGGCACCAAAATCGAGATCACCAAGAACTCCGTCGCCAGCGTCATATCTAACGACGACACTGCCTCTTCCTGACTCGCTTTCGTGGGCTGACAAAACCCTCATGGCGGGTTTTCAGGCCCCAGATTTGTATTTAATACTAGCAACTTAGCAAACGAACCCATTTTCGAAAAATGTCTGGAAAGCACATTTGGAAACTCGTGGCGACCCTCGTCATCGCAACCTTTTCCATTTCCTATCTCGTCCCATGGCAGGATCAGGACTTTAGCGAGTACCTGAGAGAAGCCTCCGATAACGCGGAGTTCCATCAGTTGCTCGATCGGGCTATCGCGAAGACGAAGTCCGATGATCAAGTTGTCAGTGTCTACATGGCTCTAAAGGCAATCGCCGGAGAGGAGAAGATCGATCTCTCAGAGTATTTTCCACAGATTGCACTCGAGCGTTCGTTGCGAAACCTGGAAAAGCGGAACAGTATTTTACTCAACGCTTTGCTGGATGACTCCAAGGCTGATCTGCGTCCTGGTCTGGATATCGCAGGCGGTGTTGCCATGACCCTGCAAGTCGATCCTGCCGCCTTGGAAGGGGCGGACAGTTACGAGCGGCAAGAGAAGCTCTCCAAGGCCATTGAGATCATGGAAAGCCGGGTGAATCTCTATGGCGTTTCCGAGCCTATCGTTCGACTGGTGGGCGAAGATCGCATCGAAGTGCAGCTCGCGGGAATCAGCGTAAAAGACAACCCTGACATATTGGAGGACATTAAAAGACCGGCCCGTCTGGACTTTCGCGAAGTACACCTAACAGCCAGACCGGGCATCGATCCGGAACCGTTCGGGTATGAAATCATGACTCTGTCACGAGAGGCAGGTGACCAATCTTTTGAAGAGGAGCTTTACGTGAGTCGGTATCCAGCTCTCACTGGGAAATATGTAGACGACGCCAACCCTATGCAGAATTCCGTTGGCGGTTTTGAGATTTCCCTGAACTTCGATAGTGAAGGGGCCGACCGTTTCGCTGAAATCACTACAAAACTCGCGGGCCAAGGTCGCTTGGCCATCGTTCTCGATGGCGTGCTCTATTCGGCTCCATCAGTAAACGAACCAATACGAGGCGGGCGGGCCTCCATCTCCGGTAGTTTTTCCCAACGGGAAGCCATCGAACTGTCCAATGTTCTCAATAACCCGCTAGAGTTTTCGCTCGAAGTGGCCGAACTTTACGAAGTGGGTCCAACACTGGCTAAGGATTCCATAGATTCCGGCAAGAGAGCTGCGACCTGGGGCGTGTCTCTCGTGGCCATTTTCATGACCGCCTATTATCTGATCGGCGGGGTCATCGCTCTTATAACAGTCGTCCTCAATCTAGCTATCGTGCTCGGGGCCTTAGCCAGCGTCGGAGCTACATTGACACTGCCGGGCATCGCTGGGGTTATCCTGACCATCGGCATGGCGGTGGATGCCAATATTCTGATATTCGAACGTATTCGAGAGGAGCTTAAATTGGGCAAATCGCTCAAAGCTTCCTTGCTCGGCGGATTCGACAAAGTGTTTTCCACTATTTTCGACGCCAATGTAACGACCTTCCTCGTTTCCATGGTCATGATTTTCTTCGGCACCGGACCCGTTCAAGGCTTCGGGCTGACCTTGGCCATCGGTGTCGTTACCACCATGTTCAGCGCCTTGATTGTTAATCGACTGCTTCTAGAACTTCTGATCGATACGGGTATCATGAAGAAGTTTCGCATGCTCTCGATCGTCAACAATCCGAAGGTGCCATTCCTCAACTTCAGACTCCCCGCATTTGCCGCTTCCTGGACTCTCGTATTGATAGGGCTGATCGCCTTCTATGTTAAATCAGACAGCATTTTTGGCATCGATTTCACAGGGGGTGACGAAGTGTCACTCACATTTGATCAACGTATCGAACAAACGGATATAACCAGTCTCGTAGCCGACAAGGAACTAGGCGAGGTTAATCCTCAATACGTAACGCCTCTCGGCGGAGGCCAGGAAGTGCTGAAGCTGCAAACGCCTTTCGAGGAGAGTTCAAAGGTCGTCGAGGCATTGCAACAGGCATTTCCAGCTGCCAATCTGGAGGCGGTGGGCACCAATGTGATCGGCCCTTCCGTTGGGCAGGAAATTCAGAAGAACGCTTTTTACGCTATTGGACTATCATTAGGATTAATCCTCCTTTATATCGCAGTCCGTTTTGAGATCGGATATGGAATCGGGGCGATTGTCGCTACGGTCCACGACATTTTGCTCACGATAGGCGTTTTCGTGCTAGTTCCGGGACACCAATTTACGGCTCCCATGATTGCAGCCATTCTCCTGATCGTCGGATATTCACTGAATGACACTATCGTCGTGTTTGACCGGATACGCGAGGAGCTACAGCTCAAGCCAACAGCCAAACTGAGAGATATCGTGAATTCCGCATTGAATGCGGTACTCTCGCGTTCATTGCTAACCAGCTTTACTACATTGCTGGCAGCGGTATCCCTCTACATTTTCGGGACAGGAATCATCAGCGATATCGCGTTCACGTTCACCATTGGCATTATGACCGGTACGTTCTCATCGATCTTCATCGCGAGTCCGATCTTCTACTGGTGGCATAAGGGCGATCGTAGAAGCGTCGAAAAGAGCCATGACGTAGCGCCCGAGTACGAGTGGCAAGCTGGCGCCAAAGAGGCTAAGGAGGGAAGCTGATCTCTGCCTTGGCTGTTTGGGAATACAATCCGCAACCAGCGAAGAGCGTAGGCGCCCTACGCAAGCAACTGCAAATAAGCCACGCTACCGCTGAATTGGTAGTTCGGGCCGGTTTCGATTGTCCAGACTCCGCTAGAGAATTCCTCCACCCCCGACTCAGCCGAATTTCCTGCCCCTTCTAAATACCCAATCTACAAAAGGCAGCAGAGCGAATTTGCCAGGCGCTCGATCATGGCCAGAGAATCGTTATTTGCGGTGACTATGATGTCGATGGAGTCACTAGTACCGCGCTTCTGGTGGACTTTCTTAAACAGTTCGGCAACTACGCGAAATTCATCGTACCTTTGCGTCTCGAAGAAGGCTATGGACTCACAAGAAAGACAGCGGAACGGGCCATGGACTGCGGTGAAAAGGCAGATCTATTCATAGCTTTGGATTGCGGCACAAATTCAGTCGACGAAGCCGCGTTTATCCAATCCCAAGGCTGCGATCTGATCATCGTCGACCATCATCAATCCAAGCAGAAACTGCCCGAAGGCGTTCTGCTCGTGAATCCCCATGTGGAGGGTAACGGCAGCGATAGCGATTTTTGCACGGTCGGTCTGGTTTTCAAGCTCACTCATGGTATTTTAAAACTGAAACGCGATCAAAAGGACCCGACGGCATTCAACATAACGCTTCGAGACTATCTCGATATCGTATCCATGGGAACCATCGCAGACCTGGTTCCTTTAACTCGGGAAAATCGTATATTCACCCGCATTGGTCTTAAAGCGCTTTCTAACACCAAGCGAAAAGGGCTTGGCAGCTTGATGCGCGTATCCGGCATGAACGCTCAGCACGGCGTCAAACCCGTGGATGTATCCTTCAAATTAGGACCGCGAATCAATGCTAGCGGCCGACTAGCGGATGCTTCCCTCGCTGTGGAACTTTTGCTGAGCGACGATTCCGCGTTCTGTATGGAAACCTCGTTGAAACTAGATTCGTTCAATCGTGAGCGTCAAGAGATCGAGCGATCCATTGTCGAAGAGGCGAAGCGGCAAGTGGAGAGGACCCAAGCGGATAAAAGCGGTCTCGTCGTTTTCGGAAAGAATTGGCATCCGGGAGTGGTTGGCATCGTAGCCAGCCGCCTTTCTCGTGACTATGATCGCCCTTGCATTGTACTGGGCAAGGAGGGCGATCTCGCCAAGGGATCTGGCCGCAGTGTCGAAGGCGTCAATCTCGTTCAAGCGCTTAGCGGATTCTCGGATAGACTCGAAAGTTGGGGAGGGCACCCAATGGCGGTAGGCGTCAATATTCAAATCGAGTTTATCGAAGAACTTTGCTCCTATTTTCATGAAGCTATCGAGGCTGCCAATGCAGCGCCCGCTTACGAAAAAACACTGGAAATAGCCACCTACTTGGAGCTCGAGAATATCACTCCGCAATTTATGGATGAATTCGATTTCCTGCAACCCTTTGGTCAAGAAAATCCAGAACCCATTTTCGCCACGCGCAGCATCCGGTTTAGACAGCGACCAAAGATTTTCAAGGACGCTCATTTTCGTTTTTCCTTGAGCGACAAGTATGGTCGTCCCCTACAAGGAGTAGCCTGGAATTTAGCGAATCGTGTTCCAAAGACGGATACACTCGTCGACATCGCATACAGGCTGGCATGGAATTCCTTCGGTCGGCAAAAGGCGTTGCAGCTAGAGTTAGTAGACTGGAAATACTCCAAATTGGCCTAGCCAATTGCAAGGGCATATGAACTTGGGTCCCAACAGCATGCAAGCCTTACGAGTGTTGATCCATTTATTTTTGCTAACGTTATTCGCTTGTCGGCCCCAATCCGATCCGCCAGCCGAAGTATTCCGTTCCTTCGAACAGGCCCTGAAAACAAGCGATATGCAATCGCTAGATTCTCTAGTCGATTCAGGCACTAGAGAATATTTTAGAGCTTTGCAGCCTTGGATAATCGTCGGCGACGAAGATTCCCTGCCATCGCTGAACCCTTTTGACCAATACCTCATTTATCTGATCCGAATGCATTTGGACGCCCTGGAGAAGTTCGAGTGGAAAGCTTGGCTTGACGGGTTGCAAACTCAGCCTTCTCCAAATGCTTTGAGCGGGTATCTATTGGAAATTCTAGAAGAATCCTTCTTCCGAGCATCCCTGGGTGAAGTCGATACCTATGCCGGAGTAACTGCGGGACCACTCTATCGCCTAAGATCGGACACTGGGCTTCGAGTGCGTTTCAAAAATGAGGATGGCTGGAAAATCGATCTTAGGAATTTCCTCCAAGAGCATTTCAAGCAGGAAATAAAACCGTATCTAACGGATCGTTACAAAAACCGAGATCGCGTTTGGGAAATGCTAAGGGCAAAGTATGGAGATCGTGTGAACAGCAACTTAAAAACTTCGAGAGTTGCCAGGCAGTCAATCGTTCCTGTAGATATAAAATCCTATGAATAATGGAGAACTTATTCGGGTTGGAATAATTGGCGCGGGCGCTAACACGAAGCTGAAACACATTCCAGGATTCCAGGCGATAGAAGGAGTCAGCGTTGACGTGATCTGCAATCGAACTGTGGAATCTTCGAAGCAGGCTGCAGACGCATTCGGAGTGGGGCGAATCGCTTCGAATTGGGAGGACGTAATTCAAGATGACTCGATCGACGCCATTTGCATCGGCACGTGGCCTTACTTGCACGCTCCCATCACTATAGCCGCTCTCAATGCCGGAAAGCATGTGCTCACGGAAGCGCGTATGGCAATGAATGCTGATGAAGCTGCAGACATGCTAGCAGCGTCTCGCTCCAATCCTGGTCTAGTCGCCCAAATTGTGCCTTCGCCATTTACGCTAAAATGGGACGCTACGATCACCGATATCCTGCAGTCAGGGGAGTTGGGACGCCTTTTGGAGATCAGCGTTACCAAAACAATTCCCATGAATGCCGATCAAGACGCGCCTATGAACTGGCGTCAAAATATTGAATACAGCGGCAACAACATCCTTATGCTCGGCATTTATTACGAGGTCATTCAGCGCTGGATTAAGCGGGAGCCGAATCGAGTCTGGGCCCATGGCAGCATATATGCTTCCGAACGAATGAACCCCGAAAGCAATGCCATGCAAGCCATTCGAATCCCGGAAACCATTACCTACATGGCTGACTACGCTGATGGCCTGCAACTCACCGGGCTAATGAGTGGAGTTGAGCGAGGAAGCGGACGCGATGCCTACGCCCTATGCGGAGCAAACGGAACCATTCGTTTGGACCTAGCTTCGGGAAAACTCTTCAAGGCCATTAATGGTGAATCAGAAACGATCGTAGAACCCGCCTCAGACAAGATTGCCGATTGGAATGTCGAAGCTGATTTTATCCAGTCGATCCGAGAAAAGACATCGGTGAACTTAACCAATTTCGAAGACGGATTAAACTACATGCGCTTCACCGACGCAGTCAGAAAGTCCTTTGATTCGAACGGGGCTTGGGTTGAACTCCCGAATTGAAATAAGGGATGCCGATTTTCGGCCGCTAACTTCCCGGCTTCACTGGTGGAATCGATTTGAGATGTTCCGGAAGCTTGTCCGGCTCAAATGTCGGAAACCCCATTTCCAATAATGAAATCAATGGGTAGTTGAAACGGGCCTTGCCCTGGCTGCGATCCACCAGAACGGCTACACCAGCGACTGAGCCTTGGTTGGCTTCGACAATATCGATCGCCTCCTGAGCCCTACCGCCTCGCGTGATCACGTCTTCGACAATCAGGATCCGTTCTTTCGGGACGATCTTGAATCCACGGCGCATGACCAATCGGTCATCCTCTTTTTCCACAAAGATATAGCGAGCGTCGAATTGCCTAGCCACCTCTTGACCCACGACCAAGCCTCCCATCGCCGGAGCAAGAACGGTTTCGAAATCGAGCGTTTCAAGCTGTGGCTTCATCAACTCGATCAAACGGGTCACTTCAGCCATGCGCTGGCAAACCTGCGCGCATTGGAAAAAGTATTCGCTCCGCAGTCCCGAGCGCAGAATGAAATGCCCCTGCAATAAGGCATTGGTCGAACGGAAAATTTCGAGAACTTCCTCTTTTGTTGAGTCCATCGCGGTACAACTTGGCCAGGGCTTGGAAAGATGCCAGGAAATTTTGAGCTGACGGAAAAGCTCGTTCAGATCCGAATATCTTTCGACAATATCGTCCCTTGATTTCAATTTGGGAACTCGATCGTTCCCTCAGGTACTAATAGGTGTAGTCGAAAATAAACCTAAAAGTTTTCCAAACTAGAGAACTTAAAGCGACTGACAAAGTGGAATCAGAAACAACAGGTATATCCGCAGGCGGATTATGGGGAGGCCTTTGGGTGATTTACGCCTACATGTACGGCCGGTATTTCGGACATGTCGCGTCGCGGATCAAATCCAGAGCAGAACACATTGACTTGCCCGGATCTCCGGAGAGATTGCGAGCGAAGCGACTTTGGTCCTATCGATTTTCTCTCTTTATGCTCATGCCGACTCTCCTCGAAACGGTCCGTACCAGCTGGGCGACAGCCTTTCTCATAACATTGCTCCCCTGCGCCTTCGGCATTTGGGTTATGCATGCGGTTTGGAGAGAGGTGTTGCGATCGAAAATGCCTCGAGCGCGACCAGCGAAACGGCCTCGCTAGAATCTCACATTTCCGGACTCATCCCCAAACGTAGTTTCTTCCTGAACACAACCGCTTGCATCTCGACAAACTCGTCGGACACGTTGGCTCTCAATCTCATACTGTTCTCTTTCGAGAATTTTTCGAAGAGCAAATTGAGACCCTTCTCCTCAATTGTCCTCATTTCCACATGCTCGCAATTCCCCATGAACTCGAAAAGAAATTCCATTCCCGCGCAGTGAGGGGACATATCGACCTGCATAGCCTGCAGATTTCGGCAAAAACTTGAGATCTGCAGAAAATCCTCCGCTAGATCCAGCAGCTTGAGAGTACCCCCCATCCGCGTTTTCTTCGATGTCTCGCGGTTTAAGGCGATTTTTCATCTCGTAGGGTAGAGCCAATTGCGACATTCGCTCGAATGCCCATTTCTTAATCGCATGCGGACAAGAAACCGCTTCCAGCAGCTTTTCTTCAATGTACTGAGCATTTTCAGCATTGTGCTTAAGCAGCTCAGAGGTAATCCCAATTTCGAATGGGTTCGAATCTGTTGATTCTTTCAAAGCATTCGACAGAACCGCGAGGGATTGCCCAATGAGAGTAGAGCCTCCCGTTGGTTCATGGCTGAGAAACTGCTCCTTGCCGTGAGCGGCCAACGTCAGTCGTTCACGTTTTTTCCCGTTTCCTTTTGGATGTTCCGATTTCATAGCAAATCGAATCTCTCGCCAAAAATGCTGGTATTAATAATGCGAATACTATTATGAAATATTGGTCCAACTGAATGCAGTCGGTAGAATCTAGGCGATCGATACCCTCTATTTTACCCGATCCCCGCCTGCATAAGATACCTGGTTCGATTCAAAAAGTCGCTAAAATGAACCGCTCTACGCCGAATACCTAGGGCGCTATGGACAGATTTGCCCGGTGAAGCGATGGAGATCTCTATCCCCATAGGGTCTCTTCAGGACTCCAATTAGGCTTGCTTCAATTCAATTGAGGAAATCTTTCACACAACCAGAATGAAAGCTATGGATACGAATCTAGAAATCGCCATATCCATCCACGAATTAGTAGCAACGATCTTGAGAATGGTATTGAAAACCCAATCCTCCGCTTGCCTGAATCCAATTGTATCGACACTCATCAAGCAACCTCTCAACCGAAAGATTCATTATGGCGAACACATCCGATGGCATGACCTACAACCCGGGAGGGCAGAGCAAACCTGTCGTAGAACCTGGAGAATTCCTGTTTGGCGTAGCCGCTCTAGATCACGCCCATATTGACGGCATGGCCACCGCACTGGAAGGCGCGGGAGCTCAACTGAAACGAATCTATGACCCCAATCGAGAGAAAGCAGAAGCGTTTCAGAAGAAATTTCCGCAAGCCGCGGTGGCCAGCAGCCTATACGAGTTGCTCGACGATCCAGACATTCGCTGTATTGCAGCGGCGGCAATACCCAGCGAACGATGCGGCCTCGGGATGAAGGTCATGGATGCCGGAAAGGACTATTTCACTGACAAGTGTCCGTTTACAACTCTAGAGCAGCTTGGTCGCGCTCGGGAGAAAGCATTGGAAACGGATCGAAAGTACATGGTTTATTTCAGCGAGCGTCTCCACAATGCTCCGACGTATTTCGCGGGTGAGCTGGCCCGCTCTGGAGCAATCGGAAAGGTGTTGCAAGTCATGGTCATGGCTCCGCATCGACTAAGCAAAGGCAATCGCCCAGACTGGTTTTTCCAGAAGGAGCGGTACGGAGGCATCATCACCGATATTGGCAGTCATCAATTCGAGCAGCTACTTCATTTCACCGGCTCTTCGGATGGTGACATCAATTTTTCCCGAGTTGAAAACTTCAACAATCCAGACAAGCCTGAGCTAGAAGACTTTGGCGAAACTTCCCTGACGATGAATAACGGAGCTTCCTGCTATTGCCGGATTGACTGGTTTACTCCTGATGCAGCCCGGGCCTGGGGCGACGGACGGCTCTTTGCCTTAGGAACGGATGGGTACATAGAAGTTCGAAAGTACCTGGATATTGGCCGTCCCGATGGAGCGCCGAGCGTTTTCTGGGTGAACCAGAAAGAGGAAAGGGAACAGACTTTCGAGGGTCCTCAGCATTTTCCGTTTTTCGGAGAGCTAGTTCTGGATATGCTCAATCGCACCGAGAATGCGATGACACAGGAGCATGCTTTCAAGGCTGCCGAGCTATCCTTACTGGCCCAAAAGATAGCGGACGACGCTCGACAGTGAATCAAACCCGACATTGATCCTCAAAACCAGTCTTGGTGAAGCCAAGTTGGGTTAAGCGCCGCAAATTGAACGTTTTCCGTTGATTTCGGTATTTCGAGATAGAAGAATATCTTCTTCCATTCGGCTTCGCCGGTTTAACCTTCCTGCAAAACCTCTTCCCGCAAAACCCATGCGTACTAGAAAAAACCCTCTGGCGGTAGCTCTGCTATCGTTGTTCTTCCTTCCTTCAATCGCCTTCGGCCAAGATGCATCTGGTTTCGATACGGGCGATACCGCCTGGATCTTGGCATCGAGCGCATTGGTACTGTTCATGACGATCCCAGGCCTATCCCTCTTCTATGCCGGATTGGTCAGAGGTCGCAATGTGCTTTCCGTCCTCATGCACTGTTTCGCCTTAACCGGCCTAATGACGGTCCTTTGGGTTGTGGTGGGATATAGTTTAGCGTTTTCGACCGCAGGAATGGAAGCTGGCAAAGCCGGCCTCAACGCTTTTGTCGGCGGATTAGATAAGGCCTTTATGAAGGGCGTATCCGTCGACTCGCCCTGGGGAACCATTCCGGAACCGCTATTCGCCATGTTCCAAATGACCTTCTTCATCATCACCCCTGCGCTGATGGTCGGAGCCTATGTGGAGCGCATTAAATTTTCCGCCATGCTCTGGTTCTCGGCATTGTGGGCGCTGTTGGTGTACTTGCCCGTTTGCCATATGGTTTGGGGAGGCGATGGTGGATTTTTCGCCGACAGAGGCGTAATCGATTTTGCAGGTGGTATCGTCGTTCATATTACCGCCGGAGTTGGAGCCTTGGTAGCCTGTATTGTCATTGGCAAGCGCCGCGACTACCCAAACCGCCAGATCTTGCCACACAACTTGCCTATGACCATTACCGGAGCCGGTATGCTCTGGGTTGGTTGGTTCGGATTTAACGGAGGCAGCGCTCTGGGAGCCAATCCAGACGCAGCCATGGCCATTTTCGTTACTCACATTTCGGCAGCCTGTGGTGCGCTCGGCTGGATGGTATCCGAGTGGATCAAAGTAGGGAAGCCCAGCGCTTTGGGAATTGTAACGGGATCGATCGCAGGCTTGGCGGCTATCACCCCTGCCAGTGGGTCTGTTGGTCCCATGGGAGCTATCGTAATTGGGACCGTTTCGACAACACTTTGCTATTGGATGTGTACCACGATAAAGAGTCGCTACCAGTATGACGATTCTCTGGACGTGTTCGGCGTTCACGGCGTCGGTGGATTCGTGGGAACAGTGTTGGTCGCCTTCTTTGGCGCTCCCAGCCTCGGCGGGAAAGTCGAGGGGATTGAGATGGGCAAGCAGCTGGGCACCCAACTGTTTGCCGCAATCGCCGTAACTATTTTCACCCTAGTCGTCACCTATGTAATCCTTAAGATTTTACAGGCGACCATTGGTCTGAAAGTCGACGAACAGGACGAAGTTATTGGACTGGACTTGAGCGACCATGGAGAAACTGGATACAACGACTGATAAAAGCGCGGACAATCATCGAAATGTAGAAGTGTTTGGCAGTGTCTTTTGTCCTTACACTCGTCAAGCAACTCGATTCTTGAATGAGAAGGGAGTTTCCTACCATTATCGTGAAGTACTGATGCTTCTAGGTTGGAAATTGCCGTTGAAAACTACATTGAGATGAAACGCCGGGCCAACGGCGAGAAGACCGTCCCGCAAATCTTTATCGAAGGCGAATATTTTGGCGACGAAGAGCGTCTCTTCGCCGAAGACAAAGATGGTTCCCTAGACATAGCCTTGGGTTTGTGACCTATCGCAGCGTTGCCAGGCTAGGGAGACGTTAAAAGATCCCCGCAAGCAAGCCACAGCGCATTCTTAAAGGT
>NZNM01000049.1 GCA_002694885.1 Opitutaceae bacterium | reverse complement strand
GCGAGGGCGTTCCGCCCTTGCCTTGACGCTCAAGAATCTTTCGACGGATTTCCTCTTGGATTTTGCGCGCCCGTTCTGAGGCATCAGGACTCGGGCCCTCCTGCTCCTCGCCTTTGCCTTTCGCCTTGCTCGCTCCTATGAAGTAGAGCAAGGCGATAATGATGGGAACAAGTTTATCCAGGTTATCTAGAAACCAGTAATCCATTGCGAATTCGAGCTAGCTATCCCTGCTAGAGTTTCCTTCATCATCTTGGAGCGGATCGGCTATCGACTCTCTCATGCGGGTATCCGATTCGATATTTTTCATTTTGTAGTAGTCCATTATACCCAGATTGCCACTACGAAATGCCTCGGCCATGGCGAGTGGCACCTGAGCTTCAGCCTCAACGACCTTCGCCCGCATTTCCTCGACTCGAGCCTTCATCTCCTGCTCGGACGCAACAGCAGCCGCTCTTCTGATTTCAGCTTGAGCCTGCGCCATATTCTTATTGGCTTCCGCCTGAGCCTCTTGAAGCGAGGCGCCCACGTTGGCTCCAACATCAACATCCGCTATGTCGATCGATAGAATCTCAAAGGCAGTGCCTACATCCAAACCTCTATCCAGGACGACTCGGGAAATCGAATCCGGCGACTCCAGAACCACTTTGTAGGAGTCCGCCGAGCCGATGGTGGTAACTATACCTTCACCAACACGAGCAACAATCGTCTCCTCTTTCGCGCCTCCAACAAATCGCTCTAAATTGGTTCGAACGGTCACCCGCGCCTTGGCCTTAACCTGAATACCATCCTTAGCGACACCATCGATCGACTTCTTCGCCAACTCCTGGCTAGGGCAATCAATCACCTTAGGGTCGACGGATGTGCGAACCGCTTCGACTACAGATTTCCCCGATCCCTTTGTCGCCAAATCGATAGCGCAGGCGCGCTCGAAATCCAAGCTGATCCCCGCTTTCATCGCAGCGATGATCGCCTGTACCGTTGGGATCAGATTCCCTCCCGCCAGGAAGTGAGCCTCCAACTCGTCGGTAGTCAAATCCACCCCTGCCTTTACCGCCGTGATACGAGCGTCTACGACCAAGCTATAGGGCACGCCTCGCAACTTCATGGCGATGATGTTGAGAAAACCGACCGGGGCCCGTGCCAACATGGCTTTCAACCATGTATTGAAAAAGGAAATGAAAACGAATCCGATGACCAGCAGCACCAGGCCGATCGCGATTACTAGAATCAGTGGAGCGTTGTTCAGGAATGCCAATGAATTGGGCAGTGTCATAATAGTTATTGAGCAGTTTTAATTATATTTTGGATACGAGTATTCTGAAATTGTCACGTCCAGTCACCTTGACCTCGGTATTCTTTTCAATAAAGCCAGATTTTGAGAAAGCTTCCAGTTTCTTGCCATTCACCAAAACGAATCCAGTCGGGCCCAAAGCGGTGAGAGTCGTGCAAACTTGGCCGACGATTTCATCGGCCGCCTGAGAATATCCAGCTTTGGCCTCAACCGAATCTTTCAGAAAAAGACGAGACCCCATCCGCGTGTTAGGCAGCACTTTGAACTCCAGGTACAATGCGGCAACGAGAAGCAGAACAGCGACGATCGCGGCAATGAACGCGCCTTGGGCTCCAAACTCCGAATACGCTTGCACCACGCCGCCAATTATCACCAGGCCTCCGATGACCCCGACAATTCCGCCAGGAAGAAATACTTCGGCCGCGATGAAAAGGACACCTACGACAAAGAAAATAACGATTGTGGTCATGTTTTCGCCTCTTCCACATGAAAGCCAAATACATCCGATCTCAAAACGCGAACCCTGGCTCCTTTTTCAATCATTCCTACATCCGTTTTGGCTTCGTAACGCGTTCCACCGATCTCAATCTCTCCCGTCGGGAAAAGATCCGTCATGGCCAATCCTTCCGACCCAATCCCCGGTCTAGCCGAGTCTTCGGGAATCAATGGCTGGCTCGTGCCGCTAACCGATTCCGCCAGAATAAGCCGATCCCAAAAAACTGTCTTCGGCAAGAAGCGAGCCAAGAGAGCGAAAAGAACGACCGCAAGAATTGCTCCGCCAGCCAAATTATAGAGAGGTCTCAAGAACAGGTCTAAAGTGAACTCGAAGTCAGGGGTTTCCTTCGGCCAAATATCAGCCATACTCCAAAGCAAACCGCCAACCATCATCACCATTCCCGGCAAAGCCAGCAAAATGAGTCCAGGAAAAAAGACGAGCTCGATGAACACCAGCGCGGCCCCAATAACAAAAACGATCAAGCCCTCATATCCAGACAGACCAGCAACTTGATGCCCAAAATTAACCACCGCTATCAGAGCGATTCCAGCAACCCCGAACACCCCGAATCCGGGAGTCTTGAATTCCACTAGAAGCGCGAGAATACCTAGACCCAGGAGCACCGGGCTCCAATCCATCAGATGGGCAGCTAAACTCAGCGACCACGTCGTCTCGAAATCGTGTCTTACGACTGTTTTCCCATCGGAAACTGCTGCTATCAGCGAATCCAAGTCATCATAAATTCCCGATCCGAGCAGCGGTTGAGGAGGATCGCCATAGGTTTCATGGGCCCTCCGGGCATTGAGGTTAAGCAGTTTGCCCTCTTTCGAAAGCGTCTCTCCATCGATAACCAGTTCGACGTCAGGATCGATCATGGCCTCCATGACCTGACTACGGTAGCGGTATTCGCCTGTGTAGGCGTCCACCTTGGCGGTTAGAAAAGCGTTGATCTTCCGCTTCATCGACTCGTCTACATCCTGTCCGGTACCGGTCACCACTTCGGAGCTTCCCATGGTCGCACGGGGCATAAAGTAAATGTCCTTGGTCACGGACGCGATGATCGCTCCAGCCGAAATCGCCTCCTCATTTATGAAGGTAGCCGTGTCTCCCTCGAAACGATCGATGACTTTCATGATCTCCAAGGTAGCGTTGAGCTCCCCACCCGGCGTATCCATCTCGAACAGCACGAGGGCAGCGTCCTTATCGATCGCGTCCTTAATGCCGGAACGAATAGCAAATAGCGTAGGCCTGCCGATCGCCCCGTCGATAGGAATAACATAAACCACGAAAGCGTCTGAAGGCGATTCAAGGGCGCCGTCCAAAGAAGAAACATCTGTTGTCTCCTCTCCTCGAACATCATCGGCATCGATCGCCTTCTCCTCGTTATCGGCTAGTAAACCGTATCCCGATCCCAAGATCAAAGCTGTCCCCAAAGCTAAAATTAACCGTCTCATTTCAAGAGTCATAAAAATTGTGGCTCAGCAATTCTCAAAAAGCAAGGCCAGGCGCATAGGCAACCGCTTGATTGATGGGCATTCGTTGCTCACGGCAAACGCGAAAGCGTAATCCAAGATTAAAAGTTGCCGGAATCGCAAGTTTCGTTTCGCTATGTAGACGGATTCCATCTTTATCAGTTCCTCGAAAATGGACGAAATTGAATATCTCGGTTCACGCATCTTGAGGTGGCAGGTAGGCGCTTCGACCTTTCTCGCCTGGCCAGAGGCAGGCGCTCGGTTGATGAATTGGAATATCACCTATCCGGATGGGACATTTCGGGATATTATTACCTGGCCGGAGCTCAACGATGCTAGCGAGCTCGTCAAAGCTCGCGGGGGCAACCCGATCCTTTTCCCCTTTTCGGCCCGAACGTTCGATCGAGGCAACATTAACTTTTGGCGAGATCCGGAAGGAAACCAACGTCCCATGCCTATGCACGGGATAGCCCGTCAAAGCGCTTTCGAAATCACCCGTGTCGACGAAACCGGTTTCGCGGCAAAAATGATCCCAAACGACGAAGCCTACGAAGCCTACCCTTTTCAGTACGACTTCGAAGTCATTCATCGTTTCGAGAGCAAAGCCCTAACAGTGGAATTGAGGCTCAAAAACAATGATCAAGTATCCATACCCTGGTCAGCTGGCAACCACTTTTACTTCAACCTTCCCTGGGTCGATGGAACTGAGCGGCGTGATTACGCCATCAGCATTCCAGCCAACAAGGCCTGCAAACACGCCGCCGATGGTTCTCTATTTCCCGTCGACAGTTTTAAGAAGACCGATTCTGTAGCTAATCCAGACCTCGTAGACCGAATTCACTACGAACTCACGCAGCCAATCGTAAACTGCTCGTGCTCGATGGACGATTCCAAGCTGGAAATCGAAGTTGGAGCTGACGAAGAGCCAAATCCTGGATACGCTGTCGTCACTTGGACTCAATCCGACGCCTCCCAATTCTTTTGTATCGAGCCATGGATGGGTCCCCCTAATAGCCCGGAAAATCAGGTTGGCCTCCACTGGGTCAAGCCGGGAAGAACCGAAGCGTTTTCCAGCACTGTAAGGGTCTAAAACCCAAGTAGAGCTAACGGCCTAGCAGTTCCTCGACAATCGAACGCCATTCGTCTTTTAACGAGCCCTCGAATTTAGGATGGCCCGAACGGTGGTACCAATAAGAGGCGTTGGACAAATCGCCTTCTACTCGATGCAAGTATGCATGAACCCAATCCCCTTCAGGTGAACCTGCGCTTTGGCACAGCTCGTGAGCCTTGTCCCAGTCGCCTTTGGCATCGTGCCAGAGGGCTTTGAGCTCTTTGCTCAGTTCAGCAGGTGGCTCGCCGCTAGTTTCGACGCTCGATTCAAACGCTTCTATATCCATCCCTCTCTCGTTCGCAGTTATTCGTCTCCAAGGCGATTTTTGCCTTTATTAGCCTAATGTACCTTCAGATAACTCTCATTGCGTGACGACTGCTAGAAAAAAAATCCTCGAAGCTTGCTGCCAGAGAATAAGCTGGGAGGAACTCGATATCGGCCCCATCAGAAAACTGGTCGACCTAGCAATCCAAGAAGATTTGGAAGGTTCTGGATTGCTGTCCAAGCCCAAATTGACAGGCGACCGTTCCAGTTCACTACTTGATTCGAGTAAATCAATCCAAGCGACTATTCTGGCCCGCGATTCACTGTGCGTCTGCGGTCTTCCGATAGCGGATGAAATCCTTCGATTCTTCGACGACCGACTCCGAATCGAGAGAAGCGCCGAGGACGGCCAGATGGTGGCTTCAGGCAATCCAATCGCCACGATATCAGGCCCTTGCCAGGCCGTGCTCACGATCGAGAGAACGCTTCTCAATTTCCTCCAGCGTTTGAGCGGGATAGCCACAACGACTCGCCATTTTGCGGACGCCTTGACCGCTACCGACACCAGGCTTTTGGATACACGAAAAACCACTCCTGGATACCGTTATCTGGAAAAATACAGCGTGTCTTGCGGCGGGGGATGGAATCATCGAATGGGACTCTTTGATCGCGTCATGCTAAAAGACAACCATCTAGCCGCTTTCGGAAATGATCTGCATTCCGCGACTCGCCAAGCCGCAATCCAATCGCGAAAAGAAAACCCGGGCCTGCTTATTGAGATGGAGGTGGACCGTATTGATCAGATCGACGCTGCGTTAGAAGCTGAGGTAGATATCATAATGCTGGACAACTTCACTCTACCCAACCTCAGAACGGCCAAAGAATTCATTGGCAACCGGGCTGTCACTGAAATTAGCGGCAACATAACTTTGGATACGATTGCCGATTATGGCGCCGTCGGCTGCGATTTTATTTCGACTGGAGCTTTGGTCCACAAGAGCGTTTGGGTCGACATCGGGCTCGATTGGGATCGAGCGTTGAATTAAACAGCCATGCCAAACAGAAGTTATGAACAGAATGGCCCAACTGCCACGAGCAAGGAGTCGCTCATATTGAGCGAAATGCTAGCAGCAAAGGATCGTTTCGCCTCGGGCAGTCTTCTCGCCGATCGCCTCGGCATTTCTCGAGTCGCGGTTTGGACTCATATGGAAAAACTACGCGAGCAAGGTTTCGAATTCGAAGCCGTTCGCAGCAAGGGCTATCGTATCGCCCGCTATCCAGATTCGCTAAACCAGAGTTTGATTCAAGCCATGCTACCCAGCCATGCGAGAGATTTACTCGTCACGGCCCACGAGGCGCTCGATAGCACCAATTCCGAGGCGGAGCGGCTGCTCGCCAACGGAGTTTCAGACCCGATCCTAGTGTTATCGCGGAAGCAAACGCAAGGAAGAGGTCGATTCGGCCGAGAATGGCATAGTCCTGAAAACGGCAACCTCTATGCTAGCTTCGCGTTTCGCCCCCGTATTCCACCGGCTCGCCTATCAACGTTTACGCTCTGGATCGGAGTCAATATCTGCGCTTGCTTGAACAGCTACTTTCGTATCCAAAGCGCCGTCAAATGGCCTAACGACATTCATATCGATGGGAAGAAAGTGGCTGGAATACTGACCGAAGCCCGTATGGATTCCGATCATACGCGCGAGCTAATCCTGGGAGTCGGGCTGAATATCAACAGCGCCATCGACGATTGGCCGTCCGCTCTGCAATCGATCGCCACGTCCATCAGGCAAGCTACTGGCAAGCGAGCGGACTTGAATCGCTTTACTGCCATATTGGCAGGACGCGTTTATCAAGCTTACGATCAGTTCGTATCAGACGCGTATCGATCGTCTCTAAAGGAGATGTGGGCAGACTACGATCTCCTCCAGGATCGAAAAATAAGCCTCATCCATGGGAAATCGCGGATCTCTGGTACCGCGCGGGGAATCGATCTTCACGGATCGCTAGTGCTAGAAAGGGAAGATGGATCGCGCGTTCAAATACGAGCGGGCGAAGTCACGATCGAAAAGTGAATGCCATCTCCTTGGTCATCGTAATAATTCTGAAAGCGGCTATTTCGCTCATCCAATCGAGGCAACGAACGCGAATAAAGATATTGAGATTGCCGCGTCCATGAAGGACCGCTTTCTTTCCGGTGATTGCCGATCTAGAATCAGAAGCATGCCCACGAAAGAGGACCAGACGGAATACACCATCGAAGTGGAAAACCTCCACAAGCGCTTTGGCAAGCTGGAGGCTGTATCTGGCATATCCTTCAAAGTGGAGAAAGGCCAAATCGTCGGCTTTCTAGGACCCAACGGCGCCGGAAAGAGCACGACCATGCGCATCTTAACTGGTTATCTTCGAGCGACTTCTGGAATTGCCCGCATCTGCGGAATTTCTGTCGCCAGTGATCCTCACGAGATCAAACGCCGCATTGGGTATATGCCGGAAAACAATCCACTACCTCAGGAGTTGCGCGTACGCGAATACTTAAAAGCGAGGGCGCGCTTGAAGGAGCTTCCTCTCCGTCACCGGGGCAAACGTGTGGATGAAGTCATGGAACGATGCGATCTCACGCGAGCTCAAGACCGCATAATCGGCAAACTATCCAAAGGTTTTCGTCAACGCGTCGGTATCGCCGATGCCATATTAGCCCATCCTGAAGTGATCATCATGGATGAGCCGACTATCGGACTCGACCCTCATCAAGTCATTATGATCAGAGATCTGATCGCTAGTTTGCGGGGAAAAATGAGCGTCATCATCTCGAGTCACATCCTGCCCGAAATCGAAATGACCTGCGATCAAGTGATGATTATCAATAGCGGCAAAATCGTCGGTCAAGGCACGCCAAACGAACTGCGGGAATCCTTTATCAATTCCACAATATACGAGTTGGAAATCAATGGAGATCTGACCAACCTTCGCGAATCGTTGAAGACCGTCGCCTCGGAACTAGAAGTAACGCAGTCCGAAGAGGCTGACGAACGGGGTTTTTCCAAGGTCTCCATTCGCATACCAGGAAATCACGAATACGGAGAGATGATTTTCAGTTGCCTGGCTGGAAACCCGCTCATCCGAGCCCGATCGCTACTCAAGCGGCAAGCTCCGCTTGAGGATGTGTTTCTGGCGGCAACGCGGCGGAGTTGGGAAACCTTGGATACCGACCTCGCTAAAACGCCAGTCTCAACTGACGAAAATCCGGAGAAGGCGGAGATCTCGACTTCCGGCTAGAGCAAGCGCACCACCATGAGGCACTTCACAACCTTGCTTCGGTCTGAACTCTGGAAGCTGCTGGTAAATCCCAGCACCTACATCGCCGCTTTCCTTTTTCTTCTCATAATGGGGTTCCTCTTCCAGTTGATCCTCGTTGATTACGCTAGCGACCCTAAGGAAGAGAATCCATCCATTACCTTTTTCCGCCTCTTTTTCGTTCCGGTGTTTTTCATGGTCCCGCTACTAACCATGCGGAGCATCTCGGAAGAGCGAGCCCGCGGCACCATTGAAACGCTTATGACTACGCCGGTGACCGCCACCGAAGTGATTCTTTCGAAGTTTGTTGCGGGATACCTATACTACGCGGTTCTCTGGGCGTTTACCGGTTGCTTTCACATTCTTTTCTACTCGTTCGTCCAGGAAGACTCTCTGTTCGATCCGTATCCAATTATTGGTGGATATGCCTACATCGCTGTAAGCGGAACTTTATTCCTAAGTCTTGGCATCTTCGCCAGCGCTCTCACACGAAGCCAATTGGTCGCCGGTATCGCCAGCTTTTCACTTGTTTTCGGATTCATTGTCGTTGGAAGCTATCTCGAAGACCTCGCCTTGCCTTTTCTATCCCTGCCAGAATGGCTCGATATGCTGGCCAAACACACGGATGTGCTGCAGCACATGAGAGACTTCTCTTCGGGAATCATCGATACGAGAGCGATCATTCTCTACGGAAGCTGCTCTTTGGCATTTCTTTTCTTGAGCATTCTCGTGCTCGAATACCGCGAAGGAGCGAGCTAATCGGATGAGTTTTATCGAATCATTCCAGTCCAATCGAATCGCCGACCGCCTTCACGCGATCGTCCAATTCCTGCTCGTCTTTATGATCCTGGCGGCGATCAATGCGATCGCCATGCGTTCCTACACCCGGTTCGACACCACGCTGAACCGCTCCTTCACCTTGTCCGCCCAGACGGTAGCCTACCTCCAACAGCTTCAGCAGCCGATCAATATCATCGTTACGCTGACCGACCAAAGTCGGGATCTCGGCATCCGCGGCATCTACCAGGACGTGAAGTCATTATTGAGCGAATACGAGTACGAAACCCGCAATCAGGGCGAAAATCGCGTTCGCATCGAGTACCTGGACATCTACCAGCAAGCTCGACGGGCCAAGGAGCTGGGCATCACAGAAGAAAATGCGATCGTATTCAACCCCAGATCCCAAAATAAGATTGTCCGAATTGATGAACTTTACAGCCTTTCCCAAGGCGATATTCAGGAATTTCTAGGGGAAACGGTTTTCACCCAGACGATATTGGAAATATCTCAGGACGATAGGCCTAAAATCTATTTCGCTACGGGTCACGGCGAGCTGGACCCCAACAATTTTTCTCCGGATCTTGGAATCTCGCAATTCGCCGACGAGCTCGAAAGCCGTAACTTCGCGACTGAATCCTTAGACTTCTCCACGATAACGGATATTCCCAATGACGCTCGCCTTCTGATTATTCCAGCGCCTCGATCCCCTTTCCTTCCTCGCGAGCAAGAAATCCTCAAGAGCTACCTAAGGCGAGATTCTGGTCGGATTATCCTCATGATTGAGCCCGGCTCCGAGCACGGGCTCGACGATCTGCTTTTCGAGTGGGGGATACTAGCCGACGACGCCATCGCTGTAGAAATGAGTCGCGATAGCCAAATAGAGGGAGGAGACTTGCTTGTTCGCCGTTTCGCCCCACACCCGATAACTAACGAGTTGCTCCGCTTGAATATGACTTTGGTAACGGACCGGGCTCGAGTCGTGCGTGAGGATCCGGGAAGGCCGATTGATGAGTCGCTCTTGGTGAAGGAACTCATGGCCACCTCGGACAAAAGCTGGGGGGAGAAGAACTTCAAATCCGACTCTCCTCCCGTATACGATTCGACCGTCGATCTGAGAGGACCTGTAAGGGTAGCCGCCGTATCCGAGAGGAAAGTCGATTCCTCTCTCGGGATCAGTATTCCAGGCGGACGCCTCATCGTTTTCGGAACATCCAATTTCCTTACGAACAATCGCATCAGCGCTTCGGGCAACCTATTCCTGGCGTTGAACTCTGTCAACTACGCCATCGATCGTGTGGCTCAGCTGAATATCCCTCCTCGACCCATCCGCAAAGTCAAACTAGACCTCAGCATGGAACAGCTACTCCTGTCCCGATATCTCATTTGGCTCGGACCACCCGCTCTCGTCGGACTACTGGGCATCCTTATGTACCTCGCGAGACGGCAATAATCGCACCTATGCGCCTGAAAATCACACTGACCCTGCTAATTATCCTACTTGGTCTCTTAACCTTTATATTCTACATTGACCCGTGGGAAGATCGCTTGGAAATCAACCAAGACGACAGCAACGCATTGGGCTCGCTAGTCGTGGACATCGACTACCTTCGAATTTCGAACCTCTCTTCCAGGCAATCCTTGACCCTTGAGCGCCTGGAAAACGGTTGGATGCTTACCGAACCTTACCGATGGCCGGCAAACGCTTTCGCCGTTGAGCGAATTTTAACTCAACTCCAATTCCTAGATACGAAAGTTTCCTTCAATACCGATCGACTGGTTCAAGCTGGTTCAGCCTTGAGCGACTATGGCCTTGCCCCGCCAGAGCTTTCTTTGGAATTCGGCAACCAAGGGAATCGCAATACTGTAGGCGTAGGACACACTACGGAAATTGGGGAGCATCTGTATTTGCTATCTGCGGACCGTTCTCAAATTCACGTAGTCGATCGCAGTCTCGTCGACAGTCTCTCTGTGGATATCGAGGATTTGCGAAATCCGAGAATCTTTAAATCCAGCATTTTTGAAGTCGATTCCTGGAATTTGCAGTTAAGCGAAGCCAATAACTTGAGAACGCGGGTGACGAAGACCAACGATCAATGGGTATTCGAAACCCCTATACGAACTCGGGCCGACACTTTAGAAGTGAACACGCTTCTCGGGAAGTTGCTGGAACTGAAAAGCCTCCGCATTCTCCAACCGACACCAGTCGACCTGGCTCTCTACGGACTGGAAGAGCCTTTCCTTCGAATCGCCATGGAATCCGACCAAACTCGAGAGGCCTTGGAGATCGGGAATCCCGTTGATCAAGAACAGCCATCTATTCGATACGCGAAACTCGAGAATCGCCCCACGGTGTTCGAAATGGAGATCGACTATCTTTCCGAAATTGAAAATGCTCAAACGAATCTGCGAGACCGGCGCGCATTCGAAATCGATACCGAGTTTGCCAACTCCGTTTCTTTCGAACGGGGAGGCACGGAAGTCTTTTCGTTACAGAAACTCGAAACCGATGAATTCGAACTCGATGAATGGGAAATTCTGATACCCGACGAAGAACAAGGTATTCAGCGACAAAAAGGATCTACCGTGGCTGTCGAGGACGCCCTGGAATGGCTAAATCAGATCAAAGCCGTAGCCACGAGCAGCACTTCTGGATTTATAAACGACGCCCCAACAGCTGCAGATCTTGAATCTTACGGTCTCGAGTTTCCCGAATTTTCCATCAGCGTCACATCCAATCGCATAAGGGACCAAGAGGAATCGCTTGAAGCTCCAAAAGCGGAAACATTGCTGCTAGGCGACCCCAATCGCGATGATCGATCGACACGCTACGTCAAATTGGCGGAAGAGGATTTTGTATACCTCGTTTCCAACGACATTCTAGAAATGGTTTCCAATGAAGCCTTTAGCTACAACGCCAGGCAGCTATTCGATTTTCCCGAAGATGCAGTTGTCAACCGTCTGACAATCACGAGATTATCCAACGGGGAAATCATCCTGGACTCCGCCATGGACGAAGGCCATTTGCCTATGGATCTGGTCAACGAACTCTCCCCGCTTACGATCAATTCGTACTTGAATGATAACTACGAAACGACTATAACTATCGCAGGCAAACGTCAGACTTGGGATTATCTACTGAGCGCTGTTTTTCAATGGACAAACGGAGGCGAAGGCCAGAGCGAGACGGTCGAGCTCTACGTATCGGAACTCACTGGAGGGCCGTTCCTCGCGGGCGGTTCGATCGATGCCGATTCGGTATTCGAGTTCGAGCAATCGTTTATCGACGCCTTTAGTTCAGTCGTGTTCGATCGAGCAATGAGAAACGTTCCTCAAGAGCCGTTCGATCCAAACATCCCGTTGCCCGACGATCAAAGCGAAACCGCTAACGCTACAGTCGACTAGAAACTGAAAACCGTTGCAGTCCGAGGGTAAATCGAAACGCAAATACGCCTGGCGCAGCGCTTGCCTGCTGTGCAAAGCCGCTCTCGACTTTGTCTACACGTTGAGCGTCGTGATTCTATCGCTACTGATCGGACTGTTTGCTTACATCGTCACCCTCGATGAAACAGATATGCCTCGATTTCTTGTCCAGCTCCTGGAGAGGGAGCTTCAATCACAAGGAGCCTCGATCAGTATGTCTGGGATGCGGATACAGCCGAGCGGGCGCATAACAATAGATCAGCCAATAATATTCTCGACAGACTTGGAGTCCGAGATCGCTCGAGCCGATCGCATAAGCGTCAAACTAAATCCTGCCCTCATGATTTTCGGGCGAACACGACTGAACGAGCTATATGTGGATAACGGATCGATTATTGTCCCGGCCATGCTTTCGCGGTCCGGGATTCCTGAGCCGCTTATCGAAAACATCGATCTCGCCACCGAGAATTCTCGGTCGGGCTGGCGAATCAAACGCTCTACCATACAATTTGGCGATGCCAGACTAACGATGTCAGGTATTTTTAATATAGATACGCTAAAACTCGATGAACCTGAAGACTCTCCCCTGCCACTTACCGACCGATTGATCGCCTTTCACAATCAGGCTCGAGAATACGAAGTTCACCTAAACCGCATTTCTGGTCTCCAAGCCAATGTCGCATTTCGGTCAGTCAAGAACGAGCCGCGTTCCTTGCGGGCCAGTATTAGCGCCGAATCGATCAATTGGGAGGATCGCTTCAACGCAACCAACCTGATTCTGGATGCGAATGCTACGGAACAATCGCCCCTTCGTGTTGATGCTTATGTAGGCAGTCTCTACGGACCGGAAAATACGCGCGTGGAATCGGCCAGGGTCACGGCATTTTGGGACGAATTCCCCCAACTTGACAAGTGGCTGCCCAGTCTGCTCCATTGCGCAATTAGCTCGGCTGGGCAAGATTCCGAATACAGCCAGAATATCGCCGCGCGCATTCAGCCTGACTCTCTCAGCAAGTGGTCCGCCGATGGCCATGGGCTAATCGCCGATTCGCCCTGGGAATTTGAAGGAAACGTAGACCTCGAATCCAAATCTGGATACGCCTCGCTTTCTGGTTACCCAACAAACAGCCTTATCGAACTAGGTTCTCGAATCGCCAAGGGATCCGTTCCACAGTTGGCATCGCTGCCAATCGAAGAACTGTCAAATTTCGAGGGGCATGCGGATGTCCGTATTCAAGCCGAATTTGAGAATTCATGGAAGCCGAAAACGGCGAGCGCATCGTTGATGGCTTCCGATATTACTTCGCTAGGAGCTAGATTCGACCAGGTAATTGCTGAAGCGAGCGTCCAGGGTAACTCTATCGCGGTCCCCAATATTTGGTTGCGAAGCGGCTCGCAAAACGGACGCCTATCCGTCGATTTCGATCTCGATACGAAGCGGCGGCGAGTCCTCATTGATGGGCTATTCCACCCGAATACCGTCGATGGCTGGATTCCCGAACTCTGGTGGACAGAACTATGGGAGAATTTCCAGTTTCCAGAAGAAGGTTTCTATTGCCTGATGGATTCCGAGCAAATCGTGAAGCGGCCGGAAACCTTGCGACTCACCGGCTACGCCCTTGCGGAAAATCTTGGGCTTCGAGGCCACGCCATGAACGAAATCGAAACTCGAATGTACATACGGCAGCGGTACTTCGACCTATACGATCTGTCTCTAACGCGACCAGATGGCTATGCCCGCGGCGAAAGCCAGTTTTCCATCGCCATCGATCCTCGCGACCAGAAGAACAAACTGAGCGCCATCTGGATCGACGCGGAATCGACGACCGATTTAGCTATTGGGCCAGACGTCCTCTACGAGCTCCGCTCGAACGTTGAGGATATCCTAGAGCCCTACGATTACAGCGCTCCTCCCAAAATACGGGCTAAGGCTTCGAGTGTTCGCGAGAAAGGCCTCTTCCAATACGATATCGACCTGGCGATCGATACCAGCGAACCGATAAGCTACCATCACTTCCCCCTCGACTCGCTCAAGGCCGATATCCTTGTATCCAACGATCGAGTCAGCATACCTAGCATACGGGCGGATCTCGCAGGTGGTGTCGTCGATGCCAGTGCAGAGGTTCGCAGCGAGGAGATCGATTTGAAGGTCGCCCTGAATGATGCCCATTTCGGGGACACGCTCAAAGCTTCCGCGATCTATTTTGCCGCCAATGACGAAGAAAGCGACGCCAATGCGTTCTCGCCCGAGGAGCTTTCAAATTACGGCGGGGCTGCGAACCTGGAATTCATTGGGAGCGGCATTGTCGGGGACTCCCTATCTTTCGATGGCGAAGGGACGTATCAGATTTCTGGGGCCGACTTCTACCAGTTGCAGCTTTTTGGAGGGCTTTCCCGAATATTCGACAACGCCGGCTTGCCCATCACCACGCTGAGATTCGAAGACGCCGACGGCGAATTCGATGTTGATAAGCGCTTTGTTCGTTTTCCCGAACTGCGGATTAGAGGGCGGGTAGCCCAGATCAGGAGCGAGGGGAATTACGACTTGGCCGATGGCGAACTCGACTTCAAAGCCCAGCTACAGCCATTCCGTTCGGTACCTATCTTCGAGTTGCCTGCTCGCTTGCTGGACATCTTTACCGGCATTTTTGAAGTTCAGTTGACGGGCACCATCGCCGAACCAAAATGGAACCTTTTTCGGGGCGCCCAGCGGAACGAGCCGGGCGAAACGGGAGCCAAAGAAAATCCTTCGAATTGACGCCGCGTCGCCCTGAAAAAAATGCGCAATTTTTTTAGAATTCTTCCGATTTGAAGACAAGCGCTTGGGAATGAGGTCTTTAGCTAAATCGAGCCTCAAAATTCTAGCAATTTTCTTTAGAAAAAGCGTCCGAAACGCATTGACGTAAGAAAAATCATCACAATATCTTGTGGTAGTCTTCTCTAAATCCACACCATCTAGTGGTTAGCAAGGAGTGGATAACTAAAAACAACTTAAAATCGCCAGTTCTTGGCGTATGTGTTCCTTTTTGCTCTCTGCTCAACATTTTCACGTCAAAAACAGCCTTAAATCGATCCGAAAACCACAGCGATTCACACCTATGGACAAAACCTACACAGTCGGCAATAAGACCTTCCTGCTAGACCAGGAGAAAGCGGAAAAAGCATTTGCGGAAAAACGCGTCATCAATGGCCGCGAATCCATGTGCTTTAATCTTCTTCCGCTGAAATACAATTGGGCTTACGACTTGTACAAAACCATGAAGGCCAACCACTGGGAGCCCGAAGATATCATCATGAATCGCGATATCGAACAGTGGAAGGACAACACATTGATCTCTGATATCGAGCGATGGATCATCATGATGGGTGTTGGCTATTTCTCCGCGGCTGAAGGGATTGTAGGGGATAATATGATACACGTCATTAGGGAAAGAGTGACGGCCCCGGAACTCAAATTGGTGCTCGGTCGCCACAGCCACGAAGAGAATATCCATGCGGACTCCCTTCTCTACATGATTAGCTCCCTGGGCATAAACCCACACGAGTGCGAAGCGATGTTCGAGGACATCGATACCATCGTTAAGAAAAACGAATTCGTTACCCGCACTTCTCACGGGCTCAGGCGTGACATGGATCTGACGGAAACCCGCAACAAGCAGATTTTCGCCAAGAATCTATTCGTTTTCGGCCAATGCATGGAAGGCACTCAATTTTACGGGATGTTTGGCATGATCCTATCTCTTTACCGGCAAAACAAGTTCCGGGGAATCGGGGAGATGTTCCGCTACACCCTTCGAGATGAATCCAACCACATTGAGCTGCTCCGCAACCTGCTCATGGAGCTGGTGGATGAGAACCCCGATATTTGGACCTTCGAATTCCAGGAAGAGCTCCGCGAAACCATGGCCGAAGCCATCGCCTTGGAAAAAGATTTCATCAACGATTGCCTGCCCATGGACTCCATAGGCCTGCGCAAAGAAGATTTCCTGCAATACATCGACTATATTGCAGACCGGCGCCTGGAAGACGTCGGCCTCGACCCCCTAATCGGCAATGTCCAAAACCCGCTGCCCTGGCTGGCGGAAATGATGGACATCAAGAAGGAGCAAAACTTCTTCGAAGGGCGCGTCACCGAGTACCAAAAAGCCTCTTCGCTCGATATCGAAAGCGACGACGATCTCTAATAAAAAGTAGGAAGTAAGAAGGCGGAACTAAGAAGTGGAGAGGCCTAATTCTCTCTCCTCTCCCTTCGTCCATTCGTTCCTCCTTCATCTGTTCATCACATCTTTCCACCATTCACGGTTCACCATTCATTCCCCGTTCATCATTCATCATCCTCAATTACGAACCCCACTTCTGAAATCTTAATTCTCAAGTCTTAATTTAAGCACACCTATGATCAATCCCAGCCTCGAAGAAGACCTTGCCCTAAAACGCCTCGTTTCCACAGCTCGCGAGAAGAAGTTGGAATATGATTGGCGGAAGGGCGACAGCGATAAGGAAGATTCAGCCGATTCGAAAATCCATGTCGTTACCCACGAAGGCGAGGCTACCTTTGATCAAAACGAGATCATGGACACCATTGGCAATGCCTTGGCCAATGTGCTACTGTCCAAGAACGAAAAGGAAATATTTACTGACAAGAATCGGGGCTGGGTCCAGATTGTCGCCAAGCAGGTTTGCGATAAGCTCGAGGAGAAATCGTCCTCGACCATGGAAACTCGTTTCAACCTCGGAGAAGTCTACGATGTCATCGAACGCACTCTAGTAGAAAACGACGCTTACGATGTCGCCAAGAGCATGCTCATGAACCGCCAACGAAAACTAGCCGCCGATCACAGCATGGGACTGAAAACGCTTCGGCTCATCCGGCGCAACGGGCAGGTAGTTCCTTGGAAGGAACAGAAGATCGAGATCGCAGTCCGAAAGGCCTTTCTAACTCTTGAGATGAATTCCGACCCGGCAGTTGCGGTCGCTCGCGGCATTACCGAAAAGCTCGAAGCATCGGGCCAAGCCTTCGTGCAAATCGAGGAAGTGCAGGACATGGTCCAAGAGGAGCTCATGCGCCAAGGGCACTTCAAGGTAGCCGAGCACTACATTCTCTATAGAGCTCAGCGTCGGGCCCTGCGCGAGGCAGAAGCCCAGCATGGCGTCGATACGCCCGAGCAAAACTCTATGGTGGTCGTCAAGACTGAAGATGGAAACACCTTCTTCTGGGACGGCGTCGATCTTAAGAAGCGGATCGAGTTCGCTATGATCGGACTCGACCTGTCCCTCTCAGCCGAAGAGATCGAGACCGAGCTGCGTCGCTCCATTTTCGACGACATCAACGAGGACGGTCTCAAGAAAACCATTACTCTCAATGCCCGCACCTTGATCGAGCTCGATGCGGATTTCGCCAAATTCGCCGCCCGTATTCAGCTTTCCTATATCTACGAAGAAGTTCTTGGCTGGGACATCGTCAAGCACGGGGTCCGCGAGCTAAAGCGCCTCCACCAGAAGAAATTCAAAGAGTACGTCCGTCACGGCATCGCCATCGGCCGACTAAACGAAAAGCTCAAAGACTACGATATCGATAAGCTGGCTCAAAGCCTGGATCCTTCAGCTGACCTGGATTTCGATTATCTCGGCGTGCAAACCTTGTACGACCGCTACTTGATCATCGATAAGTCGAAAGGGCTCGAGCACGCCCGACGCATCGAAACGCCGCAGTTCTTCTGGATGCGTGTGGCTATGGGGCTCTTCATTGCCGAGGAGGAAAAGGAAGTTAAAGCCAAAGCCCTCTACAAGCTCTATAAGAGCCGCCGCTTCTGCTCCTCCACCCCTACTCTATTCAATTCCGGCACCTGCCACTCCCAGCTTTCGTCCTGCTATCTCTACTACGTCGACGATTCTATCGAAGGCATCATGCAGCGCGGCATCGCCGAAAACGCCTACCTCTCCAAATGGGCTGGCGGACTGGGCGGCAGCTGGACTGCGGTTCGCGGCACAGGTAGCTACATTTCTGGCACGAATGGCGAAAGCCAAGGCATCGTCCCCTTCCTCAAGCTGCACAACGATTTGCTCGTCGCCGTCAACCAAGGGGGCAAGCGACGCGGATCCGGCTGCGCGTACTTGGAAACGTGGCACAACGACCTCTACGACTTCCTAGAGTTGCGCAAAAATACCGGCGACGATCGCCGTCGGTGCCACGACATGAACACCGCCAACTGGATTCCAGACCTGTTCATGAAGCGCATGGAGGAACGCGGCGAATGGAGCTTCTTCCGCTCCAGCGACGTATCCGACTTGCACGATAGCTACGGCAAGGATTTCGAAGAGAAGTATCTCGCCTACGAAGAGAAGGCTCTGAAAGGGGAAATGTGGTCCAAGACTGTGCCGGCCATCGAAGTGTGGAAGCAAATGCTTCGCATGGTCTTCGAGACCGGCCACCCATGGATCACCTTCAAGGATCCTTGCAACGTGCGCTCGCCTCAAGATCACGTAGGCGTCGTCCACTCATCCAATCTCTGCACCGAGATCACGCTGAATACCAGCAACGACGAAACCGCCGTTTGCAACCTGGGTAGCATCGTTCTCGACCAGCACTTGGACAAGGATGGCAACATCGACCACAAGAAGCTCAAGGAAACGGTGCGTACCGCCATCCGGGCTCTCGATAACGTCATCGATATCAATTACTATCCTACCGAAGCGGCCAAGCGTTCCAACCAAGCTCACCGACCAATTGGACTCGGAGTCATGGGACTGCAAAATTCTCTCTACTTGCGCGACATTCCCTTCGCTTCCCAAGAAGCGGTGGAGTTCAACGATGAAGCTATGGAGGCCATCGCCTACTACGCTATCGAAGCCTCCAGTGATCTGGCAGGCGAGCGCGGAGCTTACAAAAGCTACAAAGGCTCCAAATGGGATCGCGGCCTGCTGCCTCAAGACACTTTGGACATCCTGGAAGAAGAACGTGGACAGCACGTCGACGTTCCTCGCGGCGGCAAGCTCGACTGGGAACCCGTGCGCAAGAAGATCGCCAAGCAAGGCATGCGCAATTCCAACGTCATGGCCATCGCTCCCACAGCGACGATTTCCAACATCACCGGCACATCCCCCTGTATCGAGCCGGCCTACAAGAACCTCTTCGTCAAGAGCAACCTCTCTGGGGAATTCACCATCCTCAACCAGCACCTGGTTCGCGACCTCAAAGCTCGCGGCCTCTGGAACACGGACACGCTCAACAACTTGAAGTACTTCGATGGCGAGCTCGACGAAATCGAGGAAATCCCCGAAGACATCAAGTTGAAGTACAAGACAGCTTTTGCCGTAGACTACAGCTGGCTCGTATTGGCCGCGGCAAGACGCCAGAAGTGGATCGACCAAAGCCAATCCGTCAACCTGTTCCTAGCCACGCCAGACATGAAGACCCTGTCCCACATGTACCGGGCCGCCTGGAGACACGGACTCAAGACCACTTACTATCTCCGCACCCTAGGAGCCTCGAACATCGAGAAGGCTACTGTTGGCGCAAAAAAAGAATTAAGAGGCGTCATTGCGCAGAAGGGTACCACGACTGAACCTGAAATATGCGAGTCATGCCAGTGATCCCACTGAGTTAAAACCGGAACCAACGAGAATATCCAATAACGAAGATCCGTCACGCCGTAGCTCAAGTGAAGGCGGAGGCGTCGTCGCCCAAGGCAAAACCACGGCGGAAGAGCCCGAGGTATGCGAGAGCTGTCAGTAATTTGAATACGATCGAAACCGGCCTATTCGCGAGCCGCTAAACCTTGCGATAACATAAGGTCCTGTGCCTTAATCCAGTATAGGACTTTTTCTCAAACTTGGTCGAGTTAACCAAACTGAGCCATGGCTTTCGTTAGTCTGGACGTATTGATAATGTGGTTAATGTTGTATAGTATGTCAATGTTGGGTCGCAATGAGGCCG
>NZNM01000048.1 GCA_002694885.1 Opitutaceae bacterium | reverse complement strand
GTGCCGCTATCGTTGGTTTGCTTCATGTCCTGCAGACTCAAGACAAGCGATTCCCAGTCATCTCGCGCCGGGGCGGGAACTTTGGCGACCACCTTGGGATCATTGAGGATGTCGATGAAGTCCCTCTGAGAGTTTTCAGCGGTTTCCTTGGCCAGTGCGAAGAGCTTCTGAGCGCTCTTTTCCCCGATCTTTGGTAGCAAAGTCGCCAGCCTCATGAAGCTGGGCGCGTCGCTGGAATTGTAGACCAGTCGCAAGTGGGCGACCATATCTTTGATATGGGCCTGTTCGAAGAAGCGGACACCACTCGTGATTTGATAAGCGATTCCTGCTCGAGACAGCTCCATCTGCATATCTAAGGCCTGGTAGTGGGCCCGGTACAAAATGGCGATCTCCTTCGGGTCGCGACCCTCCTCGAGGAGGCCTTGAATTCGGGTAATGACAAACTGGGCTTGCTCCTTCCCGTCCATGGCTTGCACCACGTAGGGAACTTGGCTGGAGGGCTTGAAGGCTCGTAGCTCTTTGTCGAAGCCCCGGGTTTCCCGATTTTGAATTACGGAATTCGCCAATGTCAGAATTTCAGGTGTACTGCGATAGTTCGTCTCGATTCTTAGGATACGCGTATCCGGATGCCGATCAGGAAAGGTGATGATATTCTCGTAGTTGGCCCCTCTCCATGAGTAGATGCATTGAGCATCGTCGCCAACAGCCATTATCTGATGATTGGCGCCCATGATCTCTACGATTTTGGCCTGGAGTGTATTGGTATCCTGATACTCGTCTACTAGCGTATGTTTGAATCGCTGATTGTAGTATTCCCGGATTTCGGGAGACGTATCCATAAGTTTAAGCCAATTGGTCAGCAGATCGTCGTAGTCCACCACTTTTTGTTCCTGCTTTCGGCTTTCGTAGGCCTTGGCGAACGACTGTACGTTTTCTATGAGCTCGTGGTGCTGGGGGTAGTAGTGCACGATGGTTTCCTCGATCGAAGAGCAGGTGTTGCGAGCCATGCTGATAATCGAGGAGAGCGGACCAGGCTTGGGATGAGTCTTATTCTTGAAAAAGGTCTTGTCGACCGCTTCCACGGCGTGCTTGAGGACGGTCTCGGCTTCTCCGGCATCCAAGATCGTGAAGTTCTTAGCGAGACCGACTGCTTCGCTGTGAATTCGCAGAAGACGATGTCCAATGCTGTGGAAGGTTCCTCCCCAGAAGCGCCGAGGCTCATAGCCAGTTAGATCTTCCACGCGGCTGAGCATTTCTTTAGCCGCTTTGTTGGTAAAGGGGAGCAGGAGAATGTCTTTGGGATCAACGCCTTTGGAAAGCAGGTAAGCCACCCGGTAAGTAAGCGTGCGGGTCTTACCGCTTCCCGCCCCAGCGAGAATCAGTAGGGGTCCGGGCTCCGCGGTGACGGCGGCATATTGCTCGTCGTTGAGATCCTCCCTAAAATCGATGGGAGGAATCTCGAAAGCGGTCTTTGGCTGAGACAGGTCGAAATCCATGGGAAACGAATATGGAGAACAACGATGCTGAGGAGAAAATCAATAAGCAACAAGTGAATCACTGTGGTGGCCTAGGTAGGGAGGACCGTCTCGGTCCCCCATTTGTGGACGAGATCGGAGGACAGAGACGGTCCTCCCTACCTTGTGGCCTGAATATGCATCCTGCTAAAGCAGAACCAGGGCGTCCCGATGGATGACCTCAAAACGCTTTTTGTCAGGAAAGAGCGCTTCGATTTCCGAGGCGTTTTTTCCGGAGATCTGCCGAATCTCGTGGCTGGAAAAAGCGCTTTCGCCTCGGGCAATCGCATAGCCTTCGCTGTCGAAGACGTCGATGACATCGCCGGCGTGAAAGTCACCCTCGCACTTGGCGATTCCCGCGGCCAGCAGACTGCGTTCGTCGCGGATCAGAGCGATGCGGGCTCCCTGGTCTATTTGGATGGATCCACTTGGCCTTTGAAAGTAGGCAAGCCAGCGCTTCTTGGATACGAGGGGAGCATCGCTGGCCTCGAATCGAGTGCCCAGCGCTTCGCCATCCATCAGCCGGGAAATAACGTTCGCTTCGGAGCCATCGGCGATGATTGTTTCGCAACCCGCGGCCGTCGCCAGCTTAGCAGCCTGAAGCTTGGGAATCATACCGCCAACGGCGGTGAGCGAGTTGGTTCCCTTGGCCATCGCCTCGATTTCTGGAGTGACGGCATCGACTATCGGGATGATCTCACCGGTTCCGTCCATATCGATCAGTCCGGGAGCGGTGGATAGGATGAAGAGCCGACGAGCTTCCGCTAGACTGGCGACCATGGCGCTGAGAATGTCGTTGTTGCCGAACTTGATTTCGAAGGCGCTGACCGTGTCGTTTTCGTTGATAACGGGAATGGCATCGCAATTGATCAGCTGGTCGATCGTAGCTTTGGCATTTACGTAGCGATTCCGGATTCTCAGACCTTCATGAGTCAGCAACACTTGACCAGCAACCAGGCCAAATGGGTCGAGCCCTTCTTGCCAGCATTGGATAAGACGGCTTTGTCCGATGGCGGCGCAAGCCTGTTGCTTGGCCAGCGAGGAGGGGCGGCGCTTCAAGCCCAAGACCCCCATCCCCATGCCGATGGCCCCAGAACTGACGATGAGAGGCTCGAACCCCCGTTCCTTGAGCTCGTGCACCTGCTGGCTAATCGAAGCAATCCGATCGGTATCGATTTTGCCGATACCTTTGGTCAGAATGCCGGTACCTAGCTTTATGACGATGCGTTTCACTTTTAGAGCTGTTTAGCAGGTAGCTGATCAGCCGTTAGCTTTTCGGCTGTCCGAGTAGAAACCTACAGACTAAAAACTGGCGCCGCGGGCGCCTATACCTGTAGAAGGTCCTTCTCTTTGGCTTCGAGGAGTTCGTTGATTTTCTTGATCGAGTTATCGGTCTCCGTTTGGATTTCCTTCTCGCAGCGCTTTAGATCGTCTTCTGAGATTCCGCCATCTTTCTGTAGTTTCCGGATGCTGTCCATGGCGTCATGTCGAGCTTTGCGAACACCGACGCGCGCGTCTTCAGCATGCTTGCTAACCAGCTTTACGAGCTCCTGACGCCGTTCGCCGGTTAACTCAGGTAAAGGCAGACGGATGACGTCTCCCATAATTGCAGGTGTAATGCCAATATTGGATACTTGGATGGCTTTCTCGATCGCTTGAAGGGTCCCTTTGTCCCAAGGCGTTATGGCGATGGTGCGATTGTCTGGCGTAGAGATAGCCGCCATGTCGCGAATGGCCATCTGACTACCGTAAGCATCGACCATAATCCCCTCGACCATTTGTGGATTAGCTTTGCCGGTATTGACGTTGGAAAACTCTTTGGAAGCGTGCTCGACCGCCTTTTCCAATCCATCTTCGAATTGCAGAAATATTTCGTCTTCGTCCATAATCTTTTAGGGTATAGGTATTGATGTCAGTTGGCTCAGAATTGGTGGGCTGGATGGCTAGGTTTCAGAACAAACCAGCGTACCGACCTTTTCGCCAAGAATAGCCCGGCGGATGCTGCCTTCCTCGTTCAAACTGAAGACCAGGATGGGCACTTCATTGTCCATGCAAAGTGAAAAGGCGGTGGAATCGAGAATATTGAGGCGCTGCTGCAGAGCGTCGATGTAGCCCAATTGATCATACTTCACCGCGTCGTCGTTCTTCATCGGGTCCTTGTCGTATACCCCGTCGACTTTGGTTGCCTTCATGATGACCTCTGCCTGTAGTTCGCTGGCTCGAAGAGCTGCCGTAGTATCCGTCGAGAAATAGGGGTTGCCGGTCCCAGCCACGAAAATGACGACCCGACCCTTTTCAAGGTGGCGTATGGCGCGACGGAGAATGAAAGGCTCGGCAACCTGATTCATAGGAATCGAGGTTTGGACGCGCGTGACCACTCCCATTTTTTCCAGGCACTCCATGAAGGCCAACCCGTTGATGACTGTTGAGAGCATTCCCATATAATCCCCGGTCGTGCGATCGACTCCTCGGTCTTTGGAGCCTGAAAGCCCGCGGAAGATGTTGCCGCCTCCGATGACGATCCCAACTTCCGTTCCGAGCGAACGAATATCCTTAATCTGTTCGCAAATCCGGGCCAAGGTATCCCAGTCAATCGGATCGCCGGTTATGGAGCAGCGCAGGACCTCGCCGCTCAACTTTAAAATAATGCGTTTATATTTGGGTTCGGCGACGGGATTTGAGTCTGTGGACATTAAAAATGCGTTAAGCCACAGCGCGTTAGGATCGTCAATCCTTGGTTTGGCATTCTTCGTTAATTTCGGCGCTTGACGCCTTGGAGACTCTCCGCAATTTATCCGGCCTTCAATAGCCTGGTGGTGTAACGGTAGCACAGCTGGTTTTGGTCCAGTCAGTCGGGGTTCGAATCCCTGCCGGGCTGCCACACTGCTCTTAGAGTAGAACGTGGCCCCAGAAGGAACCGTATTTTTCCTGCGAGCGCATGGCAGGGATTAGAATCCCGCGGGGTTTGACGAAGCGAGCGTGCGAGCGGAGATGGGACGCGCGTAGCGCGGGTCCGCAGGACCGAAGCGATGAAGTCTCGAAGCCAATCCCTGCCGGGCCAAAACGCGGATCGCAGGCGACTCGCCTGCAATACCACCATCATTTTCTCATATCACAGCAGGCGGCTCGCCTGCGATCCGCGTCGGTAGGACTCTGAGACGAAGTCTCACCCAAATCTCCACAGCTCCGCCGAAGGCGAAGTCCTTTCACTGAGCGAGATCCTAATTCCCATCGCCACCCCGACAATTACGGTGTTGATAGCGCTAAATATGCGCCTACTTATGCTCGTTGATGCCAGTGGAGACATCTGAGAAGATCTAACTATGTATATCGCTTCGGATCGGCTAGAGCCACAAGGGGACACGCTGTGGAATGCGGAAAAGAATCATCCTGGTTCGATCAGCATGCTGAGCGATATTTTCAATGACCCCATTGAGCTCGTCCGTTGCTACATCGAACCGAATTGCCGGTACCAGGACCACACAGGGAATACGGGCAAATCCGCTTGTTCGGCATTCGACGCCATCAATCTATTTATGGGGGACGGCATCGACCCATCGATCAAAGGAGGCAACCAATTGCTTGTCCTGGGGAATTCTGGCTTGGGCAAGACATCGTTCCTTTCCCTGTTGAGGCTGTCCCAAATTCTGGAATCGCGAGATCGGCCTGCTCGGTGCGAGCTGTTTCGACTGGGGCTAGATACGCTAGATAAAATCGCTTCCATACATAATCCATCGGAGTGCGTCTTGCTCCTAGACGGTTTGGATGAAGATCGCGAAGCGAGATCCTCGCCTCGCCAGCGTTTGCTGGACCTCTTGGAAGCGAGCGAGTCATTCAATCGAGTTGTGATCGCTTGCGACAATCGCTATTTCTTCGAGCAAATAAGCGACCAATCAACCGGGGACGAAGGGGGCAAGGTTGGCGATTTCGATTGCCCGCTAATGGTCATGCTGGATTTCGACACCGACCAAGTGGATATGTATTTGGACAGTCGCTATCCGGCTCAGTGGAAACAGCGGCTATTTCGGAAGGGAGAGCGTGAAGACGCTGCCAAGCAAGTGGCAAATCTCGGCGTTCTGAAGCACCGTCCTCAGTCGCCATCATTGGTCGGATTCCTTTTCGATAATGATGGACCCATTCCCGACGAATACGCGTTGATGGAAATCGCATCCGTGCAATGGCTAGTCGAGGAAAGCGAGGTTGCCGCTGAACGAGACAATCCGCTATTGACCATCGAGTCGCTCTACGATTTTGCCAAAATCCTTTCCACTCGAATGATGGGGCTGGGTCAGTATTCAGTGTCTGAACATAGAGTTCTGGGGTGGCTTCCCGCGGACAAAGATCCCTTTCAACTCCAGCTGATGACATTTGGTCCGTATTCGTTGCTCCAAAGACACGAGTTTGGGGCCGGAGAGCGTAGTTACCGCTTCCTGCATCGTTCCGTACAAGAGTTTTTCGCAGCTCAGCAAGTATTGGATACCAGCAGTCCCGAGGAGATCGTCGTCCCAGGATTTGCCACTAATAAGATGATCGATTACATCGAACGGGGTCGGTCATCGAATGACGAGCATCGCAGCAAGAAGCTGATCATGCGGGATTCGAATCTCGGTGGATTTGGTGTTGAAGGCAAAGATCTCAAAGGCGCGATCATTGCGGGCTCGGAAAGTGATGAAACCTTTGAGGGTCATACGGTCCCTGAGGACGACTTCCAACAGGTTAGGCTGGATGGCGATACTGGCATGGAAAAGCCGGAACCGGGCTCGCCCGTTTCCTTCGAAAAAGAGGAAGGTTTTTCCTTGGATATGCTTTGGGTGCCCGAAGGATCTTTCAATTTCGGCAATCGCGACTCGCCTGTGCTGATCGAGATTCCGCAAGGATTCTGGCTAGGGAAGATCCCAATTACTCAACGAATTTATGAATCGATCATCGGATTGAATCCATCATTTTTCGTTAAGGAAGGGGATGGTTTGCCTGTAGAACAGGTTTCCTGGATAGATGCCCAAGCCTTTTGCGTGGAGCTTACGAATCTGTTGCCGGAAGGTTTGGACGAACCCTTGGAATTTCGACTACCTAAAGAATCGGAATGGGTGTATGCGTGCCGTATCGCTAATCGAAACTGGTTTCCACTCCATGAATACAACAATAACATCGGCTTTCGAGTGGCTTTGGTGCGAAAGATGCCCAAGCCGGATATTCCAGATACTCTCGAAGCGCCATCTAGCTTGAAATTGAAAACGAACGACTGACGTTCGGGAGGTTGGGTTGAGAGATGCTTAAAGGATTTGAAATGCCGGTCTGGCGCTTGGAGTTTTTTGCGTTGGGAATCACCGTTTGCTGCCAATCGCTTTTTGCCCAGCAATCAGAGTTCTATTTGGGCGTTCCCACGGAAAAGATCGAGCGTGTCATGGATCTCGGATACAATTTGGATCCGAGTACGGCAGGATTGATCGATGAGATAACCGATTCCTATCCAGATTCGCCGTTGGGGCCGTGCTTGAACGCGGCCCGCCTATTTCGACTGGATGGCTACGCAGGTGGCACCGACGAGGAATTGGCGAAACAATTCGAAAAGGCCTCGGAGGATGCGATTGAAGTGGCCAAAGACTACTATTCGGATAACGAGTCTGATCCAACCGCTCGCTATGCTCTGGCTATGTGCGAGCTAAACCTAGCCCGTTACTATATCGAAAATGGGCGATGGCTGGGCGGTTTCTTCAAGGCCAATTCGGGCTTGGCTCATTTGAAAGGGATTCTCAAGGAGTTTCCGGATTTTCATGATGCGAAAATGCCACTCGGCGTGGCTAATTGTTTCTTAGACGAAGCTCCGGCTTATTTGAAGCCCATTGCTATGCTCCTGCGCTTCTCTGGAGACATGGAAAAAGGGCTTCAGCAATTGCATGATGCCGAGACGAAGGGATTCCTAACGAAATACGAAAGCCTCTACTATCAAATTGGTATTCAGTGGGAGTTGCTCGAGGACAAAGAAAAGGCTGGGGAGATCCTCAATCGTTTCCTCGAACGCTTCCCCAATAATGTAGATGCGGTCGTTCTGCTGGGTCACTTGCGACGAAAACAGGAACGTTATCAGGAGGCCTTCGAGGCCTATGAGCGAGCTCTATCTCTCCCCGAAGTTTCCTACCTGCATGACATGAAGGACTGGGTTTCGATCCACATGGGCAATACGGCTATACATTTGGAAAATCCGGAGATTGGCTTGGAAATAGCCGAGGCGCTCCTGAACAGTGTCGAAGAACCTAGGAAGGAAGTGCGATCATGGGCCCAAGTACTCGAGGCCAATGCCTATTGGCATCTAGACAAACGGAATAGGGCGCGGGAGAGTTATGCATCCATAAGGCGCAAAGACAGTCCTCGAGCTTACAAAGCAGCGAAAGCCATGCTTGAAAAAATGGACGCAGAGGAAGAATCCTAGGTTCGGGTCCAAAAGTAGCGCGGAGCTTCAGCCCGCGACAATGTTTTACTGGAGTACCGAGCCCTCCCTCCCTGCCTCTTGAGCGATCACAGCCCAGCTACGAATTCGCCAACGCGTCTGACCGCCTCATCGAGCTCCGCTTGCGATGCGGCGTAGGTGAAACGCAGATACCCTTCACCATTGGGCCCAAAGTCCGTTCCTGAAAGGCAGGCCACTCCAGCTTCGTTGAGCAAGCGGTCGGCCAGCGTCGTCGAAGGAATACCGATCGCCGACACATTGGGAAAGGCGTAGAAAGCGCCTTCCGGGAGGCGACAGCGGATGCCGTCAACGCTATTCAGTCCAGCGACAAAGGCGTCTCGCCGCTTTTGGTATTGCTGAACGACTTTGGATACATCGTCGTCGCATTCCAGAAGCGCGACAATCCCTGCCCGCTGCGTGAAGCCAGCCGTGCAACCGACAGCGTGCGTGAGTAGTAACGAGACCTTGGCTGCGAGAGCCTTGGGCATGATCGCGTAGCCGAGCCGCCAACCCGTCATGGCGTAGGACTTAGAAAAACCATCGACGATGATAGTTCGCTCCGGCATCCCATCGATGGTATAAATGCTTTCAGCAGGGGAGTCGTCGTAGACCAACCGCGAATAAATTTCGTCGCTCAATACATAGAATTTGTGTTCTTGAGCTAGGGCGGCAATGGCTTCTAAGTCGGGCTTGGAGATGACTCCTCCGGTTGGGTTGGCCGGCGAATTCAGTATCAGGATTTTAGTTCTTTCGGTGATTCTTGCTTCCAATGCCTCGAGATCGAAAGAAAAGCTGTTGGCTTCGACTAGGGGTACAGGAACGGGAGTGCCTCCAGCGATTTCGATATCCGCTCGATAGGAAGGAAATCCAGGGTCTGGATATAGGGCTTCATCCCCTTCCTCCAGCAAGGCCATTAGAGGGAAGAGCAACACAGGCTTGGCTCCTGGCCCGACTACGATTTGGGAAGGCTGAGAATGGATGCCACGCTGCTTTGAGAATTCTGCGATCGATTCCCTCAGGTCCCCGTAGCCTTCCGAAGGATTGTAGCGCGTGTAGCCTTCATCGATCGCACGTTTGCCGGCTTCGGATATTTCTGGAAATGTTTTGAAGTCGGGCTGGCCGATTTCCAAATGGACAATGTCTTTGCCCTCGCGTTCGAGCGATTGAGCCAGACTCATTACCCGATAGGCGCCTTCGTGCTGTAAATTGCTGATTCTCTGGGCCAGTTTCATAAAGCGGCCTACAGATCGCAGGACCCTTCAAAAATGGCAAGCTTCAGAAGGTAGCGCGGCGCTTCAGCCCGCGCAGCTCAGAACTTCAACGTCAGCTTGTTGAGCTTGCGGTCGCGGCGGGTTTCGCGATCGAACACTTCCAGGTCGAAGGCGGCAGCTGAAATTCGATTCAGAGGATCAGAACGGTTCGCCAAATACTGGTCGTATTTCCATCCTCTATCGCTCAAAGGGTGAGTATACTTTTCTAAGATGGTTCGTGTAACGCTTTCGTCGGCATTGAATGCAATCGCGTCTTCAAAATTAACGGGCTCCATAATCGTATCGAGCTCCAGCGTGTAAGAAGCTTGAACGAAATATTGCGGTTTCCGAGCAGTGCCGTTTTCGGTCCTGGCGCTAGCCAGCAGCGGTTCGGACGAAACACCCTGCTCGATTAGTTCTACAGGGGTGGCCACTTCGAGAAATGGAGAGAGGGCTTCTTCGAAATCGGTTGAATCCGATCTGGACTGCAATATTGTCGGGTTTTGCTCTAAAACAGAGGCTAACGAGTTGGCTCCCGCGACTTCTTCGGAGGCGGGCGCTTTCCCTAGATTCAAGGCGACAAAGCCAACGGCCCAGCAAGCCGCGATAGCTGTAAACGCGGTTGCCAGCTTCCGCGTCCGCGACCAGGGAGCGGCGTAGAGTTCGCTGTCTTCTACTGATTGCTCCTGGAGCAATAGGCGCTGCTTTCGATGCAAATCCCGGTCGAATACACTCCAAAACGCCTCGCTAGGTCGCTCCGATCGCTTCAAGCGGAGCAGCTGGTCTAATGTATAGTAGCCTCGACGTTTTCGCATTTTTCGGGTTTAGACACGCTGCTCTCGCAAGCATTCAAATTTTTTTGCGCTTTTTTCCAATTTTGGAAATCACTAGCGAATCGGGGCGGCAACTTATCGAAAGGGACCGAGAATTTATGTTCGCTCCGCGCTCGCGCTGGCTGATCAAATTTACTACCTATCGTCTGGCTGGATAACGTGGGTGCGAGTGAAATGATTATACTGTGAACCGAAAAATTGGAAAAAAGTTTCGCTCACTAATTTTCAGGAAATTCTAAAAAGCGTTCAGCGCTCACCGACATTCCAACGAGGCTTCCATCCTGGTCGTTCGACGCGTTTGCGAAAGATGATGGTGTTGTCTAGGTCCAGGTCTCCGGTCCATATGAATTTGGCTCCGTCGAAATCCGTCTCGGCGAAGGTACCCCGAGGGCGAACGGCGCTTTCCGAGTACTCCGTGGCTTGCTCCCAGCTGGAATCATCGAAATTGATCGCATACCAATCCTCCGGAATGTCGATATGCTGCACGCGGGGATTAGCCTTGTCTCCCCCGATCGGGCCGTAAAAGAAGTTCTTCGCCTTCCATGAAGCGTCGGTGACGATATCGGACCCGATTTTCAGGATAAATCCGCCGTCCCCGATATTGCTGTTGTTATATTCGAGACCGGTCTTCGCATAGCCGCCGTCCTTGGCCATCACAGCGATGGTCATCGGGTACTCGGGTAGAATGTCTACCGAGATCACGTTGTGCGGCATGAAATCGATGGAATCCACAGCCACTAGCTTACCGTTGATGTAGAGTTTAAACCAATTGTCCGCATAGATATTGACCGGGACGGTGTCGGACAATCGCGGCTTGACGATGCCCTCTGGAGTATTGGGCCCTCGTCGGTTTTGGGCGAAGGTCGTTGAGATAAGGAGGAGCGCGCAAGTTGATAGAATGAGAGAATTTAGCTTCATAAGATCGTGGGAGTGTCAGTTTCGATCCCGTTGACGTCGATCGTTTTGCCGATTCCCGCGGTCGCGGTTGCGCTCACGGTTGCCGTCTCGCCGAATTTCCGGCGGTTTGGAGGGATCGTATTGGGGATTGATTTCAGGCATACCGGCATCGATTGCCGCCAAATAGGTATCGAGTCGCTCACGAAGATCGGCGGTTTTCTCGGGCATTCTATCTGCCAAATTGGCACTCTCCCTGAGATCTTTGGAAAGATCATACAATTCAAGCTTTCCGGTCTCGTAGAAGCGCAGAAGCTTGTAGTTCCCTAGCATGATAGCAGAGTGGGGCGTGTCTCCTTGGTAGTGGGGAAATTGGAAGACGAGTTCCTCTCGAGGCCGTTTTATAGTGCGTTCTTCCCCCTTCAACAAGTGAACGAAGCTGCCGCCTTCGGTGTTAGCTGGCGCAGGCTCTTCGATCCCTGCTAATTCGCTAAAAGTGTTGTACAAATCGAAGCCGACGACTGCCTGGTGAGACCATGAGTTTGCCTCGATACCGGGCCCGCGAATAATCAAAGGTACGCGTATACCTCCTTCTTTAACATCACCTTTCCCACCGCTTATGGGTCGGCTGCGAGAATTGCCTCCTCCCCCGTTGTCGGACATGTAGATGACGTAGGTTTCGTCGGCAATGCCGAGAGCGTCGATTTTCTCCAACAGCAACCCGACTCCTTCGTCTAGGTTTTCGGCTAAAGCGGCTCTACCTATCGATTTTTCATTCCCACCTTTCAGGATCTTCTCATATTTGGCCCGGGTTGTGGGCTTGGCGTTTTCAGGGAAGTGAAGAGCGTGATACGACATTTGGATGAAGAAGGGCTTCCCGGCCTTCTGGCTTTTTTCCATAAAAGCGGCGGCCCGTCTCCCCATACCGAAAATATCTACCGGATTGTCGCCCTTGTGAGGGGCGGCATCGCCGTTACTGGTTTCTCCATCGCTTTCGTCGTAACCGTGCTTCTCCGGTCCGCAGCCAATGATGTGCCATTTGCCGTAGTGGGCGGTCGCATAACCAGCAGATTGAAGCCTTTCGCCGATCGTTATTTCGGACTCCGGAATGTTGCGAATATATTGGGGTGGAATCAGTTTAAAACCGTCCGCCGCCGTGAAGGGCCGGGAGGCTTTGGTCCAATGCAGCTGTGCGGGACTCTTACCAGTTTGCAGACTGATACGCGCAGGAGCGCAAACGGGAGCTGGGGCGTAGGCTTGGCTGAAACGCATGCCTTGGAGCGCGAAACGCTCGAGGTTCGGAGTTTGCATATGCGGACTTTTCGCCTCGGGTATATCGGGATATATCTGTACGGAGGTTTCGGTCCAGTCTTGGTCATCAGAAAGCAGAAAAAGGATGTTGGGCTTCCCATCAGCGAAGAGGGAAGCGGAGATCAACAGAAGGGTGATAGGGAGGTATTTCATGGTGGACGGTTGTGGTCTGCAGATGGCCACGAGCGTGGATCAGCTTAGGTTATCTGGATTGGATATCTAATAATTTTTCTGCGATCTGGGAGGGCCCAAGAAAATCGTTATCTCTCGCCGCGATTTCTGCTCTCACGATTTTCGCGTCGTTCCCGACTTCCGCGATTGCCTCCTCGTCGGGTTTCTCCGGGGAGAGAGCCAGCGGTCACATTTGGGTCGTGGTTAGGATTGAGTGTTGGGAATTTCGCATCGACGCTCTCAAGGTAATCGGTGAGGCGTCGATCGAGTTCCGCTACTTTGCCAGGCATTTTTTTGGCTAAGTTGTCGCTTTCGCCTAGGTCTTCCGATAGGTCGAATAGCTTGCGTTCCCCCGTTTCGTAAACGCGTATAAGTTTGTAATCTCCCAGAATGATAGCGGAAGCGGGACCTTGAGGATCTTTGTCGTAGTGAGGAAAGTGGGACACGAATTCTTCTCGTGGTCTGTTTACGGAGCCCTGCCCTTTGTTCTTCAATAATGAAGCAAGACTCCCTCCTTCTACGAGAGATGGAAGTTCTTCTTTTACACCTGCCCATTCAGCGAAGGTGGGTAGTAGATCCATCGCGGATACCCGAACATAGGAACAGACGCCTGGTTGAATGCCGGGGTTGGCTATAATGAAAGGCACTCTCAGGCCACCTTCCCAAACCATGCCTTTGCCTCCGCTCAAGGGTGAGTTTCTACCGGGCGTGCCATGGTCGGTCGTGTAGATGATGTAGGTGTTGTCTTTTACTTCAAGGCGATCGACGGCATCCAGAAGGGTGTGATCGAGTTACCCAAACTGGGCCATGTGCTTCGTTAGTCTGGAATCAAGGCGATGCGATTGGCGAAGAATATCGCGATAAGATCTTCGATCGATTTTATAGAGCCAATTCTTCTCGCGGCGCTCAAAGCGGAGGGGGGCTTGGATTGAGTCTTACTCGAGAAATCGTCCGGGCCCACAGTGGAGAGATTTCATTGGAGCGGTCAGATGGGTGTTGGACAGTGTTGCTAATGCGTATCCCACTTGTAGGGTATTCGTCCAGATTCTAGTTGAGTAGATTGTGTTCGCAATTGGCGAGGTACCAGTCGCCTCACGATAGCTAGCTGTTTTGCAGTAATCCTACGCTGGACAGAGGATGCGGTTTGCGCTTCATGGTGGGTTTTTCCCGGGAAATCGGGGCGATTTGCCGCGATTCGGGTAGAATGCCTTCCTAAAAACGAACTAAACGAAACAGCATCACGAACCATGCCTGTCGCTACACCTAAGCAATACGAAGCCATGCTGGATGCCGCTCAAAAAGGCGGCTATGCGTACCCAGCGGTAAACATCACCTCGATCGTGACCATCAATGCCGCCCTCAAGGCGTTCGCAGATGCGAAATCGGATGGCATCATCCAAGTTTCTACCGGAGGCGGCCAGTTCGCTTCTGGTCTTAGTGTAAAGGACGCGGCCTTCGGGGCCATCGTACTTGCCGAGGCCACCCATGTTTTGGCGGAGAAGTACGATGTACTGGTCGCTCTGCACACGGACCATTGCCATCCGGAAAAGGTGGACGGATTTCTCAAGCCACTCCTGGAAGCGTCTCGGAAGCGCATTGCCGAAGGAAAAGGCCCGCTTTTCCAGTCCCATATGTTCGATGGATCAGTCGTGTCTTTGGATGAGAATCTCGAAATTTCCAAGGAGCTCCTGAAAGAGTGTGCCGAGCTCGACATCATCCTAGAAGTGGAAGCAGGTTGCGTAGGTGGTGAAGAAGACGGACACGATACGTCTGGTCTACCCGCTGAAAAGCTATACACGACGCCGGAAGACATGCTGGAAGTTTATGAGGCTTTGCAACCTATTGGACGCTTTCTGTTCGCGGCGACTTTCGGCAACGTGCACGGGGCCTACAAGCCAGGCGCAGTCCAGCTTAAGCCGACTATTTTGCGTGATGGCCAAAAGGCGGTTATGGACAAGCATGGAGCGGAAGCGGAAATGGACCTCGTTTTCCATGGCGGCTCCGGCTCCGAGCTTAGCGAAATCCGCGAAACCCTCGACTACGGCGTGGTCAAGATGAACATCGATACGGACACTCAGTACGCCTTTACGCGACCCATCGTTACCCACATCGGCGAAAACATCGAAGGCGTTCTCAAGATCGATGGCGAAGTGGGCAACAAGAAGACCTACGATCCGCGTTCGTACTTGAAAAAGGCGGAAGAGAGCATGGCTAACCGCCTGATCACAGCCTGTGAGGATCTTCGCTCGGATGGGAACACCATTTTCGGCAAGGCCTAATCAGTCCAAGACAATTTAACCAAAAACCCCGTTAGAGACGGTCTCCAAATAGTTGGAGCCGGCTTCTTGGTTTTCAGATCTACCTTTTTAATTAATCGAAAAGCTCCGTCTCTATTGTGCAGTGAAACTGATCACGTGATCAGTTTCACTGCACAAACGGGCCAGTCCATGGATTTTAGGACTAGGTTCTGGGAGCTCCCGACGGCGTAAGGAGACTGGTTTATTGAACTTAGGTCAGAAATTCGTAGGCAGCTCGACGGCGGTGACTTGGTGGCTGATGCCGGGGAAGGTGGCCTGGTGTCGGACGAGGTCGGAGCGGTCCTTGAGCTTGGATCCGTCGATAGTTTTCGCGTCTACCGCGGTGGAAGTTTTCGTATGGCTCTCCGCCCACTCGGAGTTGAGCAAGGCGATACTAACCGCTTCTCCGATGATGTCCGGATGAGCATAGTCAGGGTGCCCAATGGAGCCGAAATAAACCATCCCCGTGCTCATCCCGATTTTCAGGGGTTCATTGTGCAGATGGATAGCATTGAGAGCCGCGTCGATGGCTCGGTCCTGATGAAAGCTGCCGGAGAAAAAGCAGAGGATGCCTGCCCCTCGAGTTTTGATGGGGATGCCCCCGTAGCGCAGTGCCGACTCAGTAACTTGATAGCAGACGCTATTGGTCCAGTTGGCGAAATCGCGAGGCTCGAGACGCTCGGACTTTTCACGGGCTCGAGCGGCTCGGATGTCCATGGTGGTGGCTTCAATGACATCCTTATCGATACTTTGGCAGCCTAATAACCATTCAATGGATACGCCAAGTAGCTGGGTAAGATTGGGCAGGAGACTGATGTCCGGGGCGTTCTCGCCACGTTCCCACTTGGAGACGGCTTGCGGGCTTACCTGGACCGCGTTGGCGATATCGGTTTGTGTGAGGCCCGATTTCTTGCGGCGATGGCGAATTCTGTCTCCGAAGTCCTGAAGGTTCATAAATCATACCGAATCTAGACGGAGCCCCCGGCCGTGGAAAGGCGAATCGATAGAAATATGATAACGATTGCCTGCTCTATCCGCCGAGCAGCTCGTGGTAAGTGACGCAGTGCTCCTTGCGTTGGCAAGGTTGGCATCGCTCACCCATCCACAAAGCGTCAAACTGCTCCATCAGGGGGCGAATGATTTCCGGCTGGTCGGAAAGAATGCCTGACTCGAAATTACGGCGATTTTCCGATTTGGCCCCCATGCCTGCACCGGTCAGATTGGCGCTGCCTGTATAGGCGGTTTTTCCATCGACAATTACCGTCTTGAAGTGGGCCCGTGGACAGAGAATCATTTCCAGTCCATTAATCAGATTGGGAAAGCGATCAAAGTCGTTCCGAAAAGCAGGCCCAGGCTCTTTTGCGTGTATAATACGAACAACTACACCGTCGTCGATCAAATCGGACAGAACATTGAGGAAGGGGACCATCCGTTTTCCTCGATCTACATGCAGATCTTTGATGTCGGCGGTTGCGATCCAAACGAAGGCTTCCGCTTGGGCAACGGCCTCTTGGATGACTCGCTCATATGTCTGTCTATCGGTGACAACTTCGGTCGGCATTCTCCACTTGTTTCTAGGATCTGGATTCTGGAAAGCAAGCGATCTAGGATTTTGAGGGAACGCGCTTGTAGGGTCGCCGTTCGCGGTGACTTCATGCCCTGATTCTGCAACCGCTTATTGGCGTCAACTTATCCATGCTAAAGATGAATTCGCGGGTCAGTTCGAGCTGCAGGAGCGGCTTTACGCCAAAGAGTAGAACAGGCATCTTGCCTGTTTCGACACAAGCTAGAAGCCTGTTCTACCCTTCTTAGTCGCGGGAAAAACCCGCTCCTACGCTCGACTTCAATTTAAGCTGATCCATATGCGAGATCGCGGGTGGTCGCCGAGAGCGACGACCCTACAATGAAAAATTGATGTCATCATCCCGTTAAACAGCCACGGAGGTTATATTGCGCTTGTCTTAAATAAGTTTTCGTTAGCCATTTTAGAATCTAGCGCTAACGATTTTGAATTATGTCAAAAGAGTGCATCGCATTTATCGGGATTGGAGTTATGGGGAAAAGCATGGCTGGGCATTTGTTGGATGCCGGCTATCGGTTGACTGTTTTCAATCGTACCCAGTCGAAGGCTGACGATCTGGTGGCTCGGGGCGCGACCTGGGCGGAATCGCCAGCGGCCGCGGCCGAGAATGCGGATGTAGTGATTACCATCGTGGGGTTTCCAGCCGATGTTGAGGAAACCTATTTCGGTGATTCCGGAGTATTTAAAACAATTGAGACCGGGGCTTTGGTTATAGACATGACGACTTCGAGTCCACTCCTGGCCAAGCGTATCGCGGAAGCCGCCAGCGAGAAAGGTATCGGCGCTTTGGATGCTCCCGTATCGGGAGGCGACCTCGGGGCCCGGGAAGCTAGGCTGTCCATTATGATTG
>NZNM01000047.1 GCA_002694885.1 Opitutaceae bacterium | reverse complement strand
GGTCTCCAGGCCTGCTTGCGCCAGACCTTCCGCTATGTGGAGCGTCTGATTTTCGGTACCGCCATTACGCAGGTGATCCTGTAGGAGAGCGATTCGCATAAAAGAAAGGCCATTCAGGCGTTTCACCTCAGTAGGGCAAATTATTTAATGTCTCTGATGGATAGGATAGGGCTTTTAGGGAGCGGTGACGAATAGACTATGGATGGGTCAACGTCGCGCTTCGCGCGACTAGGAGTCCCCGCGTTCGCGAGGGCCAATAGGGTTCGCTTCGCGAACATAGGTTGGAACAGGATAAATCCACAGCATGGATCGTTTTTCGCTATTCTAAAGTCTGCGAAGTTGAATTGATACGACTCCCCTCCCAGCCTCCGCAATTCGCTTATTATTTTTTAGAAGCGGTATTAGCGCTCTCACATTGGGCTGGCAATGGAACGCGGGATGACCTTGTCTGGTCTCGAGCGTAAAGCGAAATGGCATTATTTATCAAGAGAGCCTTAGTCAGCGCGCTGGGAGTTTTCATCGGCAGCTCGCTACTTCCCGGCATTTACTACGATGATTCGACCTCATTGGTCTTGGCGGTCCTGCTTTTAGGGATTTTCTCAGCGATATTGAGACCGATCCTCGTCCTTTTTACACTACCCTTTGTCGTCCTTACAATGGGGATTGGGCTATTGATAATCAATGCCTTGCTCTACGCGTTTGTAGGCTATCTGGTGGAAGGCTTCTATGTGGACGGCTTTGGCTACGCCTTTTTCGGAGCCCTCATCATCACGTTACTCAATCTGCTTTTCAACAACTGGATCAATGGAGGCGCGAACTGTTCCAAAACCAGAATTCGTGTCGAAAAACGACGATCGGCGAATCCCGTGGATGACCCTAGGGTCCGCCGGCAAACGCATTCTGAGCGTCGAGCCATTCACCATAACGACGACGTTATTGATATTTAGTCCCTGACGAGCGATCATTGTCCTAGACAAGGACGAGCATGTCACCTACTGCGTTCCTTCAAACATAGGAACGATGTCTGAAGAGAAGTACGATCTCATAGTTATTGGAGGAGGGCCAGCCGGATACGCGGCTGCCATTAGAGCGGGCCAGCTCGGCAAGCGAGCGATCTGCGTCGAGATGGAGCGAGCGGGCGGTACCTGTTTGAATTGGGGGTGCATTCCTAGCAAAGCTTTGCTCAAGAGCGCGGAATTGATGGCCAACATCGGTAAGGCGGAGACCTTTGGAATTACGGTTGGCTCGGTTGATTACGATTTCGCCAAGGTTATTGAGCGATCCCGTGGAGTGGCCGATCAGATGGCCAAGGGAATCGAATTTCTATTCAAGAAGAACAAGGTCGACTACATCGTCGCCGAAGCCCAAGTGAAGGGCGCAGGCTCGATCGAATTCATAGAAGGCGATCGCAAAGGGGAGACCCTCACTGCGGACAACATTCTTATCGCTACGGGATGCCGGGCCAAGCAACTGCCATTCTTGCCTGTTGATGGCGAGCGCGTCATGACTTCTCGGGAGGCTCTCGTTATGAAAGAGCAGCCAAAGTCGGTCGCCATCATCGGTTCCGGGGCCATAGGAGTCGAATTCGCCTATTTCCTGAATGCGTTCGGAACCGAGGTTACTATACTGGAGATCTTGCCCCAATTAGTGCCAGTCGAGGACGAGGAAGTGGCCAAGGCCTTGGAGAGGGCCTTCAAGAAGCAGAAAATCAAGAGCGAGCTCGGCATCGAGATTAAGACCGCAGAAGTTGGCGATAAGTCGGTAAAAATCGAATACGAAAAAGGCGGCAAAGCGATCTCGTTGGAAGTGGATGCCGTGATCCAAGCGGTCGGTGTTCAAGCCAATTTGGACGGAGCCCTAGCCGATTCCGTCAAACTGGAAACCGATCGTGGATTCATCGTTGTCGACGGTCGCTATCAGACCAGTGTAAAAGGCATTTATGCAGCGGGCGATATTATCGGACCACCGACTCTGGCCCATGTGGCGACCTACGAAGCTATTCAGGCGGTCAATGGGATGTTTGGCCAAAGCGAACCCAAGCGAGTAACGAATTTTCCGGGCTGCACCTACTGCAATCCGCAAATCGCCAGTACAGGTCTCACCGAAAAAGCGGCCCAGGAACAAGGTATTGAATACCAGGTCGGCAAGTTTCCCTTTCAGGCGTCAGGCAAGGCGGTGGCCTCGAACGCGGCAGAAGGCTTCGTCAAGGTGCTGAGCGCCCCGGATACGGGAGAAATCCTGGGTGTCCACATCATAGGGCATGACGCCACTGAGTTGATAGCCGAATATTGCCTAGCCATGGGAATGGAAGGAACGATCGATGAAGTTCACCATACGATTCATGCTCACCCAACCTTGAGTGAGGCGCTCATGGAAGCGGCTGCCGCGACGACGGGCGAAGCGATACATGTATAGCGACCAGCAGTTGGCGATCCGCCTTTAGCTCTAGGATGATCAAATAGGAAAATCAGGCTCGACTTTATTAGCCTCGAGCTGAGAGTCTCCGCCTTTCTAATCTAGCGGTCCCCGTAGTTCAATGGATAGAGCACCGGTCTCCGGAACCGGAAATCTGGGTTCGACTCCCAGCGGGGGCACCAGTTAGGTTTGTAAGTCGTTGATTAACAAAGACTGGAAGAAGATAGGCTAGTTTGCATACAGATTGCATACAAAATATTTGTAGCATCCCGCTCTAATCCCCCATCACCTTGGGGTTGGCCTCGACCATCTCGCGGGCCATTCTCTGTGCTTCGGCGATTTGATCTCACGTCATTTCCCACGCTACGCTTTCGGATTTTTTTAGAATCAGTCTCATCAAGACTGGCCTTTCGACCGAAAAAGCGTATCGTTTCTCTTGAATAATGACAACAAAAGCGTTGATATTTCCTCAAACGCATTAGGTGCGAGACACTCGCGTGTCATTTTGTTAACCCTCGTTTAAAAAAAAAATGAACAGTAAAAAAATATTCTTAACAACCCTTAGCTCACTGTTTCTTCCAATGTTTGCTTTTGGTGACGCCCATTCTGCTGGGGATGTTGCCCACAGCGGCTCTCTAGACCCTAGTGATTTCGTTGGCGTCAGCTTCTGGCTAGCGACTGCAATCATGCTTGCTGCCACAGTGTTTTTCTTTGTCGAACGCGATCGCGTCAAAGGCAAATGGAAAACTTCCCTCACAGTTGCAGGTCTCGTTACGGGTGTTGCTTTTTGGCACTACCTGTACATGCGTGACGTTTGGGTTGAGACAGGATCTAGCCCAACTGTTTTCCGCTACATTGATTGGTTAATAACTGTGCCACTGCAAATAGTGGAGTTTTACTTGATTCTCGCTGCCGTAACAGTAGTCGGTGTGCGGGTTTTCTGGAAGCTTTTGATCGCATCCCTGGTGATGCTGATTGGTGGTTACCTAGGTGAGGCTGGTTATGTAAATACAACACTCGGTTTTGTTGTAGGCATGGCAGGCTGGCTCTACATCATCTACGAAATCTTCAAAGGTGAAGCCTCACAGCTTAATGAAAACAGCGGTAACGTGGCTTCTCAGAAAGCGTTTAAGACTATTCGTCTCATTGTAACCGTTGGTTGGGCTATTTACCCTATCGGTTACTTCCTTGCTTATATGGGCGGAGGCAGCAACGACAGCGAAACATTGAACATAGTTTATAACCTTGCTGACTTAGTGAACAAAGCTGCTTTTGGACTCGCAATTTGGGTAGCTGCTACCAGTGACAGTGAATAGGGTGTCGTAAAAGTTACTAATTTTTACACACAATGGATTTGAAAACCTCAACCCTGGGCCGCCTTGAAGGGCGGCTCAGGGCTTGTTTTTTCAGTGACTCTGCACTGGTCGATTTTTCGGATGATCCATATTTTTCGTCTAGCCAGAATATACGCGGCAAGATTTGTTTAGACCTAGGTGCGGCCTACAGGCTGCCCGAGGACACACTTTTGGATATAGCTGCCTCGACGCAGTTACTGCACGAGGCCAGCCTCATACACGATGACCTCATAGACGAGGATACTGAGCGCAGAGGTTGTGCGGCGATCTGGAAAAATTACGGAAAAGCGAAAGCAATTCTGATAGGCGATTTACTTATCTCAAAAGCTTACGAGATCGCTACCTATTCAAAGGTATCTGATGCCACCAAGGTGCTTTGGACTAGTGAGATATCTGCAGCAGTCAGTTCAGCGGTATCTGGCGCAGTGGCAGAGCTAGAATTTGATGCTAACAATAAGCAGCTGATCTTTGAAAATTATTACCGTATGGCGTCTCTTAAAACCGGCGCCCTGTTTGCCTTACCAGCACGCTGTATAGCATTAATTGCTAATCAGATAAGTGACGTTGATCGTCTAAACACGATATTTCTAAACCTAGGAGTAGCTTATCAGATAAAAGACGACCAGAGCGATTTTCTCGGCACTAAATCGGGGCGAGAGCATTCATCTGACCTAAAAAATGGTCGCCCAAATTTATACCACAACTTAGCCAAAAATGGTATGTCTACCGACAAGTGCTTCAATTATATTAATGACTATCAACAGTCCTTAGTTGCAGATTCTGTTCAGCTTGCCGATTCATTACCTAAGCAAGTCTGCGTGATACTCAAAGAATTGCTCATCCCTTTTATAGAACTCAAACCATTGCCATCGTCTAATTCGCTACTGCCGGTCGGTACTTAGTCAGTAGGTCATATAGGTCTGATTAGCTCTATTTTGGCATGTCGCGTCGCTCAAAAAACCGTCGAAGTGCGATAGTTGTCGGTGCAGGATTTGGCGGAATGGCGACGGCTTTACGGCTCCGCCGAATCGGTTACGCGGTAACCGTAATTGATAATAATCCAAAGGCGGGCGGACGGGCTCAGGTCTATGAGATCAATGGCTTTAAATTTGATGCAGGCCCTACTGTAATAACCGCCCCTTTTTTGTTCGACGAACTCTTTGCGCTGTTTGGGAAAAAGCGTGAGGACTACATCGAATTCTTACCCGTTGAACCTTGGTATAGGTTTGAGTTTTCCGATAGGTCTAAGCTCGATTATGGCGGCAGTATTGAAGATACCGTTTCAGAAATTAATCGCCTCTCACCGGGAGAGGGAAATGGATATGTCGACCTAGTTAACTTTTCTAAAAGAATATTTAAGGTGGGTTTTGAGAAACTATCAGACCAACCGTTCCACAAATTCTGGACCATGATCCGTCAGGTTCCTGCCCTACTAGCTCTTAAAAGCTATCTTTCAGTTTATAAACTGGTCTCGAGATTTCTAAAAGATGAGCGCCTGAGGCGGGCTTTTAGTATTCACCCATTGCTCGTTGGCGGTAACCCTATGAATACAACATCAATTTATTGCCTCATACACTATCTTGAGCGCAAGTGGGGGGTGTGGTTCCCTCGGGGTGGTACCGGGTCACTAGTTGAAGCATTGGTCTTACTGATGCAGGAGGAGGGAATCCGATTGGAACTTAACTATAGTGCGAATCAGGTTATAGTAGAGGATGGTAAAGCTGTTGGTATTAAGATGGCAGGGGGTTTAGAGAAGCGCGCTGACCTGGTTGTTTTTGATGCAGACCCAGCAAAAGTATACCGAGATTTAATCGACGAACAGCATCGCAATAAGTGGACAAATAGAAGGATCGATCAGCTCACTTATTCGATGGGGCTATTTGTTTGGTATTTTGGAACGAGTCGATCTTACCCAGAAGTAAAACACCATACGATAATTATGGGCGAAACATTTAAGGACTTACTGGAAGAGATCTATGATCAAAAAGTTCTTTCTAATGACCTCAGCCTTTACCTGCATCGACCGGCAGCAACTGATAGTGCTATGGCGCCCACCGGCGGAGATGCGTTTTACGTGCTTGCTCCAGTCCCGAACAAGCAGGCAAGCATTGATTGGAAAGAGGCAGGTGAAAGAATAAGATTACAGGTAGAGCAGCAACTAGAGAGCAATCTACTACCAGAATTGAGCGCTTGTATCGAAGTTTCGCACTACGTCACCCCGGATGACTTTGAAGGCAGATTTAACACCCTGTGGGGATGTGGCTTTTCGGTCGCTCCTTTGTTTACACAATCAGCATGGTTTCGCTTTCACAACAAGTCAGAGGAACTTGAAAATCTTTATTTCTGCGGTGCAGGCACTCACCCTGGCGCCGGATTGCCAGGAGTAGTCGTATCGGCTCGATTGATAGAAAAACTCGTGCCACCGGCTAGAGATGACTGCCTGAGCGATTTAAGGAGATTGTTTAGTTCAAAGAGTAAGACATTTTCACTGGCTTCTTTACTTCTGCCTAAGGCTCAGGCAGATGCTGTTTTCCGCCTGTATTTTATTTGTAGAACGCTCGATGATTGGGCAGATGAAGGCAATGCAGATTTGCTGCGAGATGCGATGGATGCATGGCAAAATAATCTACCTCATGACCTCTTGGACCATTATCGATTCCTTCAGGCACGTTGGGGTCTAGAAAGGAAGCCTCTTACCGAACTCATGCAAGCTATGCTCATGGAGCAGCAATCAGTGAGGATGAGTTCAGAAGCACAACTACTTGAATATTGTCATGGCGTGGCAGGCACAATTGGACTAATGCTCTGCCCAATCTTTGGGGTAAAGGATGAGAAAGCGCTTGAGCACGCTAATAATTTAGGAATCGCCATGCAATTAACCAACATTTGTCGCGATGTTTTTGAAGATGCTGAGAATGATCGAATCTACCTGCCCGCTGACTTGTTTTCTTTTGTGCTTACGACAAAGGATTTAACACTGGGGGATTGCGATTCACGTAAAGCCTGCACTGCTGCTAAAGAGCACCTACTGCAAATGGCTGATGAATTGTATGCCAATGCAGATGCGGGTATCGACTATCTACCATTGAGGATTCGTATTGTTGTCCGCTGGGCATCTAGAATGTATCGTGAGATTGGTACTGTTATTCGTGCTGAACCAGATCATTACCACGAAACACGCGCTGCAGTGAAGCGGTCAAAGAAAATGCTTTTTTTGATCAAGTGTATTGCCCGCTCATTTTATAAAAATTAATCAATGACCTATTATAGATTCCTGATTATTTTCATTTGTTTGCCTTTACTCCTAGCGCTCTGCACCAAAAATTTTTTATTTACTAAGTCGAACAAAACTGAGCACCTGCCGATTGCTTTGATGGGTTTAGTGGCCTTGGTTTATACGGCTCCCTGGGATAATTACTTAGTTATGCGCGGTGTTTGGACCTATCCGACAGGAGGTGTAATTGGGGTTTTGGGATACGTGCCTTACGAGGAATATTTTTTTATGTTTCTCCAGGCTACGTTAGCAGGAGTGCTTTGGACTTCATGGGTGCCGCACATTAAATACGCGGGGCTAAGGCTTTCTTATAATGGACTAATCATGGCATTATTTATCGGGCTGCTCGGTGCACTCAGCTTAATGTATGTTAAGGGAACATACATTGGGCTTATTCTGGTTTGGGCCTGCCCCCCGCTAGTGCTTCAGTGGGGCTTGGGCTCTCGAACCCTGATTAAATCTTTTAAAACTTGGGCCCTGCTATGGATTGGATTGAGCTTTTATCTATGTTTAGCTGATTATTACGCAATACTTAATGGGGTTTGGTCGATCACACCAGCGACGCGCACGGGGTGGGGTATTGGCCATTTACCGGTAGAGGAAATATTGTTTTTCACGCTGACCAATCTATTTGTACTCCAAGGGTTGTGCTTATGGCGTGCTTGGCGAGGGGTTGCTTCGTGAAGTTGGTCGAATGGTGTCCTGTACCAGTCTTGCAACGAGGTCGGCATGTTGTGCTAAACAGATACTCGCTAAGATTAATAACGCTTAGCTTGATTTTGTTCGTACCTTTAGCCGGCCTCGGTTTTTATAGTGCAGAATGGCCTATATATCTCCAGCTACTACCCCTGTTTTTAAGCCTTTTTTTATTTGGGATACCGCACGGTGGTGCGGATCATTTGCTATTATGGGGTATGCTTCGAAAGGATTCTTGGCCCAAGCGTATCACTGCCTTGGCTATCTACACTTTAATAGCACTTGCTTATTTTATCTTTTGGGATTTCCAACCTTCAGCAGCAGTATTATTTTTCCTTGGATTAACGGTTTTTCATTGGGGCCAAGGTGATCGATACATTTCAGTCCAAGTCCACGAAGCAACTTATCTTTACCGCTCTAAGGTTCTCACTGTAATACATATTCTATCGCGAGGCAGTATTCCTATCTTAGTACCCGGCTATTTGAATAATGATACCTATCGAAATGTAGTCGAAGCATTAGTAAGCAGCGGTAGACAAGCTAGCTACCATGCTGAGTGGGTCTCAAGCTATCCGCTATTTTTTCTCCTGGTCCCGTTGGGACTAACAGCTGTTAAAATATTAGCTGCCTCTTTTTGTATAAGAAAGAAAGAGATACGTCCCTTCTGCATTGATAGCATCGAAAGTGTAGCCCTATTCGGCTGGTTTTTATTTATTCCCACCTTTTGGGCGATTGGCTGCTATTTTGCGCTGTGGCACAGTTTGCGCCATGCCCTGAGAATACTTTCTACCGATACTTTAGGAAGCCAGTTATTAGATTCAAAGCAGTATCTCAAATTAAATATTCGATGGCTTCAGTTGACTGGTTTAATGACCTTTATTGCGCTAATTGGAATGTGGATTATTTTCGCTTTACCCTTTTCGGTGCACGGTATCGAACTGGATTGGTTAGCGAAGGCTTTGATTGGCATATCGGTGCTTACACTCCCGCACACAGTAGTAGTTAGCTGTATGGATAGAATACAGCTTAAAGTTTAGGGTTTGAATGGAGCCGCCCATCGGAGTCGAACCGACGACCTATTCATTACGAGTGAATGTAGTTGATATACCTTTACGTTTTATTTGGTGTTAATTCGCTCTTTTCTAAATGTTTACAAAAACATAAGGAACGATAAACGAACCGCCAAAAACGTAGATAAACCCTAGTTTTTGCCCAATTTTTAAGATGACGGTTACACAACCATCCCTTACTCACCCATCACCTTGGGTTTGGCTTCGACCATCTCGCGGGCCATTCTCTGTGCTTCGGCGATTTGATTGGCGGTCACTTCTTTAGGCATCATGTAAATGTTAGCTTCGAGCCTGCAAAGAATAAATATCGTGCGATAAGCCGAGTGATTCTTCAATCTCCGGTATTCGCTTAGCCATTACCTCTTCCATTCTAATCTCATCAGTGACCGTGAATTTTAGCATTGCCGTGTGTTCATCAACCTTCCCTACAATGTCGTCTTTCATAAATTCAGACCTTAAATCCGCGTCGCCATCGTAAATCGAACGCCACTCTTCATAGCTCGCGTTTTTAAACCT